>AXCX01000202.1 GCA_000767215.1 Actinotalea fermentans ATCC 43279 = JCM 9966 = DSM 3133
CAGGGAGGCGAGCGTCACGCCGTCGACCGCTGGCGCGTGCTGGGCGGCCGCCCGCTCGTCGAGCTCCGCGACGAGCGTCGCCACCGTCGCGGCCGGGTCCTGCGCGAGGTCGTCGGCGAGCGCGACGATCGCCTGCAGCGAGTCCCAGCGCTCCCGGACCGCGCCGCGCGCGGCGGGCGGCTCGGGGCTCCAGCCGGCACTGGCGAGGACGTCGCGGACGGCCTCGGCGAGCGGCACCTCGGCCATGGAGCGCGCGCCGCCACGCAGCAGGACGAGCGCGTCGCGGACCTCCTTGCGCTGGAAGAACCGCTCGCCACCCCGGACGAGGTACCCGATGCCGGCGTCGGCGAGCGCCTGCTCGAAGGCCTCCGACTGCGCGTTCGTCCGGTACAGGACGGCGATCTCGGCGGCCGGGGTCCCGGAGGCGATCAGCCGCCCGATCCGCCCGGCGACGCCCGCGGACTCCGCCTCGTCGTCGTCGTACGCGGTGAAGCCGACCGGCGGGCCGGCTGGGCGCTGCGCGACGAGCTCGACGCCGTCGCTGCGGCGGCCGCGGGCCCCGGCACGGACGCGGTTGGCCAGGGTGACCACCTGGGGCGTGGAGCGGTAGTCGCGGACCAGCCGGACGACGGTCGCGCCCGGGTGCTTGCCGGCGAACGTCAACAGGTGGTGCGGCGTCGCACCCGTGAACGAGTAGATCGTCTGGTTGGGGTCGCCGACGACGCAGAGCTCGTGCCGGTCGCCAAGCCACTGGTCGAGCAGGTACTGCTGGGCCGGCGAGACGTCCTGGTACTCGTCGACCACGAAGTGCCGGTACTGCGAGCGCACCTGGTCGGCGACGTCCCGGCGGCTCTCGAGCATGTGGCCGAGCATGACGAGGACGTCCTCGAAGTCGACGAGGCCCTGCGCGTCCTTGACCGTCTCGTACGCCGCGATCAGCCGGGCCACGGTGGACCTGTCGACGCCCGCAGGGGACGGCCGGTCGGTCGCGGCGGCCGCCCGGACGTAGTCGTCGGCCGGGACGAGCGAGACCTTGGACCACTCGATCTCGGACGCGAGGTCACGCACCGTGAGCCGGTCGACCGCGAGGCCGAGCGAGCGGGCGGCCTCCGCGACGGCCGGCGCCTTGTGCTCCAGGATCCGCGGCGGCGCACCCCCGACCACCTGGGGCCAGAAGTACGAGAGCTGACGCAGCGCGGCGGCGTGGAAGGTGCGCGCCTGGACGCCCGTGACGCCGAGGTCGCGCAGACGCGTGCGCATCTCGCCGGCGGCCCGCGCCGTGAAGGTCACCGCGAGGACGCTCGTGGCGGGGTAGGTCCCCGTGCGGACGGCGTAGGCGATGCGGTGCGTGATGGCCCGGGTCTTCCCGGTCCCCGCGCCGGCGAGCACGCACACCGGGCCCGTGACCGCGAGCGCGACCGCGCGCTGGTCGGGGTCGAGGTGCTCGAGCAGGGCGTCGGCGGAGCGGGAGGCCTGGGGGCGGGCGTCGGTGGACATCGGTCCCAGTCTCCCAGCCCCGCCCGACACCGCGCCGCCCCCTCCACCGGCGTGGGCGAGGCGCGGCACCGCTGACGTACGCTGGTCATCCCATGACAAGCAACCACCTGCCGACGCCCGGCACCGTGACCATGTTCACCACCACGTGGTGCGGGTACTGCCGCCGCCTGAAGGCCCAGATGGACGACGCCGGCATCGCCTACCGCGAGGTGGACGTCGAGGAGCACCCCGACGCCGCGGACTTCGTCGAGCAGGTCAACGGCGGCAACCGGACCGTGCCGACGCTCCTCTTCCCCGACGGGAGCGCCGCGACCAACCCCTCGCTGCGCGAGGTCACCGAGCGCCTCGCCGTCTGACGCTCAGCGACCCGAGGGCAGCGGGCTGGCCGGGAGCGTGCCGCCGAACCACTCCTCGATGAGCGCGAGCGCGATCGACGTCCGCATGGGCAGCAGCACCTCGCCCGCGCGCAGCGCCGCGCTCAGCTCCTCCCGCGTGAACCACCGCGCGTCGGTCAGCTCCTTGCCGTCCACCACGACGTCCGTCGTCGTGGCCCGCGCGCGGAAGCCCAGCATGAGCGACGCCGGGAACGGCCACGGCTGGCTCGCCACGTAGGCCACCTCGTCGACGACGACGCCCGCCTCCTCCGCGACCTCGCGCCGCACGGCCGTCTCGAGCGACTCCCCCGGCTCGACGAAACCGGCCAGCGTCGAGTACCGGTGCGGCGGCCAGTGCGCTCCGTGCGCGAGGAGGATCCGCCCGGCGTCGTCGGTGACCGCCATGATCACGGCGGCGTCGGTGCGCGGGTAGTCCTCGGTGCCGTCGTCGGGGCAGCGGCGGACCCAGCCCGCCTGCTCCGGCCTGGTCAGCGCGCCGCAGCGCGTGCACCGCGGGTGGCGGGCGTGCCACTCCGCGAGCGCGACGGCCGTCGTCGCGAGGTCCGCGTCGCGGTCGCCGAGCAGGTGCCCGACGTCGCGCAGCCGGCCCCGGCGCACCGTGGCCAGCCAGGCCGCTCCCCCGTCCGCCGCGACGCCCTCGAGGGACGTGTCCCCGGGCAGGTCTGCCAGGAGCACCGCGAGGTACGCGCGCTCGTCGCACTGGCCGAGGAACACCCACACCGCGTCGCCGTCGCCCGGGCCGAGCCCGGCGAGCTCGTCGGGGGCACGCAGGTCCAGGTGCGCGCCGTCGTCGGTGAGCGGCAGCAGGCCCTCGTGCAGCACGAGGACGAGCGTCTCCGGGTCGGCCCAGAGCTCGGCGAGGAGCTCCGGCTCGCCGCGCCGGTGCGCCGCCGGGTCCACTACGGAACGGGCGAGCGGGAGGGTGTGCACGCACCCACGGTAGGTGAGACACGCGCCCTTCCTGCTCCCGCCGACGACGCGCGGCACCTAGCGTGGGGCCGTGCCCCGTTCACCGCTCGCCCTGGCCGCCCTCGCGACCGTCGCCGTGCCGGGACTCGACGCCGTCGACGTCCGGCGCCCTCGCAACCCGTCGACGGGGGTGGACGCCGCCGTCGTCATCGACGCGGAGGGACGCCGCTGGGTGGTGCGCGCGCCGCAGAACCCGCGGGCCGGCGCCGCCCTCGAGGCCGAGGCCGCGCTGCTCGAGGGCCTGGCCGAGCACGTCGACGCCGGGCGCCTGCCCTTCGAGGTGCCCCGACCTGCGGGATTCGTCGAGCTGCCCGAGGGCGGCCGCGCCGTGGTCAGCCCGCAGCTGCCCGGCCGCGCGCTGCACCTGGAGCACCTCGGCCCCGGGCCAGGGCTCGCGGCGGAGGTCGGCCGCGCGATCGCCGCGATCCACGAGCTTCCCCCGGCCACGGTCGAGGACGCCGGGCTGCCCGTCTACGAGGCGGACGAGTACCGCCGTCGGCGGCTGGCCGAGGTCGACGAGGCTGCGAAGACCGGGCGCGTGCCCGCGTCGCTGCTGCGGCGGTGGGAGCGCGCGCTGGAGGACGTCGCCGTGTGGCGGTTCCGGCCCGTCGTGGTGCACGGGGACCTCTCCGCCGACCACATCCTGTGCAGCCCCGAGCGGCCCGTCGCGGTGCTCGGCTGGTCGGAGGCGAAGGTCGCCGACCCCGCCGACGACCTCGCCTGGCTCCTCGTCGCCGCGCCGCACGAGGCGGTCGACGCCATCGTCGAGGCCTACAACCTGCGCCGCACCGAGCTGCGCGACCCGTACCTCGGCGAGCGCGCGCTCCTCGCGGGAGAGCTGGCGCTCGCGCGCTGGCTGCTGCACGGCGTGCACATGGAGGACCCGGCGATCGTCGAGGACGCCACGGCGATGCTCGCCGAGCTCGCCGAGCAGACCGCCGCCGACGAGGCGCCCGCCGTCGTCACCGAGGCCGCCTGGACCGCCGACGAGGAGGGCTGGGCGACCGAGGAGGAGGCGGACGAGCCGGCCGACGACGAGCCCGTCGACCTCCCCGAGGCCGACGACGACGAGGCCGACGACGACGCGGGCTACGACCAGGCCCCGGCGGACGAGCAGGTGGACGACGAGCCCGCGGGCGAGGGCCCGGACGAGGAGCCTCAGCCCGCCTGAGCCGCCTCGAGCGCGCTCGCGAGGGCGCCCACGTCGGCGCTCGACCGGATGGTCTCGCCGGTCCCGACATGCACGAACGCGGCCGTGACCTGCTCGACGGGCACGCCCGTGCGGCGCGACCAGGCCAGCCGGTAGGCGGCGAGCTGCAGGTCGCGGGCGCGGACGGCGGCGGGGTCCCGCGGCGGCCGGCCGGTCTTCCAGTCGACGACGACGACCGCCCCGTCGGGCTCGGCGAACACCGCGTCGATCCGGCAGCGCACGACGACGTCACCCACCGGCGTGTCCACGTCCACCTCGACGGCCACCGGCGTGCGCGACGCCCACTCCGACGCCAGGAAGCGCGCCTGGAGCGCCGCGAGCTCGGCGTCGTCACCGGCTTCGTCGTCGGCACCCGGCAGGGCGTCCACGTCGACGAGCGCGGCCGCCCCGTAGTAGCGCTCGACCCACGCGTGGAACGCGGTCCCCCGGCGGGCGCGCGCCGACGGCTCCTGCGGCACGGGCCGGCGCAGCTGGAGGGCGAACGCCTCCGGGTCGGCGGCGAGCCGGACGACGGCCGACGCCGCGAGATGGCCCGGCAGGGCGACGCCCG
>AXCX01000203.1 GCA_000767215.1 Actinotalea fermentans ATCC 43279 = JCM 9966 = DSM 3133
CGACCGGGCGCGCGGCCGAGGCCCGCTCCCGCGGCCGGTCGCCCGCCGGGACGTCGCCCACCAGGGCGAGGGGCAGGCGCTCGGGCGGCGCGACCCAGTCGCCGTGCCGGACGTCGATGACCAGGTGCTGCCCGTCCGCGTCCGCCTTCGCGATGCGCAGCCCGGGCACCGCCTGGCAGAACCCCCGGTCGGCCTCGGCGGCGACCTCGCGGATCGCCGCGCAGTCCGTGAGGCCGAGCAGCTGCTCGATGGCGGCGGCGTAGACCGCCCCGACGGCGTCGCGCACCTGGCGCTCGAGGAACATCCAGGCCAGCCGGCGCGCGACGACGACGGTCAGGAAGAGCATCGGGACGGTGGCGAGGAACTGCAGGCCCTCCGTCGTCGAGACGTGGTCGCCGACGTGCGGCCACAACGCCAGCGCCAGCGCCAGCGCCGCGGAGTACGCGACCGGGCGCAGGTAGGCGCGGGTCGCGGTCCCCTCCAGCGAGCGGAACCACAGGGCCGAGACGAGCGCCGCGACGATGCTCGACGGCACGTCGCTGGCGAGCGCGATCGCGAACACGGCGATCGTGTCCGCGACGTCCGCGCCGACGCTCGTCCGGCCGCGCAGGTAGCCGAAGGTCCACGAGGTCGCGAGCACCCCGCTGCCGAGCAGCACCGCGCCGGCCTCCACGAGGTTCGCCGTCAGGAGCGGCACCGGCAGCGTGACCGCCAGGGAGAGCAGGGCGAGCCGCGCGAACAACCAGCGCGTGGCCGGGAAGACGCCGGACGGCCTGCCCAGGGACGTGCGCAGGCGACCCGGCACGCTCGTCGGCGGGTCGGTTGCGGGGCTGCTCGTGGGGGCGGCGAGCGTCACTCGGGTCCTTCGGTTCGGCGCAGCGGCTGGGGGTCCGCCGGCCCGCATAGCGTGGGGGAAGACGAATGTAACCCGCACCCTCCCGTGTCAAATCGGCACGAGCGGGTGAATGTGCACCCGCCCGGGCCGCCCGTCAGGCGGGCGCGGACACGCCCTCGTACGCCGCCCGGATGGCGCCGATGTCGAGCTTGACCTGCCGCATCATCGCGTCCATCGCGCGCTGCCCGGCCTCGCCGGGTGCGAAGACCAGGTCGTCCAGGCCCTTCGGGACGACCTGCCAGGCCACGCCGAAGCGGTCCCGCAGCCAGCCGCACTGGCTGGGCTCGCCGCCGTCGGCCAGCAGCGCCTCCCAGTACTTGTCGACCTCAGCCTGGTCCTCGCACTCGAGGAAGAACGAGAACGCCTCGTCCAGCGTGAAGGACGGTCCGGCGTTGAGCGCCGTGACGCGGTGGCCGTCGAGCTCGAGCTCGACGACGAACACGGTGCCCTCCGCGACGTCGGGAACTCCCGCGGGCGCGCGGCGGACCGCCAGGATCCGCGAGTTGGGCACGATCGAGGTCCAGAACCTCGCGGCGTCCTCGGCCTGGTCGTCGAACCAGAGGTGCGTGTGCACGGACATGGCGGTCTCCCTCGGTGGTCGGGCACTGTCGAAGGTGCAGACCACCCGGCCCGTGCGGACTCATCTGCCGTCGAGTGGAACGAACGTGGAGCAGGACGTTCCACTCGAGGGCAGATCACGACAGGTTCGTTCCACTCCGAGGGGGGTGGATCGCTGGGAGCCCGTCAGAGGCTCGCCTCGGCGGCCTCGACCACGTTGGCCAGGAGCATGGCGCGCGTCATCGGGCCGACCCCACCCGGGTTGGGCGAGAGCCAGCCGGCCACGTCGCGGACGGCGGGGTCGACGTCGCCCACCAGGCGCGTGCGGCCGGTCTCCTCGTCGACCTGCCGCGAGACGCCGACGTCGAGCACGATGGCGCCCGGGGCGACGTCCTGGGCGCGCACGATGCCGGGCACGCCCGCCGCGGCGACGATGACGTCCGCCGTCCGCAGGTGCGCGTCCAGGTCGCGGGTGCCGGTGTGCGTGAGCGTCACCGTCGCGTTGTGCTCGCGCCGCGTGAGGAGCAGCCCGATGGACCGCCCCACCGTGGTCCCCCGCCCGACGACGACGACGTGCTTGCCCGCCACGGACAGCCCGTACCGCGCCAGCAGCTCGAGGCAGCCGCGCGGCGTGCACGGCAGCGGCGAGGTGAGCGGCTCGCTCACCCGCAGCACCAGGCGGCCGAGGTTCGTCGGGTGCAGGCCGTCGGCGTCCTTGGCCGGGTCGATGCGCTCGAGCAGCGGCCCCGGGTCGATGCCCTTCGGCAGCGGCAGCTGGACGATGTAGCCGGTGCAGCGCGGGTCGGCGTTCAGCCGGTCGATCGCGGCCTCGACGTCGGCGGTGGTCGCGTCCGCGGGCAGGTCCTCGCGGATCGAGTCGATGCCGACCTCGGCGCAGTCGCGGTGCTTGCCCGCGACGTAGGCGTGCGAGCCCGGGTCGTCGCCGACGAGGATCGTGCCCAGCCCGCAGGCGACGCCGCGCTCCCGCAGCGCCGCCACCCGGACCGCGAGCTCGCCCTTGATCGCCGCGGCGACGGCCTTGCCGTCGAGCAGCTGGGCGGTCACTGCTGCAGGCCCGGGTACAGCGGGAAGTCCGCCGTGAGCCTGCCGACCCGCGCGCGCAGCGCGGCGACGTCGGCCGCCTGGCCGTCCACGAGGGCCGTCGCGATGATGTCGGCGACCTCGCGGAACTCGGCTTCGCCGAAGCCGCGCGTCGCAAGCGCCGGCGTGCCGATCCGCAGGCCGGACGTCACGCGCGGCGGGCGCGGGTCGAACGGCACGGCGTTGCGGTTCACGGTGATGCCGGCCGCGTGCAGGAGGTCCTCGGCCTGCTGGCCGTCGAGCGGCGACTCGCGCAGGTCCACGAGCACCAGGTGCACGTCAGTGCCGCCGGTGAGCACGGAGACGCCGGCGCCGGCGACGTCGGGGGCAGACAGGCGCTCGGCGAGGATCTGGGCGCCGTCGAGCGTGCGCTGCTGGCGGGCGCGGAACTCCTCGGTCGCGGCGATCTTGAAGGCCGTCGCCTTGGCCGCGACGACGTGCATGAGCGGGCCGCCCTGCTGGCCCGGGAACACCGCGGAGTCGATCTTCTTGGCGTGCTCCTCCTTGCTCAGGATGAAGCCGGAGCGCGGGCCGCCGATGGTCTTGTGCACGGTCGAGGAGACGACGTCGGCGTGCGGCACGGGCGACGGGTGCAGGCCCGCGGCGACGAGGCCGGCGAAGTGCGCCATGTCGACCCAGAGCGCGGCGCCCACCTCGCGCGCGATCTCGGCGAACGCGGCGAAGTCGAGGTGCCGCGGGTAGGCGGACCAGCCGGCGATGATGACGCGCGGCCGGCGCTCGACGGCCGTGGCGCGCACGACGTCCATGTCCACCCGGAACGTGGTCGGGTCCACCTGGTAGGAGGCGACGTCGTACAGCCGGCCCGAGAAGTTGATCTTCATGCCGTGCGTGAGGTGGCCGCCGTGCGCCAGCTCGAGGCCGAGGATCGTGTCGCCGGGCGTGGCGAGCGCGTGCAGGACGGCGGCGTTCGCCTGGGCGCCCGCGTGCGGCTGGACGTTGGCGTGCTCCGCGCCGAAGAGGGCCTTGGCGCGGGCGATCGCGAGGTTCTCGGCGACGTCGACGTACTCGCAGCCGCCGTAGTACCGCTTGCCCGGGTAGCCCTCGGCGTACTTGTTCGTGAGCACGGAGCCCTGCGCCTGGAGGACGGCGCGCGGCACGAAGTTCTCGCTCGCGATCATCTCGAGCGTCTCGCGCTGGCGGCCGAGCTCGAGCTCGAGGACCTCGGCGATCTCGGGGTCGACCTCGGCGAGCGGCGCGTCGAGCACGCGCTCGCGGGACGAGTGGGCGGAGTCGGGGGTGGCGGTCATCGTTCTCCTCGGTCAGCAGTGCGAGCCGGGGCGCGCACGTGGTGGGCGACCCGGGGCCCAGGCGTACGACCCCTCGTCAGCTGCTGCGTCGCTCCCCGGTGGTTCCCCACCTGATCTGTCCGCCAGTCGCGACCCGGCCCAGCCTAGCAAGCCGCCGCCCGGCGATGCCGCCGCATATCCGGCACCTGGCAGCCGACGGCGAGCGGCGCCGTCGGGCGGCGAGGGCTGCGCTCAGCCCTGGGTCGGCAGGGTGCCGCCTGCACCGAGGATGCGGCGCAGGTAGGCGTACGTGAGGTCGCCGAGCGCCTCGTTCTCGCCCTCGTACGCGTCGGCGAGGTTGTGCACGGCGTCGCGCGCGGTGAACACCCAGACCTCGGAGGTCTCCGGGGGCAGGTAGGGCGGGATCGCCAGCAGCAGCTGCGTGCCGATGCCCTTGCCCTGCATGTCCGGCACGACGACGAGCCGGCCCAGCGTCGCCTTGGTGCCCTCGACCTCGACGCGGATGGACCCGACCATCCGGTGAGCCACCCACGCGGCGAGCGTGACGACGTCCGTGCGCGCCAGGTCCGCGCGCAGCTCGTCGAGCGTCTGCGTGAGCGGGGGGATGAAGGGGTCGCCGTACTCCTGGGCCTCGGCCACGAATGCGGCGCGGCGCAGCGTCAGCAGCTCGCCGGCCTCGTCGCTGTCGACGACGTCGATCCTCACCTCGGGCGCATCCATGCCGGACATCGTGGCACGTGCGGAGCGTCACCCGCGCGAGTGGAGCGTTCGCGCCGCGTGTGGAGCGTTCCCGACCGACACGCCCGCGCGTCGCGTCGGGAACGCTCCACACGGGTGGGCGGGGTCAGGGCTCGCGCGGGACGTAGTCGATGCCGAGCGTGTGCACGACGGCGTGCAGCTCGGCCTCGAAGTAGGGCTCGACGTCGGCGAACATGAACTCCAGCTGCCCGAGGGCCTCGAGCGCGATCACCGAGTACAGGCGCACCCAGGCGTGCGCGAAGACCCAGACGGCGCCGTCGGGCACGTCGACCGTGATGAGGCGCCGCAGGGCGGCGAGCTGCTCGACGACGTCGCGGGGCAGGTGCTCCTCGTCGGGCAGCTCGATCGGCTGCTGCTCGGCCCAGAGGTCGACGAACAGGTCCAGGAAGAGGCGCGCGAAGGACTGGCTGTGGCTGCAGTCGTCGGTCCACTCGGCCTGCTCCGCGCCGGCGAACGCGACAGGCCCGGGACCCTTCGAGCGGAAGATCAGGCCGAACTCCGCCGGGTTCGCGACGGCCCAGTCCCGGAAGGCCCGGATCGCCACGTGCACGCGCGTCGCCAGGTCGCGACCGGCCCCGGCCATCCGCGCGTCGATCGCCTCGGCGACCTCGTGGACGAAGTCGTGGCACATCTCCTGCGTGAGGGCCTCGAGGCTCTCGAAGTAGCGGTAGAGGGCGGGCGCCGTCATGCCCATCTCACGCGCGATGCCGCGCAGGCTCAGCTCGGCCCCTTCGGAGGCGACGAGCTGGCGCCGGGCGACCTCCTTGATCTCCGCCTCGGTCGCGGCGCGCTGACGGTCCCGGCGCGACTCCGTCGTCGTCGTCATGACCCCTCCTCCGGTGCTGGGCGACCACCACCATGCGAGAACACCGTTGACACCCGCTAACAGTATGTGCTCGGGTATACACCGTTAGCAAACACCGTTAACGAATGCGTACGGCGTTCGCCGTGGCAATCGCCTGTCACGCAAGAGTACCCGGAGGCGTCACATGTTCAGCCGACTCGGCCGCCTGGCCCACACCCGCAGGCGCCTCGTCATCGGCGCGGCAGCGCTGCTCGCCGTCGTCGCCGCGATCGTCGGCCCCGGCGTCGCCGACGAGGTCAGCGAGGGCGGCTTCACCGACCCGCAGGCCGAGTCGACCAAGGCCGCCGTCGCCCTCGAGGCCGCGTTCGGGCGCGAGCCGGGCGACGTCGTCGTGCTGTGGCGGCACCCGACCCTCACCCCCGCCGACCCGGCCTACGCGGCGCAGCTGCGCACCGTGCTCGCCGACCTGCCCGCGGCCGACGTGACCGCCGTCCTCAGCCCGTGGACCCCCGGCCTGCCCGACGCCGCCCGCGCCGGTCTCGTCGGCACGGACGGGCGCACCACGATGGCCGCCATCGCTCTCGCCGGCGCCGACGACGAGGAGCGCGCCGCCGCGTACGAGCGGATCCGCGACGACCTGCGCGCCCCCGAGCCGTGGGAGACGCACCTCGCCGGCCAGCGGCCCGCGTTCGCCGAGCTCACCCAGCGCACCGAGCAGGACATCGCCCGTGCCGAGATGCTCGCCATGCCGATCGTGCTCGTGCTGCTCGTGCTCATCTTCGGCAGCCTCACCGCCGCGGCCCTGCCGGTCGCCATCGGCGGCATCGCGATCGTCGGCGCCATGCTCGTGCTGCGGGCCGTCGCCGCCGTCACCGAGATCTCCACGTTCGCGCTCAACGTCACGACGATCCTCGGCCTGGGCCTGGCGATCGACTACTCGCTGTTCATGGTCAGCCGGTTCCGCGAGGAGATCCGGCGCACCGACGACGTCGGGGCGGCGGTGCGCACGACCGTCGCCACCGCGGGCCGCACCGTCGCGTTCTCCGGCCTCACCGTCGCCATCGCGTTCATCGGGCTGCTGTTCTTCCCGCAGATGTTCATGCGCTCGATGGGCCTGGGCGGCATCGCCGTCGTGCTCGTGGACGTCACGCTCTCGCTCACCCTGCTGCCGGCGCTGCTCGCCTGGCTCGGCCCGCGCGTCGACGCCGGACGCCTCCCCCGCTCGCTCACCGAGCGCGTGCGTGGCCTGCGCCGCCGGCGCACCGCGGGCACGCCCG
>AXCX01000204.1 GCA_000767215.1 Actinotalea fermentans ATCC 43279 = JCM 9966 = DSM 3133
CGCTCGCGGCCCTGACCGGCGTGGCGAGCTTCGCGGCGGTCGAGCACGCCATCACCGAGCGCACCCGCCGGCACAGCTCACGCCGCGCCGTGCGCGGCGCCCTGGCCGCCGCGGAGGCGGCCTACACCCTGCTCGCCAGCGTCGAGCAGGCCGGCTGACCGCCACGGCGTCGGGGATCCCAGGCCCGGCGCCGTGGCCCCACCGTCAGGCCGACTCGCGGAGCACCAGGCGCGGGCTGAACAGCGCGGGCTCCGTCGGCACCGGCTCGTCGCGCAGCATCGCGGCCAGGAGCGTCCCGGCCCGGGCCGCCATGTCGGCCAGCGGCTGGACGACGGTGCTCAGCGGCGGGTCGGTGCTCTCCGCCACGCCGATGTCGTCGAAGCCGAACACCGCGACGTCGTCCGGCACGGACAGCCCGCGCGCGGTCAGCGCGAGCATCGCGCCCGAGGCCATGAGGTCGTTCGCGACGAACACGGCGTCCAGGTCCGGCACCCGGTCGAGCAGCCGCTCCATCGCCTCCGCGCCGCTGCGCGCCGTGAAGTCCCCGAACTCGACCGCGTCGTCGGGCATGCCGGCGGCCGCCAGCGCCTCGCGCCAGCCGACCAGGCGGTCCAGGCCCGCCGTCATGTCGCCCGGGCCGGCGATGGTGCCGATCCGCCGGCAGCCCCGCTGCACCAGGTGCTGGGTGGCGAGCCGGGCGCCGCCGGTGTTGTCCGTGTCCACGTAGTGCGACACCGGCAGGTCCAGCGGGCGACCGATGAACACGGTCGGCAGGCCCGAGGAGACCAGGGCCCGGTTGAGCCCGTCGTCCCGGTGGTGCGACGCGACGACCGCGCCGTTCACGTGACCCGTGATCGCGTAGCGCCCCGCCTTGCGGGCGCTCGCCGCGTCCCGCGCGATGAGGAGGACCATCTGCAGGCCCTCGTGCTCGAGCGCCATCGACAGCCCGTCGACGATCCCCGCGAAGAACGGGTCCGTGAGCAGCCGGCGGTTCGGCTCGGGCACGATGAGCGCGACCGAGCCGGTGCGGCGCGTGGCCAGCGACCGCGCGACCGGGTTCGGGACGAACTTCAGCTCGGCGATCGCGGCCTCGACCGCCTTGCGGGCCTCCTCGCTGACGAGGTGCCCGCCGTTGATCACCCGCGACGCCGTCGCGCGGGAGACGCCGGCCAGCGCCGCGACCTGCCGGATCGTCGGCGCACCCGTGCGACCGGGACGTGTCGACGTCGTCCCGGCGACCGGCGTCTCCATGGTCACGGACCGACCGTACCTGCCCCGCCGAGCCCCCCGGACCGGATGACCGCCGCGTAGGCGAGGGCGCTGCGCTTCGGCGTCCGCCGCTGCGTCGCGAAGTCCACGTGCACCACGCCGAACCGCTTCGCGTAGCCGTACGCCCACTCGAAGTTGTCGAGCAGCGACCACACGAAGTACCCGCGCACGTCCGCGCCGCGGGCCGCCGCATCCGCCACCGCGGCCAGGTGGTCCAGCACGTACGCGGTCCGCTCGGCGTCGTCCACGGAGCCGTCGGGGGAGACGACGTCGTCGAACGCGGCGCCGTTCTCCGTGACGTACAGCGGGATGCCGGCCGGGCCGGTGTACTCGCGGTGCAGGTACTCGAGCAGGCGGCGCAGCCCGTCGGGCTGCACCTCCCAGTCCATCGCCGTGCGCGGCAGCCGCCGCGACACGAGCGTCGAGGACCCGAGACCCACGTTCGGGTCCGACGTCGGCCGCGTCACCGCGGCCTGGGTGGGCAGGGCCTCGTCCTCGGGCACGTCGAGCGCGCAGACCGCGCCGCCGTTGTAGTAGTTCACGCCCACGAAGTCGACGGGGGCGGCGATCTCCGCCAGGTCGCCGTCGCGCACGGGGATCGTGACGCCCGCCGACGCGTACGCCTCGGCGGCGCCCTCGGGGTAGCGGCCGAGGAGGGCCGGCTCGAGGAACACCTCCTGCAGCAGCATCTCGGTGCGCCGCGCGAGCACGGCGTCCTCCGGGTGCCACGGGTGCGCGGCGTCGGACACCGTGCAGTTCACGGTGAAGCCGAGCGTGATGTCCCGGTCCACCGAGCGCAGGGCCCGGGCGGTGCGTCCGTGCGCGAGCAGCAGGTGGTGCATCGCCGAGACCGCGGCCTGCGGCTCCTGCCGGCCCGGCGCGTGCTGGCCGCCCGAGTAGCCGAGGAACGCCGAGCACCACGGCTCGTTCAGCGTGCTCCAGTGCCGCACCCGGTCGCCCAGACGGTCGTGCAGGGCCAGCGCGTACTCCGTCATCCGGTCGGCGACGTCGCGGTTGGTCCAGCCGCCCAGGTCCTCCAGCCACTGCGGCAGGTCCCAGTGGTAGAGGGTCAGCCACGGCTGGATGTTCCGCTCGAGCAGGCCGTCCACGAGCCGGGAGTAGAAGTCCAGCCCGCGCGGCTCGATCCGCCCCGGCTCCGGCACGATGCGCGGCCACGACGTCGAGAACCGGTAGGCCTGCAGCCCCAGACGGGACATCAGGTCCAGGTCCTCCGGCCAGCGGTGGTAGTGGTCGCAGGCCACGTCGCCGTGGTCCCCGCCGACGACGGCGCCCGGCACCCGGCAGAACGTGTCCCAGATGGAGGGGGTGCGGCCGTCCTCGGCAGCGGCGCCCTCGATCTGGAACGCCGCCGTGGCCGCCCCCCACAGGAAGCCCGGGGGGAAGACCCGCCGATTGCCGGCGGGGTCGCCCTCGGTCTCGGTCGCCGGGGAGGTCCGGGAGGTGCCCGTGGTGGGGCCACTGACCGTCATGGTGCTGCTCATCCCTTCACCGCGCCCTGCATGATGCCCGCCACCAGCTGTCGGCCCGCCACGATGAACAAGGCGATGAGCGGGATGACGGAGATGACGACGCCGGCCATGATCAGCGCGATGTCCTTGAAGAAGCCCGCCTGCAGCAGCTGGAGGGCGACCGGCAGCGTCGGGTTCTTCGTGCCGAGCACGATCGACGGCCAGAAGAAGTTCGTCCACGACGCGATGAACGTGAAGAGCCCGAGCATCGCGGCGGCCGGACGCGCGGCCGGGAGGGCCACGTTCCAGAACGTGCGGATCATGCTCGCGCCGTCGACGCGCGCGGCCTCGATGAGCTCGTAAGGGAGCGCCGCGTCCAGGTACTGCGTCATCCAGAAGACGCCGAACGCCGTCACCATGCCCGGCAAGATCACGGCCCACAGGCTCCCGACCAGGTCGAGCTCACGCATGACGATGAACAGCGGGACGACGCCGAGCTGGGTGGGCACCGCCATCGTCGCGATCACGAAGACCAGCAGCTGGCGGCGGCCGCGGAAGCGCAGCTTGGCGAACGAGTAGCCCGCGAGCGTCGCGAACATCACGACGGACACGGCGGTCGCCGTGGACACGATGATCGAGTTGAGGATCGCCTGCCACAGGTCGATGTCGGCTTCGAGCACGCGCTTGAGGTTGGTGAACAGCTCGCCGGAGGGCAGCAGCTTGGGGATCGGGTTCTGCGCGATCTCGGCCGAGGTGGACGAGGCCAGCTGGACGGCGAAGTACAGCGGGTACGCGGAGACGAGGATCGCCAGGCTGAGCAGCGTGTACGTGAGCCAGCGCGGACGCCGCTCCGAGCCGACGCCGGTCTTGCGCCGCCGGGCGGCGCTCCGGGCGGCGCCGGCACCGGCGGTCTGGCGGATCACGGGGATCGAGGGGGCGCTCATCGTGCGCTCCTTCCAGCGACGCGCTTCGCCCCACGCGTGGTGCGCAGGGTCGGCTCGGCGGCGATCCGCCGGGTGATCAGGTAGTTGCCGATCGCGAAGATCACGATGACGAGGAAGAGCAGCCAGGCGACCGCGGCGGCGCGGCCGAGGTTCGTGTTACGCCAGCCGAGCTCGTACAGGTAGAGCGTCACGGTCAGCCACTGGCGGTCGTTCCCGCCCTGGCCGAAGTTGTCGAACATCCGTGGCTCGTCGTAGATCTGCAGGCCGCCGATGGTGGAGGTGATGACCACGAAGATGATCGTCGGCCGCACCATCGGGATCGTGACAGAGAAGAACTGGCGGATGCGGGAGGCGCCGTCGATGACAGCGGCCTCGTACAGGTCCTGCGGGATCGCCTGCATCGCGGCCAGGAAGATCAGCGTGTTGTAGCCGGTCCAGCGGAAGTTGACCATCGACGCGATGGCCACGTGCGACCAGAACGGGTCGGAGTGCCAGGCGATCGGGTCCATGCCGACCTGGCCGAGGATCGCGTTGATCATGCCCGAGTCGTCGGCGAACATCTTGGAGAAGACGAGCGTGACCGCGACCGGTGCGACGACGTAGGGGAGCAGCACGCCCATCCGCCAGAAGGTCCGCGCGCGCAGGTTCGCGTGCAGCAGCGCGGCCAGCATCAGGGCCATCAGCACCTGCGGCACCGACGACAGCAGGAAGATCGAGATGGTGTTGCGCAGGGCCTTCCAGAAGAACGCCTGGTCGAGCACCGTCGTGAAGTTCTCGAGCCCCACGAAGTCGCCCTGACCGCCGAGCAGGTCCCACTCGTGCACCGAGACGAAGCCGGTGTACAGCAGCGGGAACAGGCCGGTGATCGCGAAGACGATGAAGAACGGCGAGATGTACAGGTAGGGCGAGATCTTCACGTCCCAGCGGCCGAGCGTCTGGCGGAAGCCGATGCGGCGCGGGGGAGCGGAAGGGGCGGTGGCCGCGGCGCCGCGTGCGCGCCCGGGTCGGGTCGGGATCTGCGTGGACATGCGGGTCCTTGGGGTGCTCGAGCCCAGCGGGGCTCAGGGTGGACGACGCCCGACGACGGGGTGCGCGCCGCCGTCGGGCAGGGGTGCGGCCGGGCCGCCGGCAAAGGGGAGCCGACGGCCCGGCCGGGAGAGTCAGAGCGCCTGGACGGCCTCGACCCACTTGGCCCACGACGACGCGGCGTCGTCGGTGCCGTCCACCTCGACGCGGTTGATGGCCTGGGCCATCGCGTCGTTGATCGCGAAGTAGTTCGGGCCCTTGTACGGCGCCACGGTCACGGCCGCGGCGCGCTCGGCGAAGATCGTGCCGATGGGGGCGTTGTTGAAGAACTCGTTCGTGATCGTGCCGAGCTCGTCGGAGTTCTGCGCCTCGACCTGGCTCGGGAAGTTGCCGGTGGTCTGGAAGGCGACGAGCTGCTGCTCGGGCGCGGTCAGCCAGTCGGCGAGAGCCTTGGCCTCCTCAGGGTGCGACGACTGCGTCGGAACCGTGAGGAAGGAGCCACCCCAGTTGCCGCCGCCGCCGGGGAAGACGTTGGCGATGTCCCAACCGGTCACGCCCTCGGCGTTGCCGGAGATGACGCCGAGCATCCAGGACGGCGCGAGCATCACGGCGAAGCCGTTGTTCTGGAACGAGTTGACCCAGTCCTCGTTCCACTGCTGCAGGCCGGCCGAGAGGTCGGTGTGCGACATGATCGTGTCGTAGATGTCCTTGACCTCGGAGTTGTCGACGGCAACGATGTCGTTGCTCTCGGGGTCCTCGTACGCGGCCTCGATCTGGTTGATCATGCCCTGGTAGATCGCGGCGCCCGAGTCGTAGAACGGGACGTCCGAGTTGGCCGTGAACTGGTCGCCGACGGCGAAGAAGTCGTCCCACGTGGCGCCCTCGCCACCGAAGAGCTCGGCGACGGCCTCACGGTCGGACGGCAGGCCCGCGGCCTCGAAGAGGTCGGCGCGGTAGGCGATGGCCTCCGGGCCGATGTCGATGCCGTAGCCGACGAGCTTGCCGTCGGGCGTGGTGGCCTGGCCGACCTTCCAGTCCTGCCAGCGACCCTCGACGGAGTCGGAGGCCAGGTCCACGAACTGGTCGGAGTACTGCATGATCTCCGGCATCCAGTCGACCTCGACGCCGACGACGTCGGCGAGGCCGGAGCCCGCGGCGAGCGAGGTGTTGAACTGGTCGCGAGCCTCGTTCGATGTGGCGAACTTGTTGTGCTCGATCGTGATGTTCGGGTGCTCTTCCATGTACTGGTCGAGCAGCGTGTCGTAGCCCCACTCGTTGAACGTGGAGATCGTGAGCGTGATCTCCTCGTCGGTGGTCTCGGTGCCGCCGTCGCCGGCCGGCTCGTCGGTCGTGTCGTCGCCGCTGCCGCCGCACGCGCTCGCCAGGAGCGCGATGGTGGACATGCCGGCGACGAGCGCGAACGCCCGCTTCCTCGTCGTGCGCACTGATGGACTCCTTCGTCTCGTCGACGACGCCGGTGCCTCCTGCGTCGCCTGTGCTGCCGGCGACGGGTCTGCCGCCGTCGGCCGTCTGTGCGCACGCTCTGGGACCGGTCTCAGTCACATAGGGACAAGACCCGTCTCGACGGTGAGACCGGTCTCAGTGCGTGTGTGGCAACCGTGCTGCCCGGCACCTACCGGTGTCAAACCTCGTAATCGAACTGTGACCCCCCGGCGCGCCTCTGAAACGCCCCGAACGCGCCGCGTTCGCGTCGCTCAGCCGTTTGGGGTGGTCGCGCAACCACGCCCGTCCCGCCCGGCTGGATGGTCGCGCGACCACGCAAGAACGGCCCGATCTGTGGTTGCGCGACCACCAAGACGGCGCTCCCGCGCCCCGACGCCGCCGTGCACGCCGTCGGACGCAGCCTGCGGCGCGTGGCGGGTGGGCCGCTGGGCGCCGTCCCAGGGCTCCCGGACCGCCTGGGGACGGCCGCTCGGCGCGCGCT
>AXCX01000022.1 GCA_000767215.1 Actinotalea fermentans ATCC 43279 = JCM 9966 = DSM 3133
CCGGGTCCAGCGACGCGCGCGCGGTCGCGGACGTCGAGGTCATGGCAGCGGCCCTGCGCCGCGCCCGGCCGGGCGGGACCGTCGTCGCCGCCTACGGTTCGGCGGCGCGTCCCCGGGTGCCCGACGCCGTCGCCCGGCTCCGGGAGGCCGGTGCACCGCGCGTCGTCGTGGCGACCTACCTGCTCGCTCCAGGCTGGTTCCACGACCGCCTGCGCGAGTCCGGGGCCGATGTGGTGACGGCTCCGCTCGCCCCGGACGTCCGGGTCCTGGACGTCGCGCTGGACCGGTACGACGCGGCCGCCGCGGCCCTGCGCGGGGGTGGGGGCGCGGAAACCGCGGGGGGCTAGGTACCGCTGACCTGCGAGAACGACGAAGGCCGCCCGGGGACCGGGCGGCCTTCGTGTCGTGCTGGTGGGCGATACTGGGATCGAACCAGTGACCTCTTCCGTGTCGAGGAAGCGCGCTACCGCTGCGCCAATCGCCCGTGGGTTGTGGAGGTGGAGACGGGATTCGAACCCGTGTGTACGGCTTTGCAGGCCGCTGCCTCGCCTCTCGGCCACTCCACCGTTCGGCTGATCCACCGTGGCGCCAGCCTACGGGTCGTCTCGCCTCCGAGCGGACGACGGGACTCGAACCCGCGACCCTCACCTTGGCAAGGTGATGCGCTACCAACTGCGCTACGTCCGCGCGGCACTTCCTGGGCCGAAGCCCGTTCCGTGCGCGTCCCGAACAATAACCGACCCTCACGACGAGAGTCCAACTCGAACGCTGCGGCGGCCCGGAACGTGCTCGGATCGCCCCCCGTCGTCGGCTCCCGAGCGCCCCGCGGCTCGCCGCTACCGTGTGCGGATGCGCACGCCAGCCGTCCGTCGGTCGCCCGCGGGGGAGGGGCGCGCCTGGTTCGCCGGCCTGCGTGCGGAGCGCCCTTTGGAGTGCATCACGCTGCCCGACGACGCCCATCGGCTCGCCGCCGACTTCTGGGTGGTGGTCCTCGAGTTCGCCGGGCGCGGGCGGGCGTGGCGTTTCGCGGACGTCGAGCGCGCGCCCGGCGATGCGCTCGTGGACGCCGACCCCGCCGACTGGCGCGGCCCGGCCGGACCGTGGCGCTCGTCGATGTCGGGCGAGGCCTACCGGGCTGGGGTCCGCGCCGTGCACGAGCGGATCCGGGCCGGGGACGTCTACCAGGTCAACCTCTGCCGCGTCCTCGAGGCCGACCTGGCGGGCGGGCCCGAGGGGGAACCCGACGCAGCGGCCCTGGGTGCCTGCCTCGCGGCCGGCAACCCGGCGCCATTCGCCGGCGGGATCCACGTGCCCCGGGGCGGCGCGCTCCCGCCGGTCTGGCTGGTGAGCGCGTCCCCCGAGCGCTTCCTGTCGGTGGCGGACGGGCGTGTCGCGTCCGGTCCGATCAAGGGCACGGCGGCGACCGCATCCGGGCTCACGGCCAAGGACGCCGCCGAGAACGTGATGATCACCGACATGGTGCGCAACGACCTGCAGCGGGTCTGCGCGCCCGCCAGCGTCGAGGTGACGGCGCTGCTCGCCGTCGAGCACCACCCCGGTCTCGTGCACCTGGTCAGCACCGTCGTCGGCGCGCTGCTGCCCGACGCCGGGTGGCCGGACCTGCTCGCCGCGGCCTACCCGCCGGCGTCGGTCTCCGGGGCCCCGAAGCTCGCCGCCCTGGACGTGATCGCCGAGCTCGAGCCGGTGCCGCGCGGTCCGTACTGCGGAGCCTTCGGCTGGGTGGACGGTGCCGCCGGCCGCGCCGAGCTCGCGGTCGCCATCCGCTCGTTCTGGTGGGTGCCCCAGGACGGTGGCCGGCTCCGCTTCGGCACGGGCGCGGGCATCACCGCCGACTCCGACCCCGACCTCGAGTGGGCCGAGACCGAGCTCAAGGCCGCGCGCCTCGTGGCGCTCGCGGGCGGCACGGCGCAGACGTGCGAGGCTGGCGGCGGACCCGTGGACGCGGAGGGCTGGAGGGACTGATGGGCATCGAGGGCACGGTCGCGTGGGTGAACGGGCGGCTGCGGGACCCGGCGGAGCCGGTGCTCAGCGCGCTGGACCACGGCCTGACCGTCGGCGACGGCGTCTTCGAGACGTGCGGAGTGGTCCAGGGACGGGCGTTCGCCCTGACCCGGCACCTGCGCCGGCTGCAGCACTCCGCCCTGGGCATCGGGCTGCCCGCACCGGACGAGGCGCTGCTGCGCGACGCCGTCGCGCAGGTCCTGGCCGCCGGCACCGGCCTCGGTCGCCTGCGGATCACGGTGACCGCGGGCCTCGGGCCCCTCGGGTCCGGCCGCATCCCCGGCGAGCCCACGGTGATCGTCCTCGCCGGCCCCGCGAACCCGCCCGACGTCGTCCGCGTGGTGCGCGTGCCCTGGGTGCGCAACGAGCGCTCCGCCGTCGCAGGCCTGAAGACGACGTCGTACGTGGAGAACGCCGTGGCGCTGGCCCACGCCCAGTCCCAGGGCGCCGACGAGGCGCTCCTGGCGAACACCGTCGGCGAGCTGTGCGAGGGCACGGGGACCAACGTGTTCGTCGAGCGGGACGGCGAGGTCCTCACGCCGCCGCTCAGCAGCGGTTGCCTGGGCGGCATCACGCGCGAGCTCGTGCTCGAGTGGGGCGCCCAGGCGGGCCTCCCGGTGCGTGAGGCGCTGCCCGGGGAGCTGCCCTACACCGTCCTCGACGACGTCGCGGCCGGCCGCGCGCAGCTCGGGCTCACCGGATCCGTGCGGACGGTGGCGCCGGTCGTCGCGCTCGACGGCGCGGCCGTGACGACCGGGCCGCTCGTCGCCGAGCTCCGGGCCCTGTACGCCGCGCGGGAGCCGCAGGACGTCGACCCCTGACGGGTCGGCTGGTGCCTCAGGCGTCGAGCAGGCTGACGATCAGGCGGGAGATCTCGTCCTCCATGCGGCTCGACTCGGAGCCGAAGGGGACCAGTGCCGTGGTCGCGGAGACGAAACGGGCGAACGGCTCGGCCGGGCCCGCGAGGAGGGCGTCACCCTCGACGCCGCTGAGCGCCAGCAGGAGGTAGGCCGGGTCCTCGTCGCGCCAGATGCGGACGTCGCCGGTGCCGGCGGGGGAGCTCGGGTCGGCCAGAACGCCCTGCGCGATGAGCTCGCGCCCGACCAGCCACGTGCACGCGGAGTGGGTGCCGGTGAACTCGATGCGGACCGTGTAGGGGTCCGCACACTCGAACGACAGCTCGGCCTTGACGGGCAGCACGCTGGCGTCTGAGAGGACGAGGTGCATGGCGACCACCTCGCGCACGTCCGGTACTGGACCCGCCATCGCTCACCCTCTCCGCCACTCGTCGCTGAATCCTCGCAGCCCGGCCCCGAGTCGCACCAGGTTCGCCTGGACCCTTGTGGATTCGCTAGCATCATCCACGTCGCGGCGAGCCTGGCTCGCCGCACGGGCGATTGGCTCAGTGGTAGAGCGCCTCGTTCACACCGAGGAGGTCACTGGTTCGAACCCAGTATCGCCCACCCCTGGTCGCCAGGGTGTACGCCAAACGGGCGGACTTTCGGCCCTGGTACGCCCGCGAGCGTGTCTCTCGCAAAGTTCACCCGCCCGGAGTCCTCATCGTCTGTGTGCTCCCGCCTCGCTAGCATCAGGAGGCCGACCACCGAACCCACGAGCGACTCACGAGAGGCTTTCCTGTGCCCATGATCAGCCTGACCGTCGACGGTGACCAGCGGACCGTGGACGACGGGACCACAGGTGCTGACCTCTACGAGGGCCGGCGCGACGTCGTCGTCGTGCGGGTGGACGGCGAGCTGCGCGACCTCGCCGCACCGCTAGCCGACGGCGCCGTCGTCGAGGGCGTGACGATCGACTCGCCGGACGGCCTCGCGGTGCTGCGCCACTCGACCGCCCACGTCCTCGCGCAGGCGGTCCAGGAGGTCAACCCCTCCGCGCGGCTCGGCATCGGCCCGCCGATCACCGACGGCTTCTACTACGACTTCGACGTCGAGACCCCGTTCACGCCGGAGGACCTCAAGGCCCTCGAGAAGGTGATGGGGCGCATCGTCAAGGAGGGGCAGACCTTCCGGCGCTGGGACGTGACCGAGGACGAGGCCCGCGAGGCGCTGGCCGCCGAGCCCTACAAGCTCGAGCTCATCGGCATGAAGGGCACGCCCGGAGCCGGCGACGACGGCGCCTCGGTCGAGGTCGGCCTCGGCGGGCTGAGCATCTACCAGAACGTGCGCGGTGCCGGTCGCGAGTCGGAGCAGGTCGTCTGGCAGGACCTGTGCCGCGGCCCGCACCTGCCGAGCACGCGGCTCATCGGCAACGGCTTCCGCCTGATGCGCTCGGCGGCCGCCTACTGGCGCGGCTCGGAGAAGAACCCGCAGCTGCAGCGCGTCTACGGCACGGCGTGGCCGACCAAGGACGAGCTCACCGCGTACCTCGACAGGCTCGCCGAGGCCGAGCGTCGCGACCACCGCCGGCTCGGCAACGAGCTCGACCTGTTCTCGTTCCCGGACGAGATCGGCTCGGGCCTGGCGGTCTTCCACCCCAAGGGCGGCATCGTCCGGATGGAGATGGAGGGCTACTCGCGCAAGCGGCACGTCGAGGCCGGGTACTCGTTCGTGAACAGCCCGCACATCACCAAGTCCAAGCTCTTCGAGATCTCCGGTCACCTCGACTGGTACGCCGACGGCATGTACCCGCCGATGCAGCTGGACGAGGAGCGCGACGCGGACGGCAACGTGCGCAGGCAGGGCCAGGACTACTACCTCAAGCCGATGAACTGCCCGATGCACAACCTCGTCTTCGCCTCGCGCGGGCGCTCCTACCGCGAGCTGCCGCTGCGGCTCTTCGAGTTCGGCACCGTCTACCGCTACGAGAAGTCGGGCGTCGTGCACGGCATGACGCGCGCCCGGGGCTTCACGCAGGACGACGCGCACATCTACTGCACCCGCGAGCAGATGCGCGGCGAGCTCGCCCAGCTGCTGCAGTTCGTCCTCGACCTGCTGAGCGACTACGGCCTGAGCGACTTCTACCTCGAGCTCTCCACGAAGAACCCCGACAAGTTCATCGGGGACGACGCCACGTGGGCCGAGGCCACCGAGGTGCTCCGGGAGGTCGCCACGGCGTCCGGGCTGGACCTCGTGGACGACCCGGGCGGCGCCGCGTTCTACGGCCCCAAGATCTCGGTCCAGGCGAAGGACGCCATCGGGCGGACGTGGCAGCTGTCCACGATCCAGCTCGACTTCTTCCTGCCCGAGCGGTTCGAGCTCGAGTACACGGCGGCCGACGGCACGCGTCAGCGGCCGGTGATGATCCACCGCGCCCTCTTCGGGTCCATCGAGCGGTTCTTCGCGATCCTCGTCGAGCACTACGCCGGCGCGTTCCCCGCGTGGCTCGCGCCGGTCCAGGTGCTGGCCGTCCCGGTCGCCGAGCCGTTCAACGACTACCTGGCCGACGTCGTCGCGCAGCTGCGCGCGCAGGGCATCCGGGCCGAGCTCGACCTGTCCGACGACCGGTTCGGCAAGAAGATCCGCAACGCCGCCACGCAGAAGGTGCCGTTCGTGCTCATCGCCGGTGGCGAGGACGCGGCGGCCGGAGCGGTCTCGTTCCGCTACCGCGACGGGCGCCAGGACAACGGGGTGCCGGTCGCCGAGGCGATCGCGCGCGTCGTCGAGGCGGTCCGGGACCGGGCGCAGGTGTGAGCGTGCCGACCGGCGACGACGCCGTGGTGGAGGCGCCGGGCGCACTCGCCGGGGACCCGGACGGGCTCCAGCGCCTCTGGACGCCGCACCGCGCCGTCTACCTAGGCGGCGAGAACAAGCCGACCGGCGACGGCGCGGACACGTGCCCGTTCTGCCGTGCGGCGGCCTCCGACGACGACGCCGACGTGCTCGTCGTGGCGCGCGGGCGGGCGGTGTTCGCCCTGCTCAACCTCTACCCGTACAACTCCGGGCACCTCATGGTGCTGCCGTACCGGCACGTCGCCGACTACACCGAGCTCACGGCCGACGAGGGCGTCGAGCTCGGCACCATGACGGCCGACGCGATGCGCACGCTGCGGGCCGTCTACCGTGCCCAGGGCTTCAACCTCGGTGTGAACCAGGGGAGCGCGGCCGGGGCCGGGATCGCCGCCCACCTGCATCAGCACGTCGTGCCGAGGTGGACCGGCGACGCGAACTTCCTGCCCGTCGTCGGGCGGACCAAGACCCTGCCGGAGCTGCTGGCCGACACGCGCAAGCGCCTCGCCGACGCCTGGCCGACGGAAGGACGAGCGTGATCAGCAAGCTGAGGGCCGGCTTCGGGCGGCTCTTCACCCCCCTGGCGAAGGCGCTGCTGCGGGCCGGGCTCTCACCCGACGCGGTCACGATCCTCGGCACGCTCGGCGTGATGGCCTCGGCGCTCGTCCTCTTCCCGACGGGTCACCTGCTCGCCGGCGCCCTGGTGTGCTGGTTCTTCGCGATGAGCGACGCGGTGGACGGCCTGATGGCCCGGCTGTCCGGGCGCCAGGGCCCGTGGGGTGCCTTCCTGGACTCCTCGCTGGACCGGTTCGCCGACGGCGCGATCTTCGTGGGCCTGGTGATCTGGCTGGCGGGCCCGGGCGAGGACGAGGTCGGCGCCGTGCTCGGGCTCGCCTGCCTGGTCCTCGGCTCGATCGTGCCCTACGTCCGAGCCCGCGCCGAGGGGATCGGCATGACGGCGAACGTCGGCATCGCCGAGCGCGGCGACCGGCTCGTCGTCGCCCTGACCGCTGCGGGCGTGGTGGGCCTCGGTGCCCCCGGCGCCGTGCTCACGATCGCCCTCGGCCTGCTCGCGGCGGCCAGCCTCGTCACGGTCGTCCAGCGGATCGTCGTCGTGCGCAGGCAGGTCGTCCAGGCGGGTCAGGCGTGAGACGGCGCACGTCGGGCGGGGCCACGCTGCTCGCCTTCCGCTTCTTCGGCGCGGCGCCGGAGGGCCTGTCGCGCGCCCTCATGCGCATCGCCGCCGACGTCGCCTGGCTGCTGCACGGTTCCGGGGTCCGGCGCCTGGAGGCGAACCTGCGGCGTGCACGGCCGGAGGCGAGCGAGCGCGAGCTGCGTCGCCTGAGCCTCGAGGGCATGCGCAACTACCTGCGGTACTACGCGGAGGCCTTCGCGCTGCCGCGGCTGACGCCCGAGCAGGTCGACGCACGGGTCCGCGCCGTCGGGGAGGCGCCCGTCCTCGAGGCCTGCGGATCAGGACGGCCGGTGGTGCTCGCGCTCGGGCACCAGGGCAACTGGGACCTCGCGGGCGCCTGGGCGACGGTGCACCTCGCACCGGTGACCACGGTGGCCGAGCGCCTCGAGCCGGTCGAGGTGTTCGACGCCTTCGTCGGCCTGCGCGAGGCCATCGGACTGCGCATCATCCCGCTCGACAAGGGCGGTGACGTCTTCCGCGAGCTCGTCCGCACGCTGCGGACCGGGAGCGTCCTCGTGCCCCTGCTCGCCGACCGGGACCTCACCTCCAAGGGCGTGGAGGTCGACCTGCTCGGCGAGCGGGCGCGCGTCGCCGCCGGTCCGGCCGCCCTGGCGGTGGCGACAGGCGCTGCCCTCGTACCGACCCTCATCCGGCACGAGCGGATCTACGGCGCCCGGCGCCGGGCCGCGCGGTCGCGGTGGGGCATCGTCCTCACCTTCACCCCTGCGATCGCCGTGCCGCCGGACGTGCCGCGCAGCGAGCAGGTGGCCGCGCTGACGCAGGCCTGGGTGGACGTCCTCGGTGCGGACATCGCGGCCCACCCGACCCATTGGCACATGCTGCAGCGGGTGTTCGTCGGCGACCTGGACCCGGCGCGGGTCGTGGCGCCGGCCTCGACGGCGCCGTCGGCCGACGCGCCCGACGCGCCCGAGGAGGACGCATGAGCCTCGAGCCGCTCCGGGTCGGCATCGTCTGCCCCTACTCGTTCGACGTGCCCGGTGGGGTCCAGTTCCACGTCCGCGACCTCGCCGAGGCGCTCGAGCGTCGCGGTCACTCGGTCTCGGTGCTGGCGCCCGCCGACGACGAGACGCCCCTGCCCGACTACATCACCCCGGCGGGTCGGGCGGTGCCCGTGCGCTACAACGGCTCGGTCGCCCGCATGACCTTCGGGCCTATGAGCGCGCGGCGCGTGCGGCGCTGGGTGACGGCGGGCGAGTTCGACATCCTGCACCTGCACGAGCCCGTGACGCCGAGCCTCGGCATGCTGGCGCTCTGGGTCGCCTCGGGCCCGATCGTGGCCACGTTCCACACGGCGCTCCTGCGCTCGCGCGCGCTGCAGGTCGCGCACCCGCTGGTGCGGCCCAGCCTCGAGAAGATCGCCGCCCGCATCGCCGTCTCGGAGGACGCCCGTCGGACGCTGGTCGAGCACCTCGGCGGCGACGCCGTCGTGATCCCGAACGGCGTGTACGCCGACGTGTTCGAGCAGGCCGAGGCCGACGCCCGGTGGACCGGCACCCCCGAGCGGCCGACGATCGCGTTCCTCGGGCGGCTCGACGAGCCCCGGAAGGGACTTCCGGTGCTCACGGCCGCGATCCCGGCCGTGCTCGAGGCGATCCCCGGCGCGAGGTTCCTCGTGGCCGGCCGCGGCGACACGGGCGCGGAGGAGGCCCGCGAGGCGCTCGGGCCGCTCGCCGCGTCCGTGGAGTTCCTCGGTGGCATCTCGGACGAGGAGAAGGCCCGGCTGCTCAGCTCGGTCGACGTGTACTGCGCGCCGCACACGGGCGGGGAGAGCTTCGGCATCGTGCTCGTGGAGGCGATGAGCGCGGGCGCCATGGTGGTCGCGAGCGACCTCGGCGCGTTCCGGCGCGTGCTCGACGACGGGGACGCCGGCGTGCTGTTCCCGAACGGGGACAGCGCGGCGCTGGCGCGGACCCTCGTCACCGTCCTGCGGGACCCGGAGCAGCGGCGCCGCACCGCCCAGCGGGCCTCCGCCGTCGTGCGCCGGTACGACTGGTCGGTGGTGACCGAGCAGGTGCTCACCGTGTACGAGATGGTCCTGGCGGGCGGGCCGCGGGTGCGGGTGGGCGAGGACCCGTCGTCGCGACGGGGTCCCCGCCCGGCGGAGACGGAGGAGTCGTGACGAGCTGGTCCGAGGTCACGCTGCTGGTCGCGGCGGGGCTGCTGCTCCTGCTGTGGCTCGTCTGGGTCTCGGCGAACCGTCTGGACCGGCTGCACCGGAAGGTGGCCACGTCCCGGTCGGCGCTGGAGAACCAGCTCGTGCGGCGCGCGTCCGCCGCGGCGGAGCTCGCCTCGTCCGGCCTGCTGGACCCGGTGAGCTCCGTGCTCGTCGGGGAGGCGGCCTGGGCGGCGTTGTCGGCGGGCGGATACGGGCGCGCCGAGCTCGTCGCGGCGCTGCCCGACCTGGACCGCATGCTGGGCCCGGACGGGCCGGGAGCCCGCGCGGACGACCCGGTGGAGCGCGACCTGGGGGAGAGCGAGCTCTCCCGCACGGTCCGCGAGGCGCTGGCCGACGACGACGAGGTGGCCGCCCTCGTGGCCCAGCCGGGCGGCGCGGAGCTCGTCGAGGCCCTGGCCGCGGCCTGGTACCGCGTGCAGCTGGCCCGCCGGTTCCACAACGAGGCGGTCGCCCAGGCGCAGCGGGTGCGTCACAAGGTCGTCGTCCGGGCCCTGCGCCTCGCCGGCCACGCCCCCCTTCCGCAGACCGTCGAGATCGACGACGACTGGCCCGAGGCGCTGCGGCGGGTGGCCCAGGCCGCCTGACGTCGGCCGCGCCCTGGAATGCGGAGGAGGGCGCGCCGCGGCCCGCACTAGGATGAGGGACCGCCGCCGGCTCCGCCTGTGCGACGCGGCTGCGCGGCCGAACGGGCCGGCGCGAACCGCCGACGACGGCGACCGCCACCGCTGGCAACCACCACCGACCGAGGGATGAACGTGAGCGACAACCCCACGATGATCGGCACCGCGAAGGTCAAGCGCGGCATGGCCGAGATGCTCAAGGGCGGCGTGATCATGGATGTGGTCACGGCCGACCAGGCGAAGATCGCCGAGGACGCCGGGGCCGTCGCGGTGATGGCGCTCGAGCGGGTGCCCGCGGACATCCGCGCCCAGGGTGGCGTCGCCCGCATGAGCGACCCGGACCTCATCCAGGGGATCGTCGACGCCGTCTCCATCCCCGTCATGGCGAAGGCCCGCATCGGCCACTTCGTCGAGGCGCAGGTGCTGCAGGCACTCGGCGTGGACTACGTCGACGAGTCGGAGGTCCTCACCCCGGCGGACTACGCGCACCACATCGACAAGTGG
Organism: Actinotalea fermentans ATCC 43279 = JCM 9966 = DSM 3133; assembly: GCA_000767215.1. Taxonomy (GTDB): domain Bacteria; phylum Actinomycetota; class Actinomycetes; order Actinomycetales; family Cellulomonadaceae; genus Actinotalea; species Actinotalea fermentans. Next base: position 10,225 of record AXCX01000022.1, read on the forward strand.
GCGTTCACCGTCCCGTTCGTGTGCGGCGCGACGAACCTCGGCGAGGCCCTGCGCCGCATCACCGAGGGTGCGGCGATGATCCGCTCGAAGGGCGAGGCGGGCACCGGTGACGTCTCGAACGCCACGACCCACATGCGTCAGATCCGTGACGAGATCCGCCGGCTCACCTCGCTGCCCGAGGACGAGCTCTACGTCGCGGCCAAGGACCTCCAGGCGCCGTACGACCTGGTCAAGGAGGTTGCCGAGACCGGCAAGCTCCCGGTCGTCCTGTTCACGGCGGGCGGCATCGCGACCCCGGCGGACGCGGCGATGATGATGCAGCTCGGCGCCGAGGGCGTGTTCGTCGGCTCCGGCATCTTCAAGTCCGGCGACCCCGCCAAGCGCGCCGCGGCGATCGTCAAGGCCACCACGTTCTACGACGACCCCAGTGTGATCGCCGAGGTCTCGCGCGGTCTGGGCGAGGCGATGGTGGGCATCAACGTCGAGGACGTCCCCGAGCCGCACCGGCTGGCCGAGCGGGGCTGGTGACGTCCCGGGTACCGCGCAAGGCGGCCCCCGGACCAGCCGCTGTCCGCGTGACGCAGCTCGGTCCCGACTGGGTCGAGGGCCCGGACGGGGTTCCGTTCCGGCGCGGTGCCCGGCTCGTCCTGCTCGACGCCGCCGGGCGCGTGCTGATGGTCCGCGGGCACGACGTCGACAACCCGTCGCGCAGCTGGTGGTTCACGGTGGGCGGCGGGATCGACCCCGGCGAGACCGGCGTGGCGGCGGCCGTTCGTGAGCTGCGCGAGGAGACCGGCTTCGTCGTCGACCCCGCCGACGTCGTCGGGCCGGTGGCGCGGCGGCGTGCTGTCTTCGACTTCGCGGCCCGGACCGTCCGCCAGGACGAGGAGTTCTTCCTCGCCCGGCTGCCCGAGCCCGGTCCGATCCGGACCGACGGCTGGACCGACGTCGAGCGCGCCTTCATGGACGAGGTCCGATGGTGGGACCTCGACGCCCTGGAGGCGGTCGCCGAGGAGGTGTTCCCCGCGGACTTCGTCCCGCTGGTGCGCGAGCTCCTGACGGGCTGGGACGGCGTCGTGCGAGCGCTGCCGGACGAGGGCCTCGTCGGCTGACCCGCGGGTGCCGCTGCCGACGCAGCGCGGGGACGGGTGCCGACCGGTTCGCCTACGCCTGGCCGAGCCGGCGCGCGTTGCCGCGGCGCACGCCCCACATGATGCCGCCGACGACGAGCAGGACGATCGCCACCAGGCCCAGGAAGATGCCGCCGAGCAGCCCGGCGACGCCCCCGAACAGGCCGGCGAAGAAGCCGCCGGCCCCGATGTCCTCGACGACGAACAGGCGCACCTGCTCGCCCGGCTCGGCGCCGAACGCGGCGTCGCGCACGTCGAGGGCGACCGTGTACTCGCCGGCCTCGTCGGTGGTGAACGATGCGATGGCCGCCGCGTGCGTGTCACCCATGGTCGTGGTCGAGCTGTAGGCGGCTCCGCCCACCGCGACGCGTCGACCGGCGGGCGACGTGACCGACGGCAGGTCCGTGCGCACGGAGCGGCTGACGTCGTGCACGAGGTACACGGCGTACCTGGTGTCGCCGGCGAGCCCGACCTGACCGGAGCCCGGGAGGTCGACGACGCCGACCACGCCGTCGCCCGGCGACCCGTCCAGCGCCAGCACGTCCGTGGGCAGGGTCCTGGCGATCGAGAGGCCGCCGACGACGAGGAGGACGACCGAGACGATCAGGACGACGACGCCGATCGCCACCGTGATCTTCGGTCCGGTGGTCGAGGTCTTCCGTGGCGGCTGCGCCGGCGGGTACGCCGACGCGCCGTAGCTCTGGCCGTACGCCGGCTGGCCGTACGCCGGCTGGCCGTACGGGGGCTGCTGCTGGCTGCTCACCTGTCGAGCGTATCGGCGGGGAGACGCGTACTGGTCGGTACGCCAATTCCGTACTGGTCGGTACACAAGTGGTCGGCGGGCGGCTAGCGTCCTCGCATGCCGATCACCACGTCGCCGGTCGCGGCCATCCCGCGCAGCGGCATCCGCACGCTCATGGAGCTCGCGCTCCGCGACCCGCAGGCCATCCGCCTCGAGGTCGGCGAGCCCGACCTGACCACGCCCGAGCACATCATCGCCGCCGCGGCGGCCGACGCGCGGGCGGGGCACACGGGCTACTCGTCCAGCACGGGTCTGGTGGAGCTCCGCGAGGCGCTGGCAGAGCGCGCCACCCGCACCACGGGTCGGCCGACCACCGCGGACGAGATCGTCGTCACCCACGGCGCGATGCACGGCCTCACGATGGCTCTCCAGTCCGTCCTGGCCCCCGGCGAGGAGGTACTTCTCCCGGACCCGGAGTTCCCGAACTGGCGGATGGCGGCGGTGTCGGCCGGGCTGGGCGTGGGCACCTACGCGACCCGCGCGTCCGCGGGCTTCGTCCCCGACCCGGCGGACGTCGAACGGGCGGTGAGCTCGCGCACCCGCGCCATCGTCGTCTGCTCGCCGAACAACCCGACCGGCGCGGTCTACCCGCGCGAGGTGCTGGCGGCGATCGTCGAGATCGCACGCCGGCACGACCTGTGGGTGCTGTCGGACGAGTGCTACGAGGAGTTCACCTTCGACGCGCCGCACGTCGGGATCACCGGCCTCGACCCGGACGGGCGGGTGCTCAGCTTCTTCAGCTTCTCGAAGGCCCACGCGATGACGGGCTGGCGGATCGGGTACGTCGTCGTGCCGGACCCGACGGTGCACGACCTCATGGGCCAGCTCGCCGAGGCGACGATCTCGTGCCCGTCGACGATCGGCCAGCGCGCGGCCCTCGCGGCGCTGCGCGGGCCGCAGGACCATGTCGTCGCGGCGCGGGACTCCTACCGCGAGCGCCGGGACGCGGCCGTCAGCCTGCTGCAGGCGCGGGGGATCGGCTGCGTGCGCCCGGAAGGGGCCTTCTACCTCATGGTCGACGTCTCGGCGGCGACCAGCGACAGCGACGCGTTCGCGCGGCGCCTGCTGGCCGAGCGGCACGTCGCCGTCGCCCCGGGCTCGACGTTCGGCGCGGCCGCGCAGGGCTTCGTGCGCGTGTCCCTCGCCGCCGGGCGCGACGCCGTGCTGGAGGGTCTCGACCGCTTGGCCGACCAGGTGCACGCGTGGTCGGCGGACGCGGCGGTGGCCGGGACGCCGTCGGGCAGCCTGGACGCGGTCGGGTCCGCAGCGGGTCGCTGATCCGTCGCCCCGCGCGCGGACGAGTGGCGGCGAGCACGTAGGATCGCCCACCGTGACGCGGATCGGGGTGCTGGCGCTGCAGGGCGACGTGCGGGAGCACGCCGCGATTCTCGAGGCGTGCGGTGCCGCCGCCGTCCCCGTCCGGCGCCCGCGCGAGCTCGAGGGCCTCGACGGGATCGTCATCCCCGGCGGGGAGTCGACCACCATCGACAAGCTGCTGCGGGCGTTCGACCTCTTCGAGCCCCTGCGGCAGGCGATCGCCGACGGACTGCCCGCCTTCGGGTCGTGCGCAGGCATGATCTTGCTGGCCGACCGCATCACGGGTGGGACGGCCGACCAGCAGACCCTGGGCGGCCTGGACGTCACGGTGCGGCGCAACGCGTTCGGTCGGCAGGTCGACTCGTTCGAGACCGATCTCGTCGTCGACGGCGTCCCGGACAGCCAGGACGACCCCGTGCACGCCGTCTTCATCCGGGCGCCGTGGGTCGAGGAGGTCGGGCCGCGGGTTCAGGTGCTCGCCCGCGTGGAGAGCGGTGCCGCCGCCGGTAGGATCGTCGCGGTGCGGGAGCGCGACGTGCTGGCCACGTCCTTCCACCCCGAGCTCACGGGGGACCAGCGTCTCCACCGTCTGTTCGTCAGCATCGTCGAGAGCCGTTGAGGAGCCCCTGCATGTCCGGTCACTCCAAGTGGGCCACGACCAAGCACAAGAAGGCGGTCGTGGACGCCCGGCGGGGGAAGCTCTTCGCCAAGCTCATCAAGAACATCGAGGTCGCGGCCCGCACGGGCGGCGGTGACCCGGCCGGCAACCCGACGCTCTTCGACGCCATCCAGAAGGCGAAGAAGACCTCGGTGCCGAACGACAACATCGATCGCGCGGTCAAGCGGGGCTCCGGCCAGGAGGCCGGCGGCGCCGACTACCAGACGATCATGTACGAGGGCTACGGCCCCGGCGGGATCGCCGTCCTCGTCGAGTGCCTCACCGACAACCGGAACCGGGCCGCGTCCGACGTCCGCGTCGCGTTCACGCGCAACGGCGGCCAGATGGCGGACCCCGGGTCGGTCTCCTACCTCTTCTCCCGTCGCGGCGTCGTGATCGTGCCGAAGAGCGACGGGCTCACCGAGGACGACGTCCTCACCGCCGTCCTCGACGCCGGGGCCGAGGAGGTCAACGACCTCGGTGAGGCGTTCGAGGTGATGAGCGAGGCGAGCGACGTCGTCGCGGTGCGCACCGCGCTCCAGGAGGCGGGCATCGACTACGACTCGGCCGAGGCGCAGTTCGTGCCCGCGACCCAGATCGAGGTCGACGTCGAGGGCGCCCGGAAGATCCTGCGCCTGATCGATGCGCTCGAGGACAGCGACGACGTGCAGAACGTCTACGCGAACTTCGACGCCTCCGACGAGGTCATGGCCGAGCTCGAGGACGAGGACTGATCCCGCCGTCCACCCCCTGGCGAGTGGAGCGTTCATCCCGCGCGTGGAGCGATCCGCGCGGGGGTGGAGCGGTCCGACGCGACACGCCCGCGTGTCGCGTCGAAGACGCTCCACACGGGGCGGGGCTGTGAGACTGGCACCGTGCGCGTGCTCGGAGTCGACCCAGGCCTGACCCGGTGCGGCCTCGGCGTCGTGGACGCGGCACCGGGCCGTCGGGCCGTCCTCGTCGACGTCGGCGTCGCCCGGTCGCAGCCCGGTCAGCCCCCCGAGGCCCGGCTCGCGCTCATCGCCGGTGAGGTCGACGCCTGGCTCGACCGGCACAGCCCTGACGCCGTCGCTGTCGAGCAGGTCTTCGCGCAGCACAACCTGCGCACCGTGATGGGCACCGCGCAGGTGTCCGGCGTCGTCATGCTGGCCGCGGCCCGGCGCGGCATCCCGGTGGCGCTGCACACGCCCAGCGAGGTCAAGGCGGCCGTCACGGGGCACGGCCGCGCGTCCAAGGCCCAGGTGCAGGCCATGGTCGCGCGCATCCTCGGGCTCGCGGAGGCCCCGCAGCCCGCGGATGCCGCGGACGCCCTCGCCCTCGCCGTCTGCCACCTCTGGCGGCCCCTGCCGGGCGGGCTCGCCGCCCCGGACGCGCCGGTCGGGACCAGGGTTGCGACCGGGTCGGGTCGGCCCGCAGGGCGGACCCGTGCGCAGGAGGAGTGGGCCCGTGCCGAGGCAGCGGCGCGCCGGGGCGGTCGCTGACCCGCCGTCGGCGTGCGGCCTGTTACCGTCGGTCGTACACCTGTTCGTCTCGGAGGAGTGTCGGTGATCGCGTCGTTGTCCGGTCGCGTCGTGGACGTGCGTCTCGACGGCGTCGTCATCGAGGTCGGCGGGGTCGGGCTGCTCGCGCACGCGACGCCCGCCACGCTCGCCGGCCTGCGCAGGGGAGCAGAGGCCCGGCTCGCGACCTCCCTGGTGGTCCGCGAGGACGCCCTGACGCTCTACGGCTTCGCCGACGCCGACGAGCGCGACGTGTTCGAGGCGGTCCAGACCGTCAGCGGCGTCGGGCCACGGCTGGCCCTCGCGATGCTCGCCGTGCACCCGCCGGACGCGCTGCGCCGCGCAGTCGCGACGGAGGACCTCGCGGCGCTGCAGCGGGTCCCGGGGATCGGGCGCAAGGGCGCCCAGCGGATCGTCCTGGAGCTCGGCGACCGTCTTGGCCCGCCGGCCTCGGCCGGCGGGGAGAGCGCCCCGGCCGAGGATCGGCGCGCCACCGTCGTGGAGGCTCTGGTGGGGCTGGGCTGGGCCACGCGGGCGGCGGAGGACGCCGTGCGCGCGGTGGTCCCCGACGACGCCGGGCCTGTGTCCGCCGACGACGTCCCGCTCGTGCTCCGCAGCGCCCTGCGCACGCTCGGGGGCGGCCGTGGTTGACGAGCGCGTCGTCGCGCCCGAGGTCGATGAGGCCGAGCGCGCCGCCGAGGCCGCGCTGCGTCCGCGGCGACTGGCGGAGTTCGTCGGCCAGCACGTCGTCCGTGAGCAGCTCGAGCTGGTGCTGCACGCCGCGCTCGCCCGCGGCGGGGTGCCCGACCACGTGCTGCTGTCCGGCCCGCCCGGGCTCGGCAAGACGACGCTCGCCATGATCATCGCGGCGGAGCTCGGCACGTCGGTGCGCGTGACGTCCGGGCCCGCGATCCAGCACGCCGGGGACCTCGCCGCGGTGCTCTCGTCCCTGGACGAGGGCGAGGTGCTCTTCGTCGACGAGATCCACCGCCTCGCCCGGCCGGCCGAGGAGCTGCTGTACGTCGCGATGGAGGACTTCCGGGTCGACGTCGTCGTGGGGAAGGGCGCCGGGGCGAACGCGATCGGGCTGACGCTCCCGCCGTTCACCGTGGTCGGCGCGACGACGCGCGCCGGGCTCCTGCCCGCGCCGCTGCGCGACAGGTTCGGTTTCACCGGCCACCTCGACTTCTACTCGTCCGCCGAGCTCGAGCAGGTGCTGCGGCGGTCGGCCGGCCTGCTCGGCGTGGACCTCGCGGACGACGCGGCGGCCGAGATCGCCGGCCGGTCGCGCGGCACGCCCCGGATCGCGAACCGCCTGCTGCGGCGCGTGCGGGACTGGGCCCAGGTCCGCGGGGACGGGACGTGTGACCGAGCGGCCGCGCGCGCCGCGCTCGAGGTCTACGAGGTCGACGAGCTCGGGCTCGATCGCCTCGACCGGGCCGTGCTGCGCGCGCTCTGCGTGCGTTTCGGCGGCGGTCCCGTCGGCCTGACGACCCTGGCGGTGGCCGTCGGCGAGGAGCCGGAGACGGTCGAGACCGTCGCCGAGCCGTTCCTCGTGCGGGAGGGCCTGATCGGGCGGACGCCGCGCGGGAGGGTCGCCACCCCGCGGGCGTGGGAGCACCTGGACCTGGCGGCGCCGGGCGGGCCGGCCAGCCTCTTCGGGTGAATCGACGCAGGAACGGGCCCTAGGGCCCACAGCGGCGGGCTCCAGGACGGGCTCGTCGACGCCCCGGGACGAACCGGTGCGCATCTGTGCGGCCGGGGGTTAGGGCGGGGGTCGGCAGGTCGCCTAGACTGCCCGGCGGCAAACCGATCGAAGGGCGCGTGACCCACATGGGTGGACTCGAGATTTTCCTGCTTCCTCTGCTGCTCATCGGCCTCCTGTGGTTCATGGGCGCGCCGCAGCGGAAGATGCGCAAGGAGCAGGCCGCCCTGATGGAGTCGCTCGCCCCGGGGGCCGACGTCATGACGCACGGTGGTCTGTACGGCACGGTCGTCGCCATCGAGGACGACGTCGTCGTCCTCGAGACCGCACCGGGCGTCACGATGCGCTGGGCCAAGCGCGCGATCGCGACGGTCGTCACGCCGGTCGTGGATGAGGGCGCCGACGAGGAGCTCGACGAGGACGCCGAGGACGAGTACGCCGACGACGAGTACGGCGAGGACGAGTACACCGACGAGGAGTACACGGACGAGGACGCCGACGACGAGGCGACGGACGAGGAGTCCGGCGACGAGAACGACGGCGCCGACGGCGACTGGGAGGATGTCGAGGTCCCCGACGACGCCTCCAGCCTGACCTCGACGGACGACGACAAGCCCACGGCCTGACGCGCAGCGACGCGCACTGCTCACGAGAGAAGACTGACGTTGGCTACGACGACCCGCCGCGAGCGACCTGTGCGCCCGCTGGTGACCCTGGCACTGCTCGTCATCGGCCTGGTGGCCGCCCTCGTCGCGGGAGAGCGATGGTCGGACGCGAGCCTGACACCCCAGCTCGCCCTCGACCTCGAGGGCGGCACGGAGGTCATCCTCCGGCCGGTCGCGACGACCGGTGAGGACGTGACGGACGCCGCGATCGCCCAGGCCATCGACATCATCCGGCAGCGCGTCGACGCGTCCGGCGTCGCCGAGGCCGAGATCACCAGCCAGGGCGGCAGCAACATCGTCGTCGGCCTGCCGGGCACCCCGAGCGAGGAGACCCTGCGGCTCGTGAAGGAGTCGGCCCAGCTGGTCTTCCGGCCGGTGCTGGTGGTCGCGAACCCGGAGCCGTACGACCCGACGGCCGTGGCCGACCCGACCGTCCCCACCGACGACGCCGCGGTCGGCGACGGCGCGACGGACGAGGGCGCCACGGGTACCGAGGACGGCGCCGGCACCGCCGACCAGGTCTCGAAGGCGGCCACCGGCGAGGGCGACGGTGGGTCGGGCGACAGCGGGTCGGGCGACAGCGCGACGCCCGCGAACCCGAGCGACCTCTCCTGGCTGACGGCCGACCTCACGACGCAGCTGAACGAGCTCGACTGCACGGACCCGGCGAACCTCGTCGGCGGTGCCAGCCGGGTGGGCGACCCGAACGCCGGCTTCGTGACCTGTGCGGTCGACGGGACCGCGAAGTACGCCCTCGGCCCCGTGGAGATCACGGGCGACCTGGTCTCGAGCGCGAGCTCCGGGCTGCGCGTCACCGCCCAGGGTGCGATCACCAACGAGCGGGTCGTGAACCTCGAGTTCAACTCGGAGGGGACGCGGATCTTCGCGGACACCACCGAGCGTCTGCTGTCGCTGGAGGCGCCGCGCAACCAGTTCGCCATCGTGCTCGACGGCCTGGTCATCTCGGCGCCGCAGGTCAACTCCGTGATCCCCGACGGCGGGGCGGAGATCTCCGGCAACTTCACGACGGCGGCCGCGAACACGCTCGCCCGCCAGCTCAACTTCGGCTCCCTGCCGCTCACCTTCGAGGTGCAGAGCGAGGAGCAGATCTCGGCGACGCTCGGTGACGAGCAGCTGCAGCGCGGCCTCCTGGCCGGCCTCATCGGCCTGATCCTCGTCGGCCTGTACTCGCTGGGTCAGTACCGCGCCCTGGGCTTCGTCACGATCGCCTCGCTCGTGGTGGCGGGCGCGCTCGCGTTCCTGACGATCACGGTGCTGTCGTGGGTCCAGGGCTACCGGCTGAGCCTGCCCGGTGTCGCGGGTCTGATCGTCGCGATCGGTATCACAGCGGACTCGTTCATCGTCTACTTCGAACGGATCAAGGACGAGCTACGCGAGGGACGCCCGCTCGCGGCCGCGGTGGACGCCGGTTGGAGCCGCGCCAAGCGGACCATCCTGGCCTCCGACGCCGTGAGCCTCCTCGCTGCCGTCGTGCTGTACTTCCTCGCGGTGGGCGGGGTCCGCGGGTTCGCGTTCACCCTGGGGCTGACCACGGTGATCGACCTGATCATCGTGTTCCTCTTCACGCACCCCGTGATGCTGCTGCTCTCCCGTCGGCGGTTCTTCGCCGAGGGCCACCGGTTCTCCGGTCTCGACCCGAGCCTGCTCGGTGCCCGGTCGCGGTACGTCGGGCGTGGCAAGGTCCGAGAGCCTGAGCCCGCTGCAGGAGCGCCGCAGCCCGTCGCGGCAGGCGTCGGGGACTGGATGACCATCGCCGAGCGGAAGGCCGCCCAGCGGGCGGCCGCCGGCGAGCACGCCCAGGCCGAGGGGAAGGACGCCTGATGCCCGGCAGGATGGCCCAGTGGGGCAACGACCTCTACACGGGGAAGCGTTCCTACAACATCGTGGGGACGAAGAACCGGTGGTTCGCCCTCGGCGGCGCCGTGGTGCTGGCCGCCGTCGTCCTCCTGACGACCGTCGGCCTGAACCTCGGCATCGCGTTCCGCGGCGGCTCGGAGTTCACCGTGCCGGGCGTGGCCGACGTGGCCGAGCAGCCCGCGCTCGACGCTGTCGCGCAGATCGAGGGTGCCGACCCGCCGCGCGTCTCCGTCGTGGGCTCGGACAGCATCCGCGTGCAGACGTCCAGGCTGACCGATGACGAGACCGACGAGCTCGCGAACCTTCTCGCGGACGCGTACGGCGTGGACAAGGACCAGGTCGGCTCGTCGTTCATCGGCGCCACCTGGGGCAAGGACGTGACGAGCAAGGCCATGCGCGGCCTCGTCATCTTCCTCGTGCTGGTCGCCGCTGTCCTCACCGTCTACTTCCGCGACTGGCGGATGGCGGTGTCGGGCATCGTCGCCCTGCTGCACGACGTCGCGATCACGGTCGGCGTGTACGCGGCGGTCGGCTGGGAGGTGACGCCGGCGACGATGATCGGCTTCCTGACGATCCTCGGCTACTCGCTGTACGACACCGTGGTCGTCTTCGACAAGGTGCGGGAGAACGTCGCCAAGGTCCTCGACCAGAAGCGCTACACCTTCGGCGAGCTGGCCAACCTCGCGGTGAACCAGACGCTCGTCCGGTCCCTGAACACCTCGGTGGTCGCGGTGCTCCCGGTCGCGTCGATCCTCTTCATCGGTGCGTTCCTGCTCGGGGCCGGCACGCTGCGCGACATCGCGCTCGCGCTCTTCGTCGGCATCCTCGTCGGCACGTTCTCCTCGGTGTTCCTCGCGACGCCGCTCCTCGTCTGGCTGCGCGAGCGTGAACCGCACATCCGCGAGCACAACGCGCTCGTCACGAAGGCGCGGGCCGCCGTGGTGACCGAGGACGGCGCCGAGGAGCAGGTCCGCGTGCGGGTCGGCGCGTTGGTCCCGGGGGAGCACCAGGGCAACCGGGCGCAGCCGCGCCGCAAGAACTCCAGCCGGCCGGCCGGGAGGAAGTCGTGAGCGACGAGCGTCGCCCCCTCGCCGACCTGGCGGCGTCGCTGGTCCAGGACGTCCCGGACTTCCCCGAGCCCGGGGTGGTGTTCAAGGACATCACGCCGCTGCTCGCCGACGGCGCCGCCCTGAAGGCCGTGGTCGAGGACATGGCGTCGCGCGCGCCCGGGCCGATCGACCTGGTCGTGGGCATGGAGGCGCGCGGGTTCATCCTCGGTGCGCCGGTGGCCGTCGCGCTCGGCGCCGGGTTCATCCCCGTGCGCAAGGCCGGCAAGCTCCCGCGCGAGACGCTCGCGGGCGCCTACGAGCTCGAGTACGGCAGCGCCGTCCTCGAGGTGCACCCCGACACGATCCGGGACGGCTCCCGGGTCCTCGTGGTGGACGACGTCCTCGCGACCGGCGGTACGGCGGCGGCGACCGTCGCGCTGCTCGAGAAGGCAGGGGGCGTCGTCGTGGGGCTGTCCTTCCTCATGGAGCTGACGTTCCTGGGCGGTCGGGACCGTCTGCCGGGCAGGCCGCTCGACGTCCTGCTGTCCTACTGAACGGGGCCGACCTTCCGCGTGCCCGGGCGCTCAACCGGGGTCCCGGTCGTCGGGTGTCCAGCGGGCATACCTCGCGGTCGGCGGTCGTTGTGCCGACAGTAGACTCGGAGGCTCCAGACTCGTAGGCGCCGAGAACCGGGGGAGGAGGGGACCATGGCCGAGCCCACCACGCCGGACTCGCCGACGTCCGCAGTTCCTCCCGAGCGCGCTCCGGAGGCCGAGGCTGGTGGCGGCTCGCCCGGCGAGCCCGCCCGGGTCATGGCGATGCCCGCCCCCCGCGCACCGGGGAACGAGGCGCCGCCGACGCCGTCGAGCCGCGTCCGCTCACGTCTCGTCCGGTTCGGCACCCGCCCGTCCGCCGCGTCGCCGGTGCTCGAGCCGCTCATGGTCGCCGTCCGCGCCAACCAGCCGCGCGCCGACGTCAGCCTTCTCGAGCGTGCCTACGCCACGGCCGAGGAGGCGCACCGGGGGCAGACCCGCAAGAGCGGAGACCCGTACATCACCCACCCGGTCGCCGTCGCGACGATCCTGGCCGACCTCGGGATGACCGTCCCGACGCTGGCCGCCGCGCTGCTGCACGACACCGTGGAGGACACGGACTACTCGCTGGAGAAGCTGCGCGAGGAGTTCGGCGAGGAGATCGCCGGCCTGGTCGACGGCGTCACCAAGCTCGACCGGGTCTCCTACGGCGACGCCGCGCAGGCGGAGACCGTGCGCAAGATGGTCGTCGCCATGTCGCGCGACATCCGCGTGCTCGTCATCAAGCTGGCGGACCGCCTGCACAACGCGCGCACCTGGCGGTTCGTGCCGCAGGAGTCCGCGCGCCGGAAGGCCCGCGAGACCCTCGAGATCTACGCGCCGCTCGCCCACCGGCTGGGCATGAACACGATCAAGTGGGAGCTCGAGGACCTCGCGTTCGCGACGCTGTACCCCAAGGTCTACGAGGAGATCGTGCACCTCGTCGCCGAGCGGGCTCCCGCCCGGGACGAGTACCTGTCGGTGGTCCGCGAGCGCGTCGTCGCCGACCTGCGCAGCGCCAAGGTCAAGGCCACGGTGACCGGCCGGCCGAAGCACTACTACTCGATCTACCAGAAGATGATCGTGCGGGGCCGCGACTTCGCCGACATCTACGACCTCGTGGGCGTCCGTGTGCTCGTCGACACGGTGCGCGACTGCTACGCGGCGCTCGGTGCCCTGCACGCGCGATGGAACCCGGTCCCGGGCCGGTTCAAGGACTACATCGCGATGCCCAAGTTCAACATGTACCAGTCGCTGCACACGACGGTGATCGGGCCGGGCGGCAAGCCCGTCGAGATCCAGATCCGCACCCACGACATGCACCGACGCGCGGAGTACGGCGTCGCCGCGCACTGGAAGTACAAGGAGAACACCAAGAACGGCGCGGGCGCCGAGGGCGCCGGCGAGATGGCCTGGCTCCGCCAGCTCATCGACTGGCAGCAGGAGACCGCGGACCCGACCGAGTTCCTGGACTCCCTGCGCTTCGAGATCCGCGGGCAGGAGGTCTTCGTCTTCACGCCCAAGGGCGACGTGATGGCGCTGCCCGCAGGCTCGACCCCTGTCGACTTCGCGTACGCGGTGCACACCGAGGTCGGCCACCGGACCATGGGCGCCCGGGTCAACGGGCGCCTCGTCCCGCTCGACTCACCCCTCGAGAACGGCGACGTCGTCGAGGTGCTGACGTCGAAGTCCGAGGCCGCCGGGCCGAGCCGGGACTGGATGACGTTCGTCAAGAGCCCGCGCGCGCGGAACAAGATCCGGCAGTGGTTCTCCAAGGAGCGCCGCGAGGAGGCCATCGAGCACGGCAAGGTCGCGATCGCGAAGGCGATGCGCAAGCAGAACCTGCCGATCCAGCGGCTCCTCACGCACGAGGCGATGGTCACTCTCGCCAACGAGATGCGCTTCGCCGACGTCTCGTCGCTGTACGCGGCGATCGGGGAGGGTCAGGCGTCCGCGGCGACGGTCGTGCACCGGCTCGTGCAGTCGATGGGCGGCGAGCAGGGAACCGAGGAGGACGTCGCCGAGACCGCGCAGCCCGGCCGGCAGCCGCGGGTGCGGACCGGAGACGCGGGCGTCGTGGTCAAGGGCGTCACGGATGTCTGGGTCAAGCTGGCCAAGTGCTGCACGCCCGTCCCCGGTGACGAGATCGTCGGCTTCATCACCCGCGGGTCGGGCGTCAGCGTGCACCGAGCGGACTGCGGCAACGTCGAGGGTCTGCGCGCGCAGCCCGAGCGGCTCGTCGAGGTCGAGTGGGACGTCGGCCCGAACACGCTCTTCCTGGTGCACATCCAGGTCGAGGCGCTGGACCGGGCGCGTCTGCTGTCGGACGTCACGCGGGTGCTGTCCGACCACCACGTGAACATCCTGTCGGCGACGGTGACGACGAGCCGCGACCGGGTCGCGATGTCGCGGTTCATCTTCGAGATGGCTGACCCGACCCACCTGAACTCCGTCCTCGCCGCCGTGCGGAAGGTGGACGGGGTCTTCGACGTCTATCGGATCACGGGTTCCCGGGCCTCGGAGATGCCGAGCCTCACGTGAGCGCACGAAGGAGGGGGCGGACCGTTCGGTCCGCCCCCTCCTTCGTGCGCTTCTCGGAGCGACTCAGCCGCGCGACTCCGCGGCGGCGCGCTCGACCTGCTCGAGCCACGCCCGCCGGGCGGACAGCGACTCCTCGATCTCGGCGACCTTCCGAGCGTCGCCCTTGGCACGCGCCTTGTCGAGGTCGGCCTCGAGCGCGGCGATGGCGGAGACGAGCTGGGCGGCCGCACCTTCGGCGCGCGCACGCGTCTCCGGGTTGGTGCGTTGCCAACGGCTCTGCTCGGCGTCGCGGACGGCCTGCTCGACCGCGCGCAGGCGGCCCTCGACGCGCTGGACGTCCGCACGCGGGACCTTGCCGATCTTCTCCCAGCGGTCCTGGATCGCGCGGAGCTCGCTCTTGGCCGCCGCCAGGTCCTTGACGGGCACCAGGCGCTCCGCCTCCTCCAGGAGCGCCAGCTTGAGCTCGAGGTTCGCACCGAACTCGGCGTCGGTCGTGCGGTGGTGCTCGTCGCGCGCGGCGAAGAACGCGTCCTGGGCGGCGCGGAACCGCGCCCACAGTGCGTCGTCGTCCTTGCGGTTGGCACGACCGGCCGACTTCCAGCGCGCCATGAGGTCGCGGTAGGCCGCCGAGGCGCCGCCCCAGTCCGTGCTCGTGGCGAGGGCCTCGGCCTCGGCGACGATGCGCTCCTTGACCTCGCGCGCGCCGGCGTTCGCCTTCTCCAGCTCGGCGAACCAGCGGCGACGCTCACGGTCGAACGTGGAACGCGCGTGGCTGAACCGCTTCCAGAGGGCGTCCTCGGTGGTCCGGTCGAGACGCGGGCCGCAGCGCTGCGCCTCCTTCCAGGAGTCGAGGAGCACGCGGAGCTGCTCACCCGCCGGACGCCACTGCATCTTGGCCGGGTCGGTGGCGGCGATCTTCTCCGCGGCCTCGACCATCGCCTGGCGCGCCTCGGCCGCCGCCGCCTTCGCAGCGGTGCGCTCGGCCTCGACGGCCGTCCGACGGGCGTCGGCCCGCTCGCGCAGCGTCGCGAGCCGGCGCCGCAGGGCGTCCAGGTCACCCACCGCGGCAGGGGCCTCGAGCTCGGCCGTGAGGTGCTCGAGCGTGGAGTCGATCTCCTTCACGCCCAGGTCGGTCGCCGCGAGCCGGGCCTCGAACAGGCCGATCTTGGCGTGCAGGTCGGCGTAACGGCGCACGTAGAACGCGAGCGCCTCGGCCGCAGGGGTGTCGGGGTACTGGCCGACCTCCCGCTCGCCGGCCTCCTCCCGCACCCAGACGCGGCCCTCGTCGTCCACCCGGCCGAAGGTCGCCGCGTGCAGCGCGTCCTCCTCCGACAGGTCGGGCGGCGGCGGCACCGCCGGCGCGATGCGGCCGGTGATCGCGGGGGTCACCCGGCCACGCTTCGGCGGGCGCGGGACGGCGCGCGGCGACGGCGGCGCC
>AXCX01000205.1 GCA_000767215.1 Actinotalea fermentans ATCC 43279 = JCM 9966 = DSM 3133
GGGAGGTCCGGCAGGCCGAGACCCTCGCCGCGCTGCCGGCCGTGGCGGACGGCGTCACGGCGGGCCGGATGCCGCTGCCCCACCTCGACGCGCTCGCGCGGGTGGCAGAGACGGCGGGGGCACGCGCCGCGACGGAGCTGGGCGCCCCGAGACGCAGCAGCGGCTGGTCCGGATGGCCGAGCGGCAGTCGGTCCGCGAGTTCACCGCTGCGGCCGCGCGCCTCGTGGCGTCGTTCGACCCGGCCGATCTGGAACGGGATGCCGCGGCGCAGCGCAGAGAGCGGTTCTTCGTCATGTCCCACCGGCCCGAGGGCACCTTCCTCCGAGGACGACTCGACCACCTCTCCGCGGAGACGCTCCGGGTGGCGCTGGCCGCGACCGGTCAGGCTCCTGACGACGAGCGCACCAAGCCACAGGCCGATGCCGACGCGCTCGTCGCCCTCGCCGAGCGGGCGACGACGGGGATGGCGGGCGTGCGCGCACGCCGGGTGTCGCAGGCAGGCACCCTCCTGCCGGACGTCGACCAGGACGCGGCCGACGCGCGGGTCACCGGCAGCGCCGGCCGCCCGACCGTGTCGATCCTCGTGCCCGCCGAGACCTTCGCCGAGGCGATGCGCCTCCAGCGCGAGCGGGCCCAGGGCGCGGTCACTGAGCGCGGGGCAGCGGGGACTGAGGCCGGGCCGGGGGGCTCGGCTGCCGTGGAGGACGTCGTGGAGCCCGCCGCCCTCGAGGACGGGACGCCGCTGGCGATGTCCGAGCTCGCGCGCGTCCTGTGCGACAGCGAGGTGGGCCGGATCGTGCTCTCCGCGGAGGGGATGCCCCTCGACCTCGGCCGGAGCGAGCGCCTCTACACCGGGCAGCAGCGTCGCGCGGTGATCGTGCGAGACCGGCAGTGCGCCTGGAACGGCTGCGACGTACCGGCCGCGTACTGCGAGGTGCACCACATCCGCTGGTGGGACCGACACCTCGGCCCTACGTCGGTCGAGAACGGTGTCCTCCTGTGCACCCACCACCATCACGTCGTGCACCAGGTCGACCTGCACATCGTCCGGCTCGGGCGCCCACCGACCCGACGTGGCGCGCTCGGCGAGCCGGTGCGCTACAGGTTCGAGGGTCGGGACGGACGGATGGTCAACGCACCTCCCGCAGGCTTCGACGTGCCTCCGGTCGGGGCGGCTCCGGTCGGGGCGGCTCCGGTCGGGGCGGCTCCGGTCGGGGCGGCTCGGGGCGGGGCGCCATCAGGCGGGGGGCCCGCGGAGGGGCGTCGGACCGGCGGGCGGGCGTGGGCGCGGGGCGAGGAGGCCTGGGAGCAGCTCGAGCTGACGGGCTGATCCGGGCCGGCGGGCGCGTGTCGGAGAGCGGTCGTAGCGTGCCGACATGGCTATCGCTCGCTATCCCGGAATCGTCATCGACTGCCCGGACCCGCGCGCGCTCGCGGAGTTCTACGGTGCGGTCCTCGGCTGGGCCATCGAGGCCTCCGACGACTGGGCCGACGTCCGCGCGGACTACGGGCAGACCCTCTCGTTCCAGCAGGTGGCCGACTACTCGCCGCCGCGCTGGCCCACGCAGGAGGTGCCTCAGCAGATGCACCTGGACCTCATGGTCGACGACCTCGACGCCGCAGAGCCGCAGGTGCTGGCGCTGGGCGCGACCAAGGCGGACCACCAGCCCGGCACGACGTTCCGCGTGTACCTGGACCCGGCCGGCCACCCCTTCTGCCTCTGCGTGTCCTGACCGGGCCGGGCCCGGAAAAGGGATCGCCAGGGCGGGGCACGGGTGGCTACCCTCCCTCGGTCCGGTTCGGCGGCGTGCCACCGGTGACGGGGCGAGGAGCGAGACATGCGGCACGGGTCCGCGGGGAGCGAGGCGGCCGCACAGGCCTGCTCGGGCAACCGCGCGTCCCACGCTGCCCACCGCACCGCCCGCGGGGCTGCCGCGCGCTGAACGCTTCCGCGCGCGGCGAGCGCCCGTCGCCCACGAGCACAGGTCGCCTACGAGCGCACGCGCCGTGGCGAGCGCCACGTCGCCGACACGGCGGCGGGGCGGGGTGAGCAGCATGCATGCCCGGACCATGCCGCCCGAGCCGCTGCGCCAGGCACGTTGCCGCGACTGCCGCGGCGCCGGCGCAGTCGCGGCACCCTGCCCGCTGCCGAGGAGAGACCCATGCACGCCCTGACCGAGAACCAGATCCGCGCCGGCTTCGTCAACGCCAGCCGCCGGGAGGTCGCGCAGGCGACGCTCCCCGACCTGTCCACCGTGGACTGGGACCGCCTGGACTACCTGGGCTGGCGGGACCGCCGCGCCCCGTTGTCGGCCTACGTCGTCGTCGAGCACGGCGCCGGGCCGGTGGGCGTCCTCCTCCGCGCCGGCGACCGCGCCGGCGCGGCGCGTCGACGGACCGTCTGCGCCTGGTGCGCCGATGTCGTCGAGACCGAGGACGTCAGCCTGTACGTGGCGCGCCGAGCAGGGGCCGCCGGGCGCAAGGGCGACACCATCGGCACGCTCATCTGCACCGACTTCCGGTGCTCGCGCAACGTGCGACGCCGGCCGACCCGCTCCGAGGCCGGCAGCGACACCTCCGTCGCCCGGGAGGCGATCGTCGAACGGCGCGTCGCCGAGCTGCGCGAACGCGCCCGGGCGTTCGTCGGGGAGGTGCTCCGCACGGCCGCGGAGTAGTCCTGGCTACACGTCGACGGAGAGCACGAGGTCCACGACGTCGCCGAGCTCGACACCCTCGGCGCGCTGCACTGCCACCTTGACCGGGACGACGTAGCCGCCGTCCCGCGGGAACAGCGACGTCGTGAAGGTCGTACCGCCCAGGCGCACCGTCACGGGGATGCACCCCCAGCCGTAGCTGACGAGGGGTGCGGCGGCGCGCAGGGCGGCGGCCTCGGGGGACGGCACCGCGACGAAACGGAACGGCGCCGGGCCGCGCCAGTAGATCACCTCACCGGTGAAGGCGAGCTCCATCCGGGCAGGGTACGGCGGGGCCCGGCGGTCCGCCCAGGACGCGGGACGCTCAGAACGACCGGAAGGTCCAGCGGCCGTCGAGGAGCGTGCCGGCGACGCCCATGGCGCGGACCCGCTCGCCCTCACCTGCCTCCAGGAGGGCGAGCGGGTCGGCCTCGAGCACGACCAGGTCGGCTGGCACGCCCACGGTCGGCGCGAGGCCGCGCCCGTCGGTCGACGCGGCGAGGGCGACCCGCGGCGGCAGGGACTGGGCAGGCTGCCACGGCTCCCGGCCATCGCGGGTGCGGGTCACGGCGGCGGCGATCGCCGCCCACGGGTCCAGTGCCGCGACGGGCGCGTCGGAACCGAGCACGAGGCGGGCCCCGGCGTCGTGCAGGTCGCGGAACAGGTACGCGCGATCGGCACGGTCGGCCCAGAGCGAGTCGGTGACGTCCCGGTCGTCCAGGGCGTGCTCCGGCTGGACCGACGCGGTGACGCCGAGCGCGGCGAAGCGCGGCACGTCCCGCCGCGACAACAGCTGGGCGTGCTCGACGGACCCGCGGGCACCCGTCGCCGCGAAGGCGTCGAGCACCAGGGTGTTCGCCGCGTCCCCGATCGCGTGGATGGCGCAGGCGAGGCCGGCCGCGTGGGCGCGCGCCATGAGCGGCACCAGCCGCTCGGGTGGCACGTTGAGGATCCCCCGCCCGCCGTCCGGGTACGGGTCGTGACACCAGGCCGTTCGCGTGTTGAGCGAACCGTCGCTGATGACCTTCAGCGGCCCCTGGGTCACCGTTCCGGCGATCCGGTCGCCGGTCCGCAGGCCGTCGTCGATCACGCCGTCCAGGCGGTCCTCCCAGACGCCGGCGCGGACGCGCAGCAGGTCGAAACCCGCCCCTGCCCGGCGCCGCCAGGACCCCACGTTGTCGGCGAGCTCGAAGTCCACCACGCCGACGACGCCGCGGGCCGCCGCGGCCGTGGCCGCCTCACGCACCCAGGCGTCGAGGACGACGTCGGGCGCGACGTCCATGGCGCCGAGGCGCGGCAGCCACTCCTCCTCGCGGAGGAGACCGGTAGGGTGCCCGGGCGCCCCGAACCAGCGCAGGCCCGCCGAGCTCAGCCAGCCGGAGTGCAGGTCCACCGAGGCGAGGACGACCGGCACGTCGCCGACGGCGTCGTCCAGCAGCGCGGCGGTGGGCTCGTCCGGCCAGAGCGCGGCCCGGAAGCGCCGGCCCAGCAGCGGTCGCCCTGGCGGCGGGGGCGACTCCTCGAGGCGGGCCTTGACCATCGCGACGGCCTCGGCGGCCGACCGCGCCTCGTACAGGTCCAGGCGCTGCCGGAACGACGCCCACTGCGTCAGGTGGACGTGCTGGTCCCACAGGCCGGGCATGACGAACCGGCCGTCGAGCGCCACGCGCTCGAGGCCGCTGGAATCGGTCGGCGCGTGCCCCGCCGGGACGATCGCGGTGACGACGCCGCCCCGCACCAGCACGTCGACGGCGGGGTCCTGGCCGAGCAGCCGAGCACCGGAGAGCATGAGATCCACCCGGCCATCGAACCACCGCCCGCCCGACGCCCGGCCCAGACGTCACCTGCCCGACCGGGCACGGCGCACCATCCGGCCATGGCAGCATGCGGCGCATGTCGCCCCGTCGGAAGGCCCTGGTCAGCGCCGCCCTCGCCGGGCTCATCGGGGGGCTCGTCGCGGTCCCCGCCGTGGGCGTCCCCGCCCCGGCAGCGCCCGCCCCGGCAGCGCCCGCACCGGCAGCGCCCGCCCAGGCTGGGGCCGGGGTACCGCGGGCCGTGGACTACACGGAAGGGCTGCGCGTGGAGTCGGCCGCCACGTTCACGGTCGACCTCGCCGCGGCGGTCATCCACGTCGACCAGGTGATCCACCTGACGAACGAGGTGCCCGACCGGGTCACCCAGAGCTACATCGAGCAGTACTACTTCACCGACTACGTGACGCCCGTGCTGCCGGGGGCCACCAACGTCGTCGCGGCCTGGGAGGGCGGCGGCGGCCTTCGGGTCACCGTGGCGCCCGACAACTCGCTCTCGTCCGTGGCGACGATCGACCTCGCCCCCGACCTGTACTACGGCGGCACCAAGACGGTGCGCCTGGCCTACGACGTCCCCTCCCAGCCACCCCGCTCCGGGGCCGCGGCGCAGATCAACCAGGCGTTCGCGACGCTCCCCGTCTACATCGCGGCGGATCCTGGCCTGGGCAGCGTGAGCGTCGTGCTCCCGGAGGGCCTCGACGTCGAGGTCGCCGGCGACGAGCTGGTCAGCTCCTCCGCCGACGGACGGGTGACGTACTCGGCGTCGGGCATCGCCGACCCGGGCGTGTGGATGGCCACGCTCATCGCGCGCGACGACACGGCGCTCGTCGAGCAGCTCGTGTACTTCGACGACGTCGGCGTGCGGCTGCAGGCCTGGCCCGGTGACCCCGAGTGGCTCGCCTTCACCAGCGACCTCGTCGAGCGCGGGCTGCCCGCCCTGGAGGCGACCATCGGCCGGCCGTGGCTCGTGCTCGGCCAGCTCGAGGTCGTGGAGACCTCGGCACCCTACGTCTACGGGTACGCGGGCTGGTACGAGCACGCCCGGTCGCTGATCGAGGTGGGCGACGCACTCGACGCGCACGTCACGCTGCACGAGATGGCACACGTCTGGTTCAACGGCGACGCCTTCCAGGGCCGGTGGATCAGGGAGGCGCTCGCCGACGAGTTCGCCGCGCTCGCGATGGAGGAGCTCGGCATGGAGCGGCCGTTCCCCGAGCCCGTGGACCCCGCCGGCGTCGGCGCCGTGCACCTGAACCTGTGGACGACCCCGTCCCTCGGCGAGGACGAGGCGCGCGACCAGGAGTCCTACGGCTACGCGGCCTCCTGGTGGGTCTCCCGGACGCTCGTGGAGGAGATCGGGGCGGAGTCGCTGGCCGCCGCCGTCCAGGCGGCGATGGACAACGCCTCGCCGTACCCGGCCGAGACCGATCGTGACGGGGCGAGCGCGAGCCTAACCCCCGCGGACTGGCGCGTGTTCCTGGACCACCTCGAGGGCGTGGGGGGCTCGACCGGGGCTGAGCAGCTGTTCCGGGACCTGGTCGTCGACGACGCCGAGGCAGCCCTCCTGGACGAGCGGGCCGCGGCCCGCGAGGAGTACGCCGGCCTCGTCGAGGCCGGCGACGGCTGGGCACCGCCCGCCATCCTGCGCGAGGCGATGGCCGCGTGGTCGTTCGACGAGGCGACGGCGATGATGCCGCGCGTCCGGACGGCGTTCGCCGGGGTCGACGCGATCGAGGAGGCGCTCGCCACCGTCGACGTCGCCGTGCCCGAGGCGCTGCGCGAGGACATCGAGGGCGCCACCAACCTCGTCGCGGTCGACGGCGCGGTGGCCTCCGCGGGACGCGCCGCCGACGCGTTCACGGACGCCGTGACGGCCGAGGACGGGGCGAACCCGCTCGCCCGGATCGGCCTGCTCCTGCTGCCCGTGCAGGGCGAGCTCGACGGCGCGCGGGCGGCCCTGGACGCCGGTGACTGGAACGCCGCGACCGAGGACGCGCGGGCGGCGTCGTCGGGCGTCGGGAAGGCCGCACTGGTCGGCGGGCTCCTGATCGGGGCCTGCCTGCTGCTCGTCGGGTTGGCGGCCCTCGCCCTGGTCCTGCGTCGGCGTGGCCGTCGGGTCGCCCTGGCGGCGCCCGCCCCGCCCGCCG
>AXCX01000206.1 GCA_000767215.1 Actinotalea fermentans ATCC 43279 = JCM 9966 = DSM 3133
GTCGCGAGGCGCGCGACGTCGTCGTGGGAGAACGCGCGCAGCTGCGCCTCCACGGGCCGCAGGTCGCGTCGCAGCTGCTCGTGCCAGACCAGCGCGGGCGCGCGGCCGTCCGCGAGGTCGCCGCAGACCTCGACCTCGAGCACCTGCCGCGTCGCCGGGCGCACGCGCGCGCGGACCACGCCCTCCCCCCGCGGCGCGTAGCCCGGGGGCAGCGAGACGACGTCGACCACGGTCCCGTCCGGGCGCTCCGACGAGGCGACGGCGTGCAGGGTCACCAGCTCGACCGTCGCCGTGCGCAGCCACCAGACGGGAACCCCCGGTGCGGCTGCGCTCATGCGATCGGGCGACCCCGCCGGGCGGCGTGACGGTGCGGACGGCGTCGGGGGATGGGCAGCGGACGGCGGGTGGGCATGGCGGGACCTCGGGGGACGATCCGCCGTTCGGGGGCACGGCGGGTGCCTCCCATGGTGGCGGACCACCGTGTCCAACGTTGCAGGTTCGGCGCGCCAGGCGGGCGCGCGACGGGTGAAATCGCCGGCCGTCAGCCGCGCAGGCGACGCTCCACGACCAGCTCCGCGATCTGCACCGCGTTGAGCGCCGCACCCTTGCGCAGGTTGTCGTTGCTCACGAAGAGCACCAGGCCGCGCCCGTCGGGCACCGACTGGTCGACGCGCACGCGGCCCACGAAGCTCGGGTCCGCGCCGGCCGCCTGCAGCGGCGTCGGCACGTCGGTGACCTCGACGCCCGGGGCGTCCTTGAGCAGCTCGAGCGCCGTCTCCGGCGAGAGCGGCTCGGCGAACTCCGCGTTGAGCGTCAGCGAGTGGCCCGAGAACACCGGCACGCGCACGCACGTCCCCGACACCAGCAGGTCCGGGATGTCGAGGATCTTGCGCGACTCGTTCCGGAGCTTCTGCTCCTCGTCGGTCTCGCCGCTCCCGTCGCCCGCGAGCGAGCCCGCGAGCGGGACGACGTCGAACGCGATGGTCCGCACGTACTTCGCCGGCTCCGGGAAGGTGACGGCGGCGCCGTCGTGCGCGAGGCGCGTGAAGTCCTGGTCGACGGCGGCGCGCACCTGGCCGGCGAGCTCCTCGACGCCCGCGAGCCCGCTGCCGGACACCGCCTGGTAGGTCGAGACGATCAGCCGGCGCAGGCCCGCGGCGTCGTGCAGCGGCTTGAGCACCGGCATCGCGGCCATCGTGGTGCAGTTCGGGTTCGCGATGATGCCGAGCGGCGTGCTGTCGACCTCGGCGCCGTTGACCTCGCTCACGACGAGCGGCACCTGCGGGTTCATCCGCCACGCGGAGGAGTTGTCGATGACGATCGCGCCCGCGGCGGCGAACCGCGGCGCGTGCTCCTTCGACGTCCCGCCGCCGGCGGAGAACAGCGCGATGTCGATGCCGGACAGGTCGGCCGTCGCGACGTCCTCGACGACGACCTCCTCGCCGCGCCACGGCAGCGTGCGCCCGGCCGAGCGCGCCGACGCGAAGTAGCGGATCCGCCCGACCGGGAAGTCCCGCTCGTCGAGCATGCGGCGCATGACGCCGCCCACCTGCCCCGTCGCACCGACGACGGCGACCACGTAGCCGTTGCTGTCAGCCATGGCCTTACCGTCCCGTCCCGCCGTACACGACGGCTTCCTCGTCGGTGGAGTCGAGCCCGAACGCCGTGTGCACGGCGCGGACGGCGTCGTCGAGCTGGTCGGCGCGCGTGACGACGGAGACGCGGATCTCCGAGGTGGTGATCATCTCGATGTTGATGCCGGCGTCGCGCAGCGCCCCGAAGAGCTTCGCGGAGACGCCCGGGTGGCTGCGCATGCCGGCGCCGACGAGCGAGAGCTTGCCGATGGTGTCGTCGTACTGGAGCGACTCGTAGCCGAGGGTCTCCTGGACGGCCGCCAGGGCCGCGGTCGCCTTCGCGCCGTCGCTCGCGGGCAGCGTGAAGGAGATGTCGGTCAGGCCGGTCCGGGCGGCCGACACGTTCTGGACGATCATGTCGATGTTCACGCCCGCGCCGGCGACGACCTCGAAGATCGCGGCCGCGGTGCCGGGCACGTCGGGGACGCCGACGACGGTGATCTTCGCCTCGCTCCGGTCGTGCGCGACACCGGAGATGATCGGCTGTTCCATCTGTCCCTCTCCCTCGATGGGGGCGTCCGTGACCAGGGTTCCCTCGCGCCCGGAGAACGACGAGCGCACGTGGATCGGCACGCCGGTGCGGCGCGCGTACTCGACGCAGCGGAGCATGAGCACCTTGGCCCCGCTCGCCGCCATGTCGAGCATCTCCTCGTAGGTGATGCGGTCGAGCTTGCGCGCCGTGGGCACGATGCGCGGGTCGGCGGAGAAGACGCCGTCGACGTCGGTGTAGATCTCGCAGACGTCCGCCTCGAGCGCCGCCGCGAGCGCGACGGCCGTCGTGTCCGAGCCGCCGCGGCCGAGCGTCGTCACGTCGTTCGTGTTCGGGTTGACGCCCTGGAAGCCCGCGACGATCGCGACGTGGCCGGTCTCGACCGCCTGCCGGATGCGGCTGGCCTTGACGTCGATGATCCGCGCCTTGCCGTGCACCTCGTCGGTGATGACGCCGGCCTGCTGGCCCGTGAACGACTGCGCCTCGACGCCCAGGTTCGCGATCGCCATCGCGAGCAGGCTCATCGAGATCCGCTCGCCCGCGGTGAGCAGGATGTCCATCTCGCGCGCCGGCGGCATCGGGCTGATCTCGTTGGCGAGGTCGATCAGCTCGTCGGTCGTGTCACCCATCGCGGAGACCACGACGACGACGTCGTGCCCCGCGCGCTTGGTCTCGGTGATCCGCTTGGCGACGCGCTTGATGGCGGTGGCGTCCGCGACGGACGACCCCCCGTACTTCTGCACGATCAAGCCCACGGGACTCTCCGGGTGGTGGCAGGTTGGACGACGGCGATCGGCTCGCGCGGGCGCACGGCCACGCGCCGTCCGTGTCCGGTGAAGGATAGTCCGTGCCCACCAGGCGGACCGCTGGATTTCGTCATGTGGGCGTCGGTCGCGCACGTGCCGGGAGGGCCGGTCTCGCGACACAAGCAGGGGGACGAGGGGAGGCGCCGTGCGTCGGACGCGTGCGCAGGTGGCGGCGGTGGTCGCCGTCGTGCTCGTGGCCGCCCTGGGCGGGTGCCAGACCGGGCGGGACGACGACGGGCTCACGCCCGGGACCGACGACGACCCGGTGTCCTCCGACGAGCCCCCGGCGCCGGGTGACGACACCCCGGCGCCGGGCGAACCCGCCGAACCCGTCGCGGCCGACCTGACCGTGGTCGTCGACGCGACGGGCGAGGGCGCGACCACCACGTACACGCTCACGTGCGAGCCGGCCGGCGGGCACCACCCCGACGCCGAGGCGGCCTGCGCCGCGATCGCCGCGGGCGGCGGCACGGCCGCGTTCGCGCCGACGCCGATGGACGTCGCGTGCACCGAGCAGTGGGGCGGCCCGCAGACCGCGAGCGTGACGGGGACCGTCGGCGGCGAGCCCGTGAGCGCGGCGTTCAGCCGCGCGAACGGCTGCGAGATCTCGCGCTGGGACACCCTGGCGCCGCTGTTCGGCCCGGACGCCGGCCTCCTGTAGCACTCACCTGGCGGGCGGATCTCTCCGCGCGGAGAGATCGGCTCACCTGGCGGGCGGATCTCTCCGGCCGGAGAGCTCCGGTCGACGGGTCAGCGCGCCAGGACGTCCCAGCCCAGGCGCAGGATCAGGCCGCCGACCACCACCAGGAACACCACGCGCACGAAGCCGCTCCCCCGGGCCACGGCCATCCGCGCACCCAGGTAGGCGCCGACGATGTTCGCCGCACCCATGACCAGGCCCAGCCGCCAGACCGGCGCGCCCGCCACCGCGAACACGACCAGCGCGCCGAGGTTGGTCGCCGCGTTGACGATCTTCGCCTTCGCCGAGGCCTCGAGGAACCCGTACCCGAGGACGGCGACGAGCGCGATGACGAGGAACGTGCCGGTGCCCGGGCCGACCAGCCCGTCGTAGAACCCGAGCCCGACGCCGATGGCCACGGCCGCGCCGTAGTGCCGCCGCCCGCTCCACCGCAGGTCGTTGGCGCGCCCGAGCGTCGGCCGGGTGACCGTCCAGACCAGCACGGCGACGAGCGCCACGAGCACGATCGGCTCGATGACCTCGCCCGGAAGCCAGCTCGCGAGCGCCGCTCCCCCGCCCGAGCCGGCCAGCGCGGCGAGCGCCGTCGGGATCGCCGTGCGCAGGTCCGGCTGGACGCGGCGGTAGTAGGTGGCCGCGCTCACGGAGGTGCCCATGATGCTGGCGAGCTTGTTCGTCGCGAGCGCCTGCACGGGCGCCAGCCCGGGGACCAGGAGCAGGGCCGGGAGCTGGATCAGCCCGCCCCCGCCGACGACGGCGTCCACCCAGCCGGCGGCGATGGCGGCCAGCACGAGCAGCGCGATCGTCGGCGCCGCGAGGTCGGCGAGGTCGGTGACAGCCACCGTCACCGCACCGGGGTCACTCGCCGCGCAGGGTCACTCGCCGTGCAGGGCCTGGAACTCGGCCTCCGCGGCGACGTCGTCGTCCACGTCCAGACGCAGGTGCGCGAGCACCGCCTGGAGCACCCGCAGCAGCGACGACGCCCGCTCGCCCCAGTTGGCGAGGTAGGAGTACTGCCACCACCACAGCGCCTCGAGGTCCTGCCCGGCGTCGTGGTGCCGGCGGCCCTGCGCGAGCGCCGCCGAGATGACCACGAGGTCGCCGGAGATGCTCGACGTCACGATCGTGCTCCCGAGCACCGGGTCGTCGATCTCGTTGTACTCGTCGATGCCGTCGAACAGGTTCTCGAGCGCCTGCCCCAGCGGGTCCAGGTCGGCGTCCGGGCCGACGTCGGGCTCGAACCGCTCCGCGGGGACGATGTCGACCATCGCGCCCAGGCGGGCGCCCGCGGCGAGCACGTCCGAGACGGCGAGCAGCAGCAGCGGGATCGCCACCTCGGGGTTCGCGCCGGCGGCGACCTCGGTCACGGTGTTCAGGAAGCGCTGGACCTCGGCGGAGGTGGTGGCGGCGACCTCGCGGAGGTCGGCGGGGACCTCCTCGGCGGTGAAGCCGTCCGCGCCGCCCTCGGCGCCGATGCGCGGGATGTCGTCGGGGGTCTGGTCAGGCACTGATCCGTCTCCGTCCTTCGAAGGCCCGGCCGAGCGTGACCTCGTCGGCGTACTCGAGGTCACCGCCCACGGGCAGCCCGGAGGCCAGCCGCGTGACGGTCAGGCCCATGGGCACGAGCAGTCGGGCGAGGTAGGTCGACGTCGCCTCGCCCTCCACGTTCGGGTCGGTCGCCAGGATCACCTCGGTGACCTGGCCGTCCGCGAGCCGCGACAGGAGCTGGGCGATGCGCAGGTCGTCCGGGCCGACGCCCGCGATCGGGTTGATGGCCCCGCCGAGCACGTGGTACTTCCCGCGGAACTCGCGCGTGCGCTCGATCGCGACGACGTCCTTCGGCTCCTCGACCACGCAGATGACCGTCGGCGAGCGGCGCGGGTCGCGGCAGACCTGGCAGAGCTCCTGCTGCGCGACGTTCCCGCACACCGTGCAGAACTGCACGCGGGCCTTGACCTCGGTGATCGCGGTGACGAGGCGCTTGACGTCCTCCGGGTCCTCCGCGAGGAGGTGGAAGGCGATGCGCTGGGCGCTCTTGGGACCGACGCCGGGCAGTCGCCCGAGCTCGTCGATCAGGTCCTGGACCGCGCCCTCGTACACCCCTTCAGCCTAGGGGGTGCGGGCGGTACCGGCCCCGGCCGACCTGCCGGGCGACGGTGTCCGGGCTTCGGCTCGCCGTCGGTCGAGCGCGGCGAGCGCGACGGCCGCGACGGCGGCCACCCCCGCGGCCGGGGC
>AXCX01000207.1 GCA_000767215.1 Actinotalea fermentans ATCC 43279 = JCM 9966 = DSM 3133
CAGGCCAGGCCGACGCCGTCGACCACCGCGCTGCCGAGCGCGGCACCCGCCGCGATGCCGAGGTTGAAGGTCACCGGCACGATCGCGCCGATGGTGGACCGCAGGCCCGCGCCGCCGATCCGGAAGAGGAGCGTCTGCGTCAGCGCCGGCACGGCGGCCGTGGCTCCCGCCCAGGCGACGACGAGCGCGACGTCGGTCACGGGGTGCGCGCCCAGTCCCGCCAGGGCCGCGAGCGCGAGCACGACGGCGGCACCCGCCCTGGTCAGCACGGCCTGCGTCCGCTCGACGGGCACCCGGCCGACCAGCCCGACGGCGACCGCCGAGACCACGCCGTAGAGCAGGAGGAGCGCGGGGACGCCGCCGGGGACCTCATCGCCGGTCGGGCCGAGCAGCGGGGTGACGAACGTGTAGGCGGCGAAGTGCCCGGTCATGAGGAGGCCGGCGAGGCCGGCGACGGTGAGGGCGGCACGCAGGCGGGCACGGTCACCGGCGTCGGGCCGACCGCCCGCGGTGGTGGTCGGCTCGGACGCGGGCCGCGCGTCGGCCGGGTCCGCGGGCT
>AXCX01000208.1 GCA_000767215.1 Actinotalea fermentans ATCC 43279 = JCM 9966 = DSM 3133
CGGCCCGGCCCCGGCGGCCGCCGCCGCGGGCGCGGTCCGCTCCCCCGTCCGCGGGGTCGTGGACTCGTCGGGGACGACGGCGTCGGCCTCGGCCTCGGGCACGTCGTCGACGAGCTCCTCCACCCACGTCGCGACGCCGATGGCGAGGAAGGTCGAGGCGATGCCGTAGCGCTGGGCGTGCTCGTCCGCGCGTCCGGCGACCGAGCGGGCACGGCGGCGCGCCGCGGTGAGCGCGGAGCCCTCGCGCACGAGGTTGGACAGCCGCGTGGTGCGCCCGGCGAAGAGCTGGGCGATGCCCGAGGGGTGCGCCGCGGTGAGGTCGAGGACCGCCGCGCCCAGCCGCCCGACGTCGGCGAGGGCCGAGTCGCCGGCCTCCGTCACGAGGGCGGCGCGCCATGCGGCGCACGCGCGCGCGACCAGCTCCTCGGGGCCGACGGGCCGGACGGCGACGGGTCCGGACGGGGCCGGCGTCGCGGTGTCCGGCTCGGCCCCCAGGGCGATGGAGCGCGCTCGAGCAGTCACATCAGCACGGTAACGAGCGCCTCGCGCGGGGCCGGGGAGCCGCGCCGCCGCGAGTTCGGGTGAACGCAGATCCGCGAGCGCAGGAAGGGCTCAGGGGCACGCACCGGGCGAGTCACGGGGTGCACCGGGCGACCGGGCCCGGACATGAGACAGTGCGCACCACGCAGGGGGCAGGCGGTGCGCACTGTCGAGATCGATTGTGTACCCCCTGGGGTTCACGGGTCAATCTGGAGGTCCATGATCGCAAGGCCTCCGGGCAACTTTCACCCGCTCGGCCGAGCGGCCCGGCGGAACCTGCCGCCGGGCGCGCTCTGGCGCGCTACAGCGCCGCCGGGTCAGCCCGCCGGGATCACCAGCACCCAGGGCGAGCCACCCGGCACCGGAGTGCCCGGCTCCTGACCCTGCGACCACCACTTCGCCTCGTACGGCACACCGTCGAGCAGCACCCGGTCGCCGGCGACGTACACGCCGTCGGCATCCCAGTCGGGGTAGGTCCCGGCCGGCAGGGTGGGCAGGGGCGCGGGTCTGTCGCCGGGCAGCACGGGCCCGATGAGCGTCCACGGCGAGTCCCACTCGTTGGCGACCGGCGTCCCGGGGACGACCCCGCTGGTCCAGAAGCGCGCCTGGTAGACCTGCTTGTGCCAGACGATCTTCGTCCCGGCCGGGTAGGTGCCGTACGGGTCCCAGATCGGGTACGGGCTGGTCTCCGGGTCGTCCACGACGTCCGCGGGGCTCGCCGCGGTCGCCGTCGGCGTCGGCGTCGACCGCGCGGTCCCGGCGGGGTCCGGCGTGACGGGCTGCAGGTCCAGGTCGGCCGCCAGCGTCTCCGCGAAGCTCTCGCCGCGCTGGTCGACGCCGCTGCAGCCGGTCTGCACCACCGTGAGCACCGACGGCAGCGGGGCCGTGCAGGTGGCGTCCCGGTTGAGCGACCACATCGACACCAGGCCGAGCCCGCGGTCCTTGGCGAACGCGTTCACCGCCGCCGCGTCGGCGAGGGTGAACCGCTCGGACTGGACGTCGCTCTGGCCGATCATCGGCGTGACGCCGACGCGCGCCCAGGAGTCGCTCGTCGACATGCGACGGCCCGCGTCCGCGAACGCGTCGGCGACCTGGTCGCGCAGTGCCTCGGCCGCCGAGACGACGACGTCGGCGAGGGGCTCGTGCGGCGAGGTGACCACGCCGAAGTTCATCGTCATGCCGTTGACGCCACCGACGTCGACCCCCGCCGCCAGGAACGTCTCCACCGTCGTCACGCCGCGGTCGGTGAGCCCGTCCGGGCCGACGGGCAGGGTCAGCCACACGTCGAGCGAGCGACCGGCGTCGGCTGCCTCGTCCTGCAGGTCCTTGAACGCGGCCGCCCGGCGGGCGGCGCCCGCCTCGTCCTCCAGCGCCGTGCCCTCGATGTCGAGGTCGACGCGGCTCAGGTCGTAGCGGTCGATGACGTCGCGGTACGCGGTGCGCAGCGCGTCGGGGTCGCTGCACGCGGCGGACAGCTCGGTCCCGAGCTGTCCCCCGAAGGAGACCCAGACGTCACCACCGGTCGCGCGCAGCTGCGCGATCCGACGGTCGAGCTCGAGGACGTCGGCGGCGTCCTGGAGCCCGTAGTAGCCGCCCCAGGTGGGGGTGCACGGCGACTGCGGGTCCGCGACCACGAAGGAGAGCGCCACCGTCGACTGGGCGGGGCCCGAGGGGGTCTCGAAGGCGAACGCCGGGGTGGCGGTGACGTCGACGTAGGCGGCGAACCGCGAGTCGCCCGGGTCGGGCGTCGGGGCGACGATGGCGGCGACGGTGCGGGTGCCCGTCCAGCCGAGGCCCCCGACGAGGGCGAGCACGACGAGCAGGCGCCACGGGGAGACCCGGGTCCGCTGGGAGCTGGGCGAAGTCATCAGGGTCACCTCTGGCGCGCGCGGGTGTCGCCGCGCCGGGTCGGGGGGAGGGTGGAGACGGCGCTGGCCGCGCGTCGGGCGAGCTCGCCCGTCCGGTCCGGGCCGTAGTAGAGGACGGCCTCCCAGTCGAGGTCGCCGGCGGGTGGGGGCGCCGCGGCGGGCTGCTTGGGACGGACCGGCACGCGGATCCAGTGCCAGGCGCCGAGCACCATGTCGACGAGAGAGTTCCGCAGCCCCATGAAGGCCACCACCGCGTAGGTCGTGAGCACGCCGTTGAAGGCCGCGAAGGCGGCGTTGTACCAGTTCTCCACGCGGATGTCGTGCGCCAGGGTGGCGAAGGAGAACCCGGCGATGAGGTAGGCCGCGAGCACGTAGAGCGCGGGCGCCGCGGTCCGGTTGGCCACCTTGGGCGTGCGGGCGAAGGCGATCTTCGACTTCGCCGCCGCCTGCTGGAGCGACTTGAGCGTGCCGCCGAGGTTCACCGCGAGGAGCACCAGGTTGAACGCGTACACGCGCAGCACGTCCGTGCGCTTGTAGCCGAGCTGGTGGAAGTCCGCGGCCATCGCGAGGAAGTACGGCAGGGCCGCCGTCAGCAGGATCGGGCTGAGCAGCTGGCTGTCGAACGGGAACACCAGGAGGAAGACGAGCCCGAGGCTCGCCCACGAGATCGAGGCCATGTAGGTCACGCGCAGCGCGACCGCCGTCCGCGGCACCCGCTGGCCCGCCTTGCGGGCCTGCCGCACGTGGCGCAGGAACTTGGGCAGGATCAGCAGGCCGCCGTTCGCCCACCGCGCGCGCTGCACGACGAGCGAGCCGAAGTCCGGGGGCGTGGCCGAGTAGCTGAGGCGCTCGGGGTAGTTGTGGAGCGTCCAGCCGGCCGCGGCCAGGTCGATGCTCGACTCGGTGTCCTCGATGACCGTGCGGTCCTGCACGTACCGGCGGACCTCCTGGCTGCCGACGTAGCTGATCTCGACGATGTCGTCGAGCGCCCGCTTGCGGATGACCGCGTTGGCACCCACCCAGAAGGTCGCGTCGAAGTGGGTGAGGCCCTGGTGCACGATGTGCTGGATGTCGGTGGTGGCACCGGCGATCCGCTCGAGCCGCGTCGGGGCACCCCGGAACGCGGAGTACGGCGTCTGGATGACCGCGACCCGCTCGTTGCCCGGCACCAGCATGTGGTGCACCAGGCGCAGGCAGTACTCGCGCAGCAGCACGCTGTCGGCGTCGAGCGTGAGCACGAAGTCGCTGTCGGGCACGAGCACCGCGTCCTCGTGGTCCGAGGGCCGCAGGACGGTGCCGATCCTGGTCTCCCGCGGGGTCACCGAGGTGCCCATGAGACCGAGGTAGGCGTTGAGGTTCATGGCCTTGTTGGCGTCGTGCGGGAGGTTCGCGTACTGCTTGCGCTCGAACGAGGTGATCTCCACGCCGAAGGTCCACACGAGGCGCCGGCACAGCTGGGCGAGCCGCTCGGCGGGGACGTCGGCACCCTCGTCCAGGGCGGCGAAGAGCGCCCGGGCGGTGGTCCGCAGGTCCTCGGCGAGGCCCGCGAGGACCTGGTCCGCCATGAAGTCGTCGACGTGGGTCGTGCGCGGCTGGGCCGCCGCACGGTCGTCGAGCCAGCCCGCCGCCCAGGAGTAGTCGATGGCGAGCGAGCGGACCGCGTCGGTGGTCGCCGCACCGCCGCGCACGGCCGCGGCCTCGTGCACGACGAGCGAGGAGCTCACCCGGTCGTACGGCTCGCGCAGCAGGTCCATGACCTCCCCGGGCAGCGCGCGGCAGCCGGCGAGCGAGGCCGCTGCCGCGGGGTCCGTCGGGTTCGGCGGGTCGTCCAGGAGCAGGACGATCCGCAGGCCCGGGTACTCCTGCAGCGCCGCGGACAGGAGCGTCGACCGCACGACGTCGGGCTCCTCGCGGTAGGAGGGCACGAGCACCGTGAGCGACGGCCGCGTGCGGGCCAGGAGGGCGTCGATCTCCGCCCGGGGCGCCCGCACGTGCGTCCGCGAGCGGTAGAGCGCGCCCTGGCGGGCCACGAGGTACATCACGGAGGAGAAGATCAGCGCCGTCATGAGGACGACGTAGGCGACCGTCTGCCAGAGAAGACGGCTGTCGCGCACGCCCTCGTCGATGAACTGCGAGAGCACCGTGTGCACGAGGTACACGAGCCACGCGACGCCCGACACGGTGATCGCGACGCCGCCCCACCACGTGGCCGTGGCCGCGGCGGGCCGCGTGACCGCGGGCAACGGGGGCCGAGGCCGCTCCGCCCCCCACTGCCGCCGACGGCGGGGTGCGGGCGCGGGAGGAGCGCCGGCCGCGGACGTGCCGGCGG
>AXCX01000209.1 GCA_000767215.1 Actinotalea fermentans ATCC 43279 = JCM 9966 = DSM 3133
GCCGGCGGGCGGGGTGTCCTGGCTGGGAATCGCGGTGGCCACGCCGACGGGTTCGTCGGACGGGGCGGCGTGGGGGTCGCGCACCGTTGTCCTTCCGGGCCCTGCGCGCAGGCATGGGTGACGTCCTCGAAGGACGCGCACCCGGCGGGGGACCGAGATCGTGTGTGGGGGGATCGTTCCCACGCTGGGGGACGTGGGAATGCCCTTGTAGGATGCCTCACACGGACGGCGATGTCCCTATCAACAGGTGGAATTCACCCGCCACCAGGCGAGACGAACGATCAAGGTCTGTGCCGCGATCAAGCCCCCGCGTCAGAGCTTCTTGCCCGGGTTGCAGATGCCCTTCGGGTCCAGCACGCCCTTGAGCGCCACCTGAAGGTCGCGCACGCGCGGCGTGAGCTCCATCGGCAGGGCGCCCAGCTTCTCCGTCCCGATGCCGTGCTCGCCGGAGACGGTGCCGCCGTGCTCGACGGCCAGCGCCATGATCCGGTGGTGCGCCGTGCGGGCGACCGCCAGCTCCTCCGGCCGCGCCGGGTCGTACGCCACGACCGGGTGCAGGTTGCCGTCGCCGACGTGCCCGCCGGTGCCGATGGGCAGCCCGATCTCCCGCGAGAGCTCCTCGATCGCCGCGAGCACCGCGGGCAGCTGCGAGCGGGGCACGCAGACGTCCTCGTTCAGGCTCGCGCCCCGGTACTCCCGCATCGCGGGGTTCAGCAGCCGCCGGGCGGCGAGCAGGCGGGCGACGTCGGCCTCGTCGTCGGCCACCTCCACCGAGCTGGCGCCGTGCGCCCGGGCGACGCGCGCGAACTCGGCCAGGTCGTCGTCGGCGCCGACGAGCGCGTCCGTCACGGCGAACAGCCACGCGCCCGCGCCCGCGGGGAGTCCGGCGCCGGGCTCCAGCCGGCACACGGCCTCGACCACGACGGCGTCGAGCAGCTCGAGCGTGCTGGGGCGGTGCGGGCCCGCCATGATCGCGTTCGCGGCCCGCAGGGCGGTCGCCACGCTCGGGAAGCCTGCGCTCACGCCGCGCGACGGGCCGGGCGCGGGCAGCAGCGCGACGGTGACCTCGGTGACGATGCCGAGGGTGCCCTCGCTGCCGACGAACAGGCTGGTCAGGTCGAGCCCCGCGACGGCCTTCACGGTGCCGGGCCGCGTGTGGATCACGGTGCCGTCCGCGAGGACGACCTGCAGGGTGCGCACCCAGTCGCGCGTGACGCCGTACTTCACGCAGCGCATGCCGCCGGCGTTGGTCGCCACGTTGCCGCCGATGGTCGACGTGGACCACGAGGCGGGGTCGGGCGGGTAGAACAGGCCGTGCTCGGCGGCGGCGTTGGCGAGGTGCTCGGTGATCACGCCGGGCTGGGCGACCGCGACGTGGTCGTCGGTGTCGATCCGGCTGATCGTCGTCATGCGGGACAGGTCGAGCAGGATCGCGCCCGCGACGGCGGACGCGCCGCCCGCGAGGCCGGTCAGGCCGCCCTGCGGCACCACCGGGATGCCGCGGGAATGCGCGAGGCGCATGACGGCCGAGACCTCGTCGGTGGTCCGCGGCGCGACGAGCGCGATCGGGTCGCCGTCCGGCGGGATGAAGGAGGCGTCCACCGCGCGCGCCGCGAGCGCGTCAGGGTCGGCGGTGAAGGCACCGGGCGCGACCGCCGCCTGGAGCGCCTCGAGGACGACGGTGAGGTCCTGTCCGACGATCGTTGGTGCCACTGCGCCGCCTTCCGCTCCGGGCGCCCCGGGTGGTCGGCACGGCCGCAGCCCGTGGGGGCGCACCGTCGTTGGTCCGTTCCTCGGGACGCTACCGTCCGGGATCCGGCGCCGCCTGGGCCTTCCGGGCCCTCGCCGCGCGGGCCACGGCGAGCCCGCCGGCCGCC
>AXCX01000210.1 GCA_000767215.1 Actinotalea fermentans ATCC 43279 = JCM 9966 = DSM 3133
GGCGCGCGGCCCGGGCGGCCGTCGGCGGAGACGCTGCGGGCCAGCCGGACGCTCGCGCCGCAGCGGCGCAGCGTGATCTTCGAGGTCGTCGTCCGGCTGCTCTTCCACTCGATGGTGCTGGTGGCGCTGTTCCTGCTGTTCAGCGGGCACAACGCGCCCGGTGGCGGGTTCGCCGCGGGGCTGCTCGTCGGCATCGCGCTCGTCGTGCGCTACCTCGCGGGCGGGCGGTACGAGCTCGGCGAGGCGGCCCCGGTGCACCCGGGCCTGCTGCTCGGCAGCGGCCTCTTCCTGTCCGCGGGCGTCGGGATGCTCGCCCTGCTCTTCGGCGGGTCCGTGCTGCAGAGCGTCATCGTCGAGCTCACGCTGCCGGTGTTCGGGGACGTGAAGCTCGTGACGTCGCTGTTCTTCGACATCGGGGTGTTCCTCGTCGTCATCGGGCTCGTGCTGGACCTGCTGCGCAGCCTGGGCAGCGAGATCGACGCCCAGGCCGAGGCGGTGACGCGATGATCGACATGAGCCCGAACCTGACCCTCGTCGCCGTGATCGTCGTGCTCGTCGCGGCGGGCGTCTACCTGCTCCTCGAGCGGAGCCTGACCCGCGTGCTCGTCGGCGTCGTGCTGCTCGGCAACGGGATCAACCTGCTGTTCATGGTCGCGGGCGGCCGGGCCGGCGGCCCGCCGATCGTCGGCGTGACGCCCGAGGAGGAGATGAGCGACCCGCTGCCCCAGGCGATGGTGCTCACCGCCATCGTCATCACGCTGGGGATCAGCGCGTTCCTCGCGGCGCTCGCCTACCGGTCCTGGCAGCTCAACCGCCACGACGAGGTGCAGGACGACCTCGAGGACCGCCGCGTCGCCGCGCGCGCCGCCGCCGACCGGGCCGCCTACGAGGACCTCGACGCGGCCAGCGACGTCACTCTCGACGAGGAGGCCGCCGAGGCGCACGACGAGACCGTGCACGAGGAGGCCCTCGCCGAGAACGCCGCGCGCGAGGCCGCTCACCAGGCCGCCCAGCGGTCCGCCGGACCCGAGGAGGGACGACGTGCCTGAGCTCGCCTGGGTCGTGCCCCTGCCCGTGGTGCTGCCGCTGTCCGCGGCGGGCCTCGCGCTCGCGATGTGGCGCAGCCGCCGCGCGCAGGGCGTGATCAGCCTCGTCGCGCTCTCCGCGGTGCTCGTGGCCGCGGTGACGCTGCTCGTGGCCGTCGACGACGGCCCGCTCGTGGTCGACGTCGGCGGGTGGGCCGCGCCCGTGGGCATCGACCTCGTCGCGGACCGGCTGTCCGCGCTGATGCTGACGGTGTCCTCCGCCGTCCTGCTCGGCGTCCTCGTCTACTCGCTGTCCCAGGGCGATCAGGAGGGCCGCGAGGAGACGCCCGTCGCGATCTTCCACCCGACGTACCTCGTGCTCGCCGCGGGCATCGGCAACGCGTTCCTGTCGGGCGACCTGTTCAACATCTACGTCGGCTTCGAGATCCTGCTCGTCGCCTCGTACGTGCTCATCACGCTCGGCGGGACGGGCGAGCGCGTGCGCGCGGGGACCATCTACGTCGTCGTCTCCCTCGCGTCGTCGATGGTGTTCCTGCTGGCGGTGGCCCTGGTCTACGCGTCGACCGGCACGGTGAACCTCGCCCAGCTCGCGGTCCGCCTGCCCGACGTCGACCCCGGCGTCCGCATGGTGCTGCAGCTGCTGCTCCTGCTGGCCTTCGGCATCAAGGCGGCGATGTTCCCGCTCTCGGCCTGGCTGCCCGACTCCTACCCGACCGCGCCCGCGCCGGTCACCGCGGTCTTCGCGGGCCTGCTGACCAAGGTCGGCGTGTACGCGATCATCCGCACGCAGACCCTGCTGTTCCCCGACGGCCGCGCGGACACCCTGCTCATGTGGGTCGCGCTCGCGACGATGCTCTTCGGCATCCTCGGCGCCGTCGCGCAGAACGACATCAAACGTCTGGTGTCCTTCACGCTGGTCAGCCACATCGGCTACATGATCTTCGGCATCGCCCTGTCCAGCGAGGCCGGCCTCGCGGCGGCGGTGTTCTACGTGGTGCACCACATCACCGTGCAGACGACCCTGTTCCTCGTCGTGGGCCTGATGGAGCGCCGGGGCGGCTCGACGTCGCTCGACAAGCTCGGCGGCCTGGCGAAGCTCGCGCCGGGGCTGGCCGTGCTGTTCTTCCTGCCCGCGATGAGCCTGGCGGGCATCCCGCCGCTGTCGGGCTTCCTGGGCAAGGCCGGCCTGCTGCAGGCGGGGGTCGACGCCGGGACACCGCTCGCGTGGGCGCTGGTCGGCGGCGCCGTCGTCACCTCGCTCCTGACGCTGTACGCGGTGGTCAAGGCCTGGAACAAGGCGTTCTGGCAGGGCTCTCCCGCCGAGCTCCCGACGACGTCGCTCCCCCGCGGCATGGTCGGCGCCACCGCGGCGCTCGTCGTGCTCGGCGTCGGCATCACCGTCGTCGCCGGGCCGATGTACGGCTACACGGAGCGGGCCGCGGAGACCCTGCGCGACCGCGACCAGTACGTCACGGCCGTGCTGCCCGACCGCGGCCGCGGCACCGGGGAGTCGGTGGACGTCACGGAGGACGCCGACGTCGAGGCGGAGGCCCGCCCATGACCCGTCGCGCCTCGCTGTCCTTCTCGGTCGCCGCCGCCGTGTGGCTGACCGTCGTCTGGGT
>AXCX01000211.1 GCA_000767215.1 Actinotalea fermentans ATCC 43279 = JCM 9966 = DSM 3133
GGCACCGCCATCGCCGGGCTCGCGCTGGCCCTCGTGGTCGGCGGCGTGTTCCGGCTCCCGACGCTGCGCGTCGACGGGCACGCGCACCCGGTCGCGCTGGCCTACCTGCTGTGGCGCTTCCTCGTGGACCTCGTCGTCGCCAGCGCCCAGGTGGTCGCGCTCGCGCTCAACCCGTGGCGGCGGCCGCGCAGCGCGGTCATCGGGGTGCAGCTGCGCAGCCGGAACGAGCTGTACATGACGCTGACCTCGGAGATCACCTGCCTCGTCCCCGGCTCCGTGGTCATGGAGGCGCACCGGACCACGGGGATGCTCTACGTGCACGTGCTCGACCTGCAGATCTCCCACGGCGTCGAGGCGGCGCGGCAGCACGTCCTCGACACGGAGGCGCGCGTGCTGCGGGCCCTGGCCTCCGACGCCGAGCTCGCCGACGCCGGCCTGGCGCGCAACCCCCGGCACGCGCCCCGGCCCCGTGCGGAGGTGACCCCGTGACCGTCGTCGTCGTCATCACGGCCGTGCTGCTCACCGCCGCGGCCGTGCTCGCGCTGTGGCGGGTGGAGCGCGGGCCGAGCATGCTCGACCGCACCATCGCCGTCGACGTGCTCACCTCGGTGCTGGTCGCCGCGATCGCGACCTACGCCGCGTGGACGCGGCGCGCCGATCTCGTGCCCGTCCTGCTCGCCCTGTCCCTGGTCGGCTTCCTGACCTCGGTGACGATCGCGCGGTTCGCCGCCGTCGAGCCGGAGGGCGAGGGCCGCGTGCTCACCCGCGAGGAGGCCGACGCCCTGGAGGCCGCCCGCCGCGTCGAGGAGCAGCAGGAGCTGTCGTTCGACGAGGAGCACCACGGCGGTCCGGCCGAGGGGGAGGTGGGTCGATGACCGCGGACGTGGTGCGCGACGTCGTCGCCGGTGCGCTGCTGCTCAGCGGCGCGGTCCTCGCGTTCGGCGCGGGCGTCGGGATCGTGCGGTTCCCCGACCTGCTCTCGCGCATGCACTCGGCGACGAAGCCGCAGGTGCTCGGCCTGGTGCTGGTCCTGCTGGGCCTCGCGGTCCGGCTGGGCGGGGTGCCCGTCGTGTGGATGCTGCTGCTCGTGGTGATGTTCCAGCTGCTGACGTCGCCCGTCGCGGCGCACATGGTGGCGCGCGCCGGCTACCGCACGGGCAAGGTGCAGCCCGAGCTCCTCGCGGTCGACGAGCTCACCCGCGACCTGCGGGAGGCCGAGCGCGAGCTGGCGGAGCGCGGAGAGGCCGCGGGCGCGGCGAGCGCCGAGCTGCGCGACGAGGAGACGGACGAGGACCTCGACGAGCGCGCCGGTGAGGGCCCCCACGAGGGCCCCGACGCGAGCGGCGGCGTCAGCGGCGCGTGAGGTACTTCGCGGCGCCGCGCGTCGCGAGGACGCGCGAGAGCGCGATGGCCGCGCCCGTGATCGTGGCGGCGGCGGCGATCTCGGCGAACCGCGCGTCCGTCTCGTCCTCGGGCTTCGGCGGCTTGTGACCGAGGACGCGCGTCCACACCAGGTCGATGAGGCGCTGGGCGAGCCAGGCGGCGGCGAGCGCCGTCACCACGCCCGTGAGCTTCGCGGCCAGCGACTCCTTCTTGTCGGTCATGACGCTCACGGTAGCCGGGCCCGGCGGCCGCCGCAGCGGCGAACGGTGCAGCGGCGGACGGCGCACGGAGGTCCCGGGTGCGGAGGGGTATGGTCGGCCACGAACGACAGGGGAGCGTCTTGGACGCTGAGAGTGCGGACAACCGCAGACCCTCGAACCTGATCCGGGTGATACCGGCGTAGGGAGTCGGGAATCTCAGGCCTGCCGCGGCCCAGGGCCGGGCGGGACCCCCTCGTGGACCACGCGAGGAGGAACGGATGGCAAGCAGCAGGGCAGGGAGCCGGGCCGGTGGGCCCCGGCGGCTGGTCGGCGCGGTCGTCGCCGCGACGGCGGTGGCCGCGCTGGGCGCGTGCTCGCTCGTCGGCGCGGACGACGGCGGTGACGCCGGCGACGACGGCGCGGACGACGGCGCGGCGAGCGGGGACGGCGGCGGGACGGTCGTGCTCGTCACGCACGACTCGTTCGCGCTGCCCGACGAGCTGGTCGCGGCCTTCGAGGAGGAGACGGGCTACACCCTCGAGACGCGCGCGCCGGGCGACGGCGGGGCGCTGGTGAACCAGCTGATCCTCACCAAGGACGCGCCGCTCGGCGACGCGGTCTACGGCATCGACACGACGTTCGCGACGCGCGCGATCGCCGAGGGCGTGCTCGAGCCGTACCAGGCCGCCGACGCCGTCGCGGACTACGCGGTCGACGACACCGGGTCGCTGACGGCCGTCGACATGGGCGACGTCTGCATCAACGTCGACCACGAGTGGTTCGCCGAGCGGGGGATCGCCGAGCCTGCGACGCTCGAGGACCTCACCGACCCGGCCTACCGCGACCTGCTGGTGGTGACGAACCCGGCGACGTCGTCGCCCGGCCTGGCGTTCCTGCTGGCCACGGTGGGCGCGTTCGGCGAGGACGGCTGGCTCGACTACTGGACGGCGCTGCGCGACAACGGCCTGAAGGTGGCCAGCGGCTGGTCGGACGCGTACTACGTCGACTTCTCCGGCCCGTCGAGCGAGGGCGACCGGCCGCTCGTCCTCTCCTACGCCTCGTCCCCGCCGTACGAGGTGCCCGAGGGCGCGACCGACGCGCCGACGGGCGCGCTGCTCGACACGTGCTTCCGGCAGGTCGAGTACGCGGGCGTGCTGGCCGGGGCCGCCAACCCCGAGGGCGCCCGCGCCGTGGTCGACTGGCTGCTCTCGCCCGAGGTCCAGGCCGCGATCCCGGAGAACATGTACATGTACCCCGTGACCGACGTCGAGCTCCCGGCCTCGTGGGCCCAGTTCGCGCCGCTCGCGACCGAGCCGTTCCACGTGGAACCGGACGCCATCTCGGCGAACCGCGACGCCTGGATCGAGCAGTGGACGGACGCCGTCGTCGGATGAGCGCAGAGGGCGTGGCGGCGGCCACCGGCACCGGGACGGGTGCCGGGGCCGCCGTCCGCCTGCGCGGGGCGGCCACCCGCCGCGGCCGGGCCGCCCGCGTCGTCGTGTGGGCGCTGCTCGCCGGACTGCCGCTGGCGTTCCTCGTCGTCTTCTTCGGGCTGCCGGTCGGCGTGATCCTCGGCCGGGGTTTCGTGACCGACGGCGCGCTCGACCTCTCGGGGTTCGCGGAGGTGTTCGGCCGGTCCCGCACGTGGCGCGTCGTCGGCCTGACGCTCGCGCAGGCGTCGGTGGGCACCGCGATCGCCGTCGTGCTCGGGGTGCCCGGCGCGTACCTGCTGTACCGGACGGCCTTCCGCGGCCGCGCGCTGCTGCGCGGCCTGGTGGTGGTGCCGTTCGTCCTGCCGACGGTCGTCGTCGGCGTCGCGTTCCGGTCGGTGCTGGCGCCGTCGGGGCCGCTCGGGTTCCTCGGCTGGGACGAGTCGTTCGCGGGCATCGTCGCGGCGCTGGTGTTCTTCAACTACGCGGTCGTCGTGCGGACCGTCGGCGCCTTCTGGGCCGACCTGGACCCGCGGGCCGAGCAGGCCGCCCGCGCGCTCGGCGCTCCCCCGTGGCGCGCGTTCGCCTCCGTCACGCTGCCCGCGCTCACCCCGGCCATCGCGTCCGCGGCCGCCGTGGTGTTCCTCTTCTGCGCGACGGCGTTCGGCGTCGTCCTCGTGCTCGGCGGCCTGCGCTACGGCACGGTCGAGACCGAGATCTGGGTGCTCACCACCCAGATGCTCGACCTGCGCTCGGCCGCGGTCCTGTCGGTGGTGCAGCTCGCCGTCATCGCCACCGTGCTGGCGCTCGCGGGCCGCGCGCGGTCGCGCCGCGAACGGGCGCTCGGGCGCACCGGCCCCCGGCGGGAGGCGC
>AXCX01000212.1 GCA_000767215.1 Actinotalea fermentans ATCC 43279 = JCM 9966 = DSM 3133
AGCCGCTCGACCCGCCGCCCGCGCCGCACCGTGACGACGCCCGCCGCGCGCGCGTTGCGCACCCACGACACCGCGCCGTAGGGCGCGACCAGCCAGCGCTCGCCGTCGCGCTCGACGAGGGAGACCGGCGTCGTGAACGGGCGGCCGGTCGTGCGGCCGACGACCGTGAGGAGGTAGGTCCGCCGCGGCCCCAGGCCCGCCCGGACCAGCGCGGACATGACGCGGTTCACGGCCCGACGCGCGGGCCCGAGGCGATAGGTCTTCGGCACGTCAGCCAGGGTGCCAGGCAGGCGAGGTGCCCGCAGCGGGTTCGAGGGCGGAGGATGGCGGCATGACTCAGCCCAGGACCGTCGTCGTCACCGGTGCCTACGGGAAGGCGGGGCGCGCCGTCGTCGCGGACCTCCTCGCCCACGGGTACGACGTGCGAGCGACCGACCTCGCGGGGCCGCCCGGGGAGGACGCCGGGCTCGGCGTCGGGCTGCTGCGCGCGGACCTGGCCGACTACGGGCAGGCCGTGGAGGCCCTGGCCGGGGCCGACGCCGTCGTGCACCTGGGGAACATCCCGGCGCCTGGCCGCGCGCCCGGGCCGCAGACGCTGAACGCGAACACCGCGGCGAACCAGAACGTGTTCCTCGCCGCCGCCCGGCTGGGGCTGCGCAAGGTGGTGTGGGCGTCCAGCGAGACGACGCTCGGGCTCCCGTTCGACGTCCCCCCGCGCTACGCGCCCGTCGACGAGGCCCACTTCCCCCTGCCGACCACCGAGTACGCGCTCTCGAAGGTGCTCGGCGAGGTCGCCGCGGAGCACGTGTCGGGGTGGTCGGGGATCCCGTTCGTCGGCCTGCGGATCTCGAACATCCACCGGCCCGAGGACTACGCGGCGGTCCCGGGCTACTGGGCCGACCCGCACGCGCGGAAGTGGAACCTGTGGGGCTACGTGGACGTCCGCGACGTCGCGCAGGCGTGCCGGCTGGGCCTCGAACGCGAGACGACCGGCTCGCGCAACGTCATCGTGGCCGCCGCGGACACCATCATGCGGACGCCGTCGCGCGAGCTGCTCGCCACGGTGTTCCCGGGGGTCGGGCTCACGCGCGACATCGGCGAGTTCGAGACCCTGCTGGCGATCGACGGCGCGCGCGAGCTGCTCGGTTACGAACCGCAGCACTCGTGGCGCGACCACGTGGGGTAGGCCCACGAATCACCCGGTCGCCGCAGCCGCGCGGGCGGGGCGGCCGCTAGCCTTCGAGATGATCTTGATCCTGGGAGGAGACCCATGCACGCGCACCGCCGGACCGCCGCCGCCACCCTCACCCTGGGCGTCCTCGCCCTCGCCCTCGCCGCCTGCGGCGGGAGCGACGACGCGGCGGACGACGCCGCCGGCGACGGGCCCGCCGACGACGCGGTCGCGGAGGCGTGGAACACCTCCGCCGGCAGCCAGGCCGACGAGGGCGAGTTCGACTTCGACTGCCCCGCCGGCGGCTCCGTCGAGTTCCAGGTCTGGGGCGGCGAGGACGGGCAGTACACGTCCGACTCGTCCATCTGCGTCGCGGCCGTGCACGCGGGCGTCATCACCGCCGCCGACGGCGGGACGGTGCACGTCACGATGACGCCGGGGCTGGACACCTACGGCGACGGCTTCGAGGCCAACGGTGTGACGAGCGTGGCCTGGACCGACCCCTGGGAGCTGTCCTTCGAGGTCAGCGCCGGCTGAGCGGCGACGTCGGGGGCCCGCGACCAGGTCGCGAGCCCCCCGGCGTCGTGGGCCCCGGACGAGGGGGTCAGCCGCGCGAGCGCCCGTGGGCGGGCCGCTCCGCCTTCTCCGAGCGCGGAGCCGTGCCGTCCGCGCGCGCCCGGCGCTGGTAGGCGCGCGCCTCCTCCTGCCGCTGCTCCTCGACACCCGAGGCGATGACCGCGCGCACGTGCTCGGGGCCGTACCCGAAGGCGTCGACGAGGTCCTGCGCGTGCGGCCGGAGCCGGGTCAGGAGCCGGTCGATGTACGACGTGACCGTCCGGGCCCGCGCCGCGGAGAGCCGGCCGTGGATGAGGTACCAGGCCAGGTTCCGCTCCACGACCGACAGCCCGAAGAGGTCCCGGAGCCACGTGAGGACGCGCCGCGTCCCCGGATCGGTCACCTGGGCGAGCCCCGCGGTGAACGCCTCCCAGAGCAGCAGGTCGGCGTGCGCCCGGGCGGCCTCGACGAGCACGTGCTGCTGGGCGTTGAAGCGGCGGGCGGCCTCGTCCTTCGGCGCCTTCATCGCGGGGCGCAACGCGGTGCCGATCTCGGCGATCATCGTCTCCACGCGGTCCGTGAGCAGCTCGCGCTGGGTCTCGGTGTCGCGCAGGTGGCCGACGGACCGGCGCACGTCGCCGCCGTCGGACAGCACCTGGACCACCCGGGCCAGGGGCGTGCGGTGCATCGCGGCATCGGCGGCCCGGCCCGCGACGTACTTGGCCAGGCCGGTCGCGTCGATGCCGGCGAAGTCCTTCGACCAGTCGGCGAGCAGCCGCTTCGCGACGAGCTGCAGGAGGACGGTGTTGTCGCCCTCGAAGGTCGCGTAGACGTCGAGGTCCGCGCGCAGTGAGACGAGCCGGTTCTCGGTGAGGAAGCCCGCGCCGCCGCACGCCTCGCGCGCCGCCTGGAGGGTGTCGAGCGCGTGCCACGTGGAGGTCGGCTTGAGCGCGGCGGCGATGGTCTCGAGGTCCTGGCGGTCCTCGTCGGAGTCGTGCGCGCCGGAGAAGACGCCGTCGAACGCCTCGAGCATGCGCTCGTGCGCGAACACGTGCGCGTAC
Organism: Actinotalea fermentans ATCC 43279 = JCM 9966 = DSM 3133; assembly: GCA_000767215.1. Lineage (GTDB taxonomy): Bacteria > Actinomycetota > Actinomycetes > Actinomycetales > Cellulomonadaceae > Actinotalea > Actinotalea fermentans. The sequence continues at coordinate 2,788 of AXCX01000212.1, forward strand.
GTCTGGGCCAGGCGCGGCAGGAGGCGGCGCTGGTGCTCGGCGTAGTCGAGCAGGACGACCTCGTCGTGCGGCGACGCGGCCGTGAACTGGCGCCGCTGGTTGCCGTAGGTCACGGCCGTGATCAGGCCCAGCTTCGCGGCGTTGACGACGGCGCCGTCGAGGGAGACGCGGCCCTGGACGAGCGTGCCGAGCATCGTGAAGAAGCGCCGGCCCGGGCTCGCGATGGGCGAGGAGTACGTGCCGTCGGGCGCGACATCACCGTACCGGTTCAGCAGGTCGCGCCGCGGTACGCGCACGTGGTCGAACCACAGGCGGCCGTTGTCGATGCCGTTCAGCCCGCCCTTGAGGCCGTCGTCCTCGCCGCCGACGCCGGGCAGGAACTCCCCGGTCTCGGGGTTGCGGATCGGCACGTAGAACGCGTGCACGCCGTACCCGACGCCGCCCGAGACGAGCTGCGCGAACACCACGGCGGCCGTCCCGTGCAGCGCCGCGTTGCCCAGGTAGTCCTTCCACGCCTGGCGGTACGGCGTGTGGATGACGAACTCCTCCGTCGCCGGGTCGTAGGTCGCCGTCGTGGCCAGGCTCGCGACGTCGGAGCCGTGGCCGGCCTCGGTCATCGCGAAGGCGCCGGGCACCTCGAGGGACATCGCGGCGGGCAGCAGGCGCCGGTGGTGGTCCTCGGTGCCCAGGTGCAGGATCGCCGACGCGAACAGGCCCCACTGCACGCCCGCCTTGATCTGCAGCGACGGGTCGGCGACCAGCACCTCCTCGAACCGCGCGAGCGCGGCGCCGTGGTCGTCGGCGCCCCCGAGCTCAGTGGGGAACGCGCGGAGCACGTCGCCCTCCACGGCGAGGATCCGCAGCTGCTCGAGCACCGTCGCGCGGTGCTCGGCCGAGGACATGCCCTCGACGCGGTGCAGCCGCGGGTCCGCCAGGAACGCCCGTGCCTCGCGCCGGACGTCGCGCCACCGCCCGAGGAGCACGTGCTCCAGGTGGGCGACGTCCACCGTCGGCTCGCTGGCCACCTGACGGGCGCCCCCCGTCGGACGTCGTTCGCTCAGCACGGTCATCTCCGCTCCTCCTCGTCGAGGTCGGTCTCGCTGATGGTCCAGCCGCTGGTCTAGCTGCTGGTCTCGCTGGTGGTCTCGCTGCTGGTCTCGCTGGTGATCTGGCCGGTCATGGGTGACTCGGGCCGCGTCCGGGCGAGCCCGCTCACGGGTCCCGTCCACAGCCAGGACGTCACGCGCTCGGTGAGCACCTCACGTGACGGCGCGTCGGGATCGGTGCGGTGCTGCAGCCACCACTCGCCGACGCCGCGCACGAAGCCCACGGCGCCGGTCGCCCACACGTCCGCGAACCCGGCCGGCGCCTCGACCGCAGCCACCCGGGCGAACGGCCGCGCGATGAGCCCGGCGACCTGGTCGAGGAAGTGCCCGAGCGGCACAGAGGCATCCTCCGTGACCGGCCGCGTCACGAACCAGTAGACGTTCGGGGACGCCTCGGCCATCTCGAGGTACACGTCGACGACGCCCCGCAGCGCCTCGCGCGGCGTCTCCGCGAGTCGGGCCGCCTCGTCCATGGCGGTGTGCATCTGGGCGACGACCGCCTCGCCGACCGCCCGCTGCAGCCCGGGCTTGTCGACGAAGTACCGGTAGACGATCGACTTCGAGGTGCCGGCCGTCGTCGCGATCTCGTCCATGGAGACGTCGGGGCCGTGCCGGTGCACGGCCCGACGCGCGGCATGGACGAGCTCGGTGCGCCGTGCGACGCGGTGGTCGGCCCAGCGCGTGGACCGCCCGTCGGGTGTCAGCGCGTCCTCGACGGCGCCGTCCCCCGCGGCGCGCGCACCCTCGGGCCGGCCGCCCTGGGCCTGCCCGCTGGTACCCGGCACCGATGCCGATGTGATCCGACTCACGAAACCGACGGTATCAGGTACTGTGGGTTTCGGGCACTATCAGATCGGCACACACTGAGCGAGGGACCAAAGCCCCGCTCCGCGTGCACGGACGACGGACGACGCCCGACGGACGACCCACGGACAGCCAGCGACAGGTTCCACCCTCGACGACGAGAGGACACCGCCATGGCGGACACCACCGACCGGCCCACCCGCACCCGCGCCCCGCGCGCCGAGGCGAACGACGCCGGCGGGGGCGCCCCGCGCCGCGCCGTCGTCGTGGGCGGCAACCGGATCCCCTTCGCACGGGCCGGCGGCCACTACAACCACGTGAACAACCGCGACCTCCTGGTCGCCGCCCTCGACGGGCTCGTCGCCCGCTACGGCCTGGCCGGCGAGCGCGTGGGCGCCGTCGCCGCGGGCGCGGTGCTCAAGCACTCCAAGGACTTCAACCTGACCCGCGAGGCCGTGCTGGGCTCGGCGCTCGCGCACGACACCCCCGCCTACGACGTCCAGATGGCCTGCGCGACGGGCATGGAGACGATCGTCGGCCTGGCGAACAAGATCCGCCTCGGCCAGCTCGACTCGGCGATCGCCGGCGGCGTGGACTCCGCCTCGGACGCGCCGATCGTCGTGAGCGAGCCGCTGCGCCGCGCGCTGCTCGACCTCAACCGGGCCAAGACGCCGCAGCAGAAGCTCAAGGCCCTGGCCCGCATCCGCCCGGGCCACCTCGCCCCGAACGCCCCCACCACCGGCGAGCCGCGCACCGGCCTGTCGATGGGCGAGCACCAGGCGATCACGACCGCCGCCTGGGGCATCACCCGCGAGGCGCAGGACGAGATCGCGCTCGCCTCCCACCAGCGCCTGGCCGCGGCCTACGACGCCGGCTTCTTCGACGACCTGATGACCCCGTTCCGCCGGCTCACCCGGGACGCGAACCTGCGCGCGGACACGAGCATGGAGAAGCTCGCCTCGCTCTCCCCGGTGTTCGGCAAGCGCCTGGACGCCCCGGCCACGATGACGGCCGGCAACTCCACCCCGCTGTCCGACGGCGCCTCGACCGTCCTCCTGGCGAGCGATGCCTGGGCGGCCGAGCACGGCCTGACGCCGCTCGCGACGGTCGTCGACGCCGAGATGGCGGCCGTCGACTTCGTGCACGGCCGCGACGGTCTGCTCATGGCCCCGGCCTACGCGGTCCCCCGGCTGCTCGCCCGCAACGGCCTGACGCTCGAGGACTTCGACGTCATCGAGATCCACGAGGCGTTCGCCTCGACGGTGCTCACCACGCTCGCGGCCTGGGAGGACGACGACTTCTGCCGCGACCGCCTCGGCCTGCCCGGCCCGTTCGGCAAGGTGGACCGCGACCGGCTCAACGTGCACGGCTCCTCGCTCGCGGCGGGCCACCCGTTCGCCGCGACGGGCGGCCGCATCGTCGCCACCGCGAGCAAGCTCCTCGCCCAGCGCGGGTCGGGCCGCGCACTGGTGTCCGTCTGCGCGGCCGGCGGCCTCGGCTACGCGATGATCCTGGAGGCCGCGGCGTGAGCGACAAGTACCTGGAGCTCGTCAACGCGGGCCCGACGGCGGCCCTCGCCAAGAAGCTCGGCCTCCCCCGGCCCGCGGTGCTCCGGCGCCACACGCCCGGCGCGCCCCTGGTCCCGGGCCCGGTCCTCGTCGTGCACGACGACGCGAGCAAGGCCGACGCCGACGCGCTCGCCGGCGTGCTGCTCGGCTGGGGCCTCGACGTGCACCGCGCCGCGAACGAGGGCGATCGGTTCGGCGCCGTCGTGCTCGTGCTGACCGAGGTCACCTCCCCGGCGGAGCTCGGCGCGCCCGCGCTCGCCGTCGGCGGCACGCTG
>AXCX01000213.1 GCA_000767215.1 Actinotalea fermentans ATCC 43279 = JCM 9966 = DSM 3133
GGCCGGCGTCCTGCTGCTCACGGCCGCGGTCGGTGCGCTCCCGGTTGCCGAGGCGCTCGGCGAGGTGTCGCTGCTGGTGAGCGTCGTCGTCGGGCTCGCGGCCGCCGTGCTGGCGCCGTCCGCGGTGGTGGCCTGGCTGGTGGTCCGTCGGCGCCGCGAGCTGCAGGGCCTGGCGTACGTGGACGTCCGCCGGGTCGCCCTGCGCGGGCGCGCCCCGCTCGTCGACGCGCCCGGCTCGTGCCTGTCGCCGGCGCGGGAGACGGAGATCGGCGAGGTCTGGCCGTGGCCGTGGAGCAACGAGGGCCCGACGACGGCCCTCGGCTGACGCGTCCCCCGACCGGCCGCTGGACGGGCCCACCGCCCCGCCCGGCGGCGTCGGTACGCTGACCCCGCCACCAGACCCTCCAGCACAGGAGCCTTCCGTGGGACGCGTCGTCGTCGAAGTCATGCCCAAGCCCGAGATCCTCGACCCGCAGGGCAAGGCGGTCGCCGCAGCGCTGCCGCGGCTCGGCTTCCACGGGTTCACGGGCGTCCGCCAGGGCAAGCGGTTCGAGCTCGAGGTCGACGGCGCGGTGACGCCGGAGGTGCTCGAGCAGGTGCGGCAGGCGGCCGCGACGCTGCTGTCCAACCCCGTGATCGAGGACGTGGTCTCCGTCGTGGAGGCGGGGGCGCAGGAGGCGCAGGCGTGAGCCCGCGCATCGGCGTCGTCACCTTCCCCGGGAGCCTGGACGACCGGGACGCCGCCCGCGCGGTGCGGCTCGCGGGCGCCGAGGCCGTCGCGCTCTGGCACGCCGACGCGGACCTGCACGGCGTCGACGCGGTGGTCCTGCCCGGCGGCTTCTCCTACGGGGACTACCTGCGGGCCGGCGCGATCAGCCGGTTCGCCCCGGTCATGGAGCGCCTGGTCGACGCCGCGCGCGGCGGGCTGCCGGTGCTCGGCATCTGCAACGGGTTCCAGATCCTGTGCGAGGCGCACCTGCTGCCCGGCGCCATGATCAAGAACGATCACCGGTCCTTCGTCTGCCGCGAGCAGGTGCTCTCGGTCGAGAACACGCGGACCGCGTGGACCCGCGACTACGCGCAGGGCGACCGGATCACCATCCCGCTGAAGAACCAGGACGGTCAGTTCGTCGCCGACGAGCGCACGCTCGACGAGCTCGAGGCCGAGGGTCGGGTCGTGTTCCGCTACCAGGGCTGGAACCCCAACGGCTCGCGCCGCGACATCGCCGGCATCACCAACGCGGCGGGCAACGTCGTCGGGCTGATGCCGCACCCGGAGCACGCGGTGGAGCCGGGCTTCGGGCCCGACTCGGCCGACGGCCCGCGCCGCGGCACCGACGGGCTGCGGTTCTTCACCTCCGTCCTGTCGACGCTGGTCGCCTGACCGCCGGCGGGCGCGTGGCGGGGCAGGAGTCGGGGACGGTCCTTCCGCCCGGGGTGAGCGCCGCCGTCGTCGGGTGGGGTGACGCCGGGCTGGTGCTCATGCGCGCGGAGCAGCAGCGCGAGCTCGAGCAGATGTACGGGCGCGGCGACCTCGTCGACGTCGAGGCGAACGGGCACGAGGAGATGCTCGCCACCGTGGCGCTGAGCGTCGACGGCGAGGTCGCCGCGTGCGGGTCGCTGCGCGACGCGGCCGAGCACGGTGCGGGT
>AXCX01000023.1 GCA_000767215.1 Actinotalea fermentans ATCC 43279 = JCM 9966 = DSM 3133
GCCGCCGGCCGGTGACGGAGAGCTGCGCCGGACCATGGCCCTCAAGGTGGGCGCGGGCCTCGAGGACCCCGCGGTCCGGGTCGGCCCCCCGCCGCCACCCGCCGACGGCACGCCCGTGCGCCATCGGCGGCGCGCGCTCCTGGTCACCGGGGCGCTCGCCCTCCTGGCCGTCCTCGGGTTCGGTGCGTGGTGGTTCCTGCAGGGTCCCGGCGCCTTCCGCACGGTTCCCGACGGCCTCGTGAACGCCTCGCAGGCCGACGCCGAGGCGATCCTCGCCGGCGTCGGGCTCGACGCGACGGTGACGACGGCGTACGACCCGACGGTCCCCCAGGGCGCGGTCGTCGCGACCGACCCCGCGTCCGGGGAGCGCGTCCGGCGCGACGGGACCGTCGCGCTCGTCGTCTCGCTCGGGCCGGACATGCGCGAGGTTCCCGCAGACCTGCTCGGCAAGCCCTTCACCGACGTCAAGGCCGCCCTCGAGCAGGCCGGGTTCGCGGTCCCCGACCCCACCGGGACCTGGCACAACACCGTCCCGGCCGACGCGGTGATCAGCATCGCCGGACCGGACGGCGCGGCGCTCGAGGGCGGTGCGACGCTGCCGAAGGACACGCAGATCGCCGTCCTCGTCTCGAAGGGCCCCGAGCCGATCGAGGTGCCGAGCGTCCTCGGCGAGGAACGCCAGCGCGCGATCGCCATCCTCGAGACGGACTTCGACCTCGTCGTGACCGTGGTGGAGGACGTCAGCGAGGAGTACCCCGCGGGCCAGGTGGCCGCGCAGTCGCTGGAGCCCGGGAGCGCGGCCCACCGCACCGACGCCATCACGCTCACCGTCTCGACGGGGCCACCGCTCGTCGCCGTGCCGGACGTCGTGAACAAGAACGTCGACGACGCGACGGCGATCCTGACGCAGGCCGGCTTCCAGGTGAAGGTCGACCGCCAGTGGTTCTGGGACGACATGGTCGTCGAGCAGGACCCGGTCAAGGACACCCCGCTGCCCAAGGGCTCCCTCGTCACGATCTACGCCCGGTAGGCGCCGCGTCGCGGTGCTCGCGCCCGTCGTCTGCCCCGACGGAGATCATCCGGGATCGTCCCGATACGCACCGCTTGCCGTGACCGGTTCGGCCTATCGCGGTCAAGTTTGTGATCTTGGGACGCTTCCGGCATGACCATGACCGTCAGGGGCAGGACGGCCGTCGAGCCGCCACCCGCCATGGAGCCGGACGCGCAGGACCCGACCGTGCGGGGGCGGTGGTGGCTCGTGGTCGCGGTGATCGCCGCGCTCGTGCCGGCACTCGGCGGAGGCGTGTGGTGGTACCTCGCGGCCGGACCGGGCGCGTTCACGTCGGTCCCCGACGGGATCGCCGCGGCGACCCTCGCCGACGCCCGGGGCGCCCTCGACGACGCCGGCCTCGAGGTGGCCACGGTCGACGTGTTCCACCCGACGGCGCCGGCCGGTGCGGTCGTCGCGCTGGCGCCCACCGAGGGCGAGCAGATCCGCAAGGGCGGCCTGGTCACGCTCACGATCTCCCGCGGCCCCGACCTGCGCGCCGTCTTCGTCGAGGGCGTGGGCCAGGCCGTGGCGAGCACCGAGGCGGCCCTGGCCGTCGCCGGGCTCGTGCCCGAGACGCAGCTGGAGTACTCCGACACGGTCCCGGCGGGCACGGTCATCGCCATGGCCCTGGCGGACGGCACGCCGGTCGCCAAGGGCGACAAGATCCCGCGCGGCACCGAGGTCGTGCTCACCTGCTCCGACGGCCCGGCACCCGTGACGATCCCGAACATCGTGGGGCTCACGCGCGACGCCGCCCTCGCCGCGCTGGCGGCTGCGGGCCTGCAGGTCGCCGAGAGCCAGGCGTACCACCCGGACGTCCCCGCGGGGATCGTCAAGCTGCAGGATCCGGCCGCGGGCGCCGAGGGCCACCGCCTGGACACGGTCTCGATGGTCGTCTCGCTCGGACCGGAACCCCCGCCGCCGCCGCCCGCGAACGTCGTCGTCCCGTCCAGCGTGATCGGGATGACGAAGTTCCCGGCCCTCGACCTGCTGGGCCGCAAGGGCTTCGACGCGCGCTACGAGCGCGGCACCTGCACCGTCGACTGGGCGCAGTGCGTCGTCGAGAAGACGGTTCCCGCGGCCGGCACGAGCCAGCCCAAGGGCTCGAAGGTGACCATCTGGCTCACGAACCCCGCGGGCACCCCGACCGGCTCCCTGGTCGTCCCCGCCGGCCTCGTCGGGATGACGAAGTTCCCGGCCCTCGACCTGCTGTCGAGCACCGGGTTCACCCCCGCGTACGAGCGCAACACCTGCACGGTCGACTGGAGCGAGTGCGTCGTCGAGTACACGGTCCCGGCCGCCGGCACGACGGCGCCCGCAGGATCGACCGTGACGATCTGGCTGCGCAACCCCTAGTCGGTCGCGCGGCACCCGGGCCCGCCCAGCCCGGGAACGAGGGAGCCGCCCGTGGCCACGGCCACGAGCGGCTCCCTCCTGTCCCGATCCCGGCCGGCGGACCGGCCCGGTCAGATCCCCTGGATCATCTCCGCGACCTGGAAGGCCATCTCCAGCGACTGCTGGTGGTTCAGTCGCGGGTCGACGAGCGTCTCGTAGCGGCGCGACAGCGCGTCCTCGTCGATCTCCTCCGAGCCGCCCAGCACCTCGGTGACGTCGTCGCCCGTGAGCTCCACGTGCAGGCCGCCGGGAACGGAGCCGACGGCGCGGTGCACCTCGAAGAAGCCACGCACCTCGTCGAGGACGTCCGTCAGGCGACGGGTCTTGTAGCCGGACGCCGACGAGATCGTGTTCCCGTGCATCGGGTCGCAGACCCAGGTCACCGGGCGCCCCGACGCGTGCACCTTCTCCACCAGGCTCGGTAGCGCCTCGCGGATCCGGCCAGCACCCATCCGCGTGATGAACGTGAGGCGGCCCGGCTGCTCGTTCGGGTTCAGCTTGTCCATCAGGGCGAACGCGTCGTCCGCCGTGGTGGTGGGCCCGAGCTTCACGCCGATCGGGTTGCGGACCCGCGAGAGGAAGTCGACGTGCGCGCCGTCGAGCTGGCGCGTGCGCTCCCCGATCCACAGGAAGTGGGCCGAGCAGTCGTACGGCGTCCCGGTCCGTGAGTCGATCCGCGTGAGCGGCCGCTCGTAGTCGAGCAGCAGCGCCTCGTGGCTCGCGAAGAACTCGACGCTGCGCAGCGAGTCGAAGTCCGCCCCGCACGCGGCCATGAACCGCATCGCCCGGTCGATCTCACCCGCGACCTGCTCGTACGCCGAGTAGGCCGGGTTCGCGGTGAAGCCGCGGTTCCACTCGTGCACGCGGCGCAGGTCCGCGAAACCGCCCGTCGTGAACGCCCGGATGAGGTTCAGCGTCGCGGCCGACCGGTGGTACGCCTCCACGAGCCGCCGCGGGTCGGGGACCCGCGCGTCGGGCGTGAAGTCGTGGCCGTTGATCGCGTCGCCGCGGTACGCCGGGAGCGTGACGCCGTCGCGCTCCTCGAGGTCCGCGCTGCGCGGCTTGGCGTACTGGCCCGCCATCCGGCCCATCTTGACCACCGGCAGGCTGGCGCCGTAGGTGAGCACGACGGCCATCTGCAGGATGGTCTTGATCTTGTTCCGGATCGTGTCGGCGGTGGCCTCGGCGAACGTCTCGGCGCAGTCGCCCCCCTGGAGCACGAACGCCTCACCCCGCGCGGCCGCCGCGAGACGGCCCGTGAGCACGTCGGCCTCGCCCGCGAAGACGAGCGGCGGCAGGGCCGCGAGCTCGCGGCCCACCGCCGCCAGGGCGTCCTGGTCGGGCCAGGCCGGCTGCTGGCGCGCCGACAGCGAGCGCCAGGCGTCGAGCCCCTCGACGACGCCCGGCGCGGCCTCGACGCTCACGAGCCCGCCGGGACGAACGGCTGCCCGATGTCGGCGAGCAGCGCGCGGAACCACTCCTGCTGCACGTCGAACGGCTTGCCGCCGGCGATGCGCGGGAATGCGATCGCCTTGAGGCGGTCGCCGTCCTCCTCGTCGTGCCCGATGACGCCGGCCTCGCCGCGCAGGGCGCACTCGACGGCCAGGTCGGTCATCGACTTGATGAGGCGCAGGTCCTCGGCGTTCGCCGCGGCCGCCCGCGAGTAGTAGCCGGACTTCTGGACCATGACCTTCTCGGCGCCGAGCTTGGCCGCGAACTGCTTCGCGAACCACTGGCCGGGGTTGATCGTGTCCAGGGCGACGTGGCCGAACGCGTCGCGCTGCACCGTCTCCCCCGCCGCCTCGAGCTGGGCGACGATCTCGTGCATACCCGCGCCCTCGGACAGGAAGATGTTCACGTTGCCGATCTCGTCCATGACCCCGCGCAGGCGCTCCGCCTCGGCGTCGATGTCGATCGCCAGCTCGGGGACGAAGACGGCGTGCACGTCCCACCGCTCCTTGGTCAGGCCGATGCCGGGCACCCACTTCTGGGTGTCGAGCCACTCGCGGTACTTCACGGCCGTCGCGCCGGTCAGCCAGCCGCAGTGCCGGCCCATGACCTCGTGCACGATGAGCATGCGCGGGCCGGAGCGGTGCTCGCCGATGATGTTGCGGGCGAAGCCGGCGCCCTGCTCGGCGGCCGTCCAGGCGCCGAGCGACTGCTTGATCGGCACCACGTCGTTGTCGATCGTCTTCGGCAGGCCGACGACCGTCAGGTGGTAGCCGTTCTCCTCGAGGTAGGCGGCGAGGTCGGCGGCGGTGGTGTTGGTGTCGTCGCCACCGATCGTGTGCAGGACGTCGACGCCGTCGGCCTTGAGCCGCTCGGCCGCGACCTGCAGCGGGTCCTGGCCCTCGGTGACGAGGCCGCGCTTGACGCAGTCCTTGACATTCGTGAGCTTCACGCGGGAGTTGCCGATCGGGCTGCCGCCGAACCGGTGCAGCAGGCCGGCGTTCGCACGCGTCTCGGCGTCGATGACGATCTTGTCGCCGCGCAGCAGGCCGTAGTAGCCGTGCGTGTAGGCGATGATCTCGACCTCGGGCGCGATCTCGGTGTACCGCTCGATCAGGCCACCGATCGCGGACGACAGGCACGGCGCGAAACCGCCGGCGGTCAGCAGGGCGACACGGCGAACCGACATGGCACGACACCTTCCGTTGAGTTCTTGTCCGGGCCGAGCGGCCCGCCCGGCGGCGGCGACGACGGCGCTCCGGTGGCTCCGCGCACCCGGCGCGGACGCGCTCATCCTACTGAGGCGGCTCTGGGACCTCGGGTGGTACCGGAACCTGGACGTGCGGGGCTGCGCGGCCGCCGGGAGCCCCGTGGCCCTGCTCCGCCGACGCCACCTCGTCAGGCTTGTGACCTGCGGCGATGCGCGCCTTGGCGGTCGCGGCGTACATGTCGACGTACTCCTGGCCGGACAGGCTCATGAGGGCGTACATGATCTCGTCGGTCACCGAGCGCAGGATGAACCGGTCCTGCCCCATCCCCCGGTAGCGCGAGAAGTCCATCGGCTCGCCGATGACGATGCCGACCCGCACCGGCTTGGGGATGACGCGGCCGATCGGCTGGGCCTTCTCGGTGCCGATCATCGCGACCGGGACCACCGGGGCGCCCGAGTCGATCGCCAGGCGGGCGACGCCGGTCTTGCCGCGGTAGAGGCGGCCGTCGGGGCTGCGGGTGCCCTCGGGGTAGATGCCGAACACCCCGCCCTCCTCGAGCACCGACAGACCCGTCCGCAGCGCCGCCTCGGATGCCTTGCCGCCCCCACGGTCCACGGGGATGGTGCCGACGCCCCGGACGAAGGCCGCCTGCAGGCGCCCCTTGAGGCCGCGTCCGTTGAAGTACTCGGCCTTGCCGATGAAGCGGACCTTGCGCGACAGCAGGATCGGCAGGACGACCGAGTCGATCACGGCGAGGTGGTTGCTCGCGAGGATCACCGGCCCGTCGGCGGGCACGTTCTTCGCGCCCCGGATCCACGGCCGGAAGAACGCCCGCACCAACGGTGCGGCGAGCGCACGCATCACCCAGTAGAACAACCGGTCACCTCCGCCTGGTCGTACGCCGCCCTGTGCGCGCGTACGCCCCCGCCGACTCTAGAGTGCTCTGCATGCCGCCACGTCCGCACGACGCCGACGAGCCGGACGAGGCCGGTCGCGACGAGGCGGATCCGGACGACGCGGTGCACAGCGCGCCCGGTACCTCCGAGCCCGACGTCGACCCGGCTCACGTCCGTGACACCGGCGCCGTCGACGGCGACCAGGACGGCGGCGGTGACGCCCAGCGCGCCACGCTCGACGACGTCGACGTCGCCGCCCGGTGGGCGGGGATCGTGAGCGAGCTCTCGTCGACCGCCGACCCGCGCGCGTGGGCGCCCGACCCGGACGTCGAGGAGGCGGAGACGCACTTCACGCCGCCCGACCCCGGCCCCGTGCTCGGCGGCGACCCCCTGCTGACCATGGCCTGGGCGGCCGTGGTCGGGGTGCCCCTCCTGCTCATGGTCGCCGTCATCGCGTGGCGCGACGTCCCCACGATCGTGCTGCAGCTGGCCGGCGTCGCGTTCCTCGCCGGCGTCGCGCTGCTGGTCTGGCGCATGCCGCGCGACCGCGAGGACGACGCCGGGCCGGGCGCCGTCGTCTGACCGGCCGGCGGCCGGCGACCGGCGGCTGCGTCAGTGGCGGGCGAGGTCGGCGG
>AXCX01000214.1 GCA_000767215.1 Actinotalea fermentans ATCC 43279 = JCM 9966 = DSM 3133
TCCGCCCGGCGTTCCGTGGCCGGGGCCTGTCCGGGCTCGTCCTCGCGCGGCTCGAGGAGCTCGCCGTCGCGGCCGGGCTGCGCCGGCTCGTCCTCGAGACCGGGCTGCTCCAGGTACCGGCCGTGCGGCTCTACCGGTCGGCCGGCTACCGCCGCATCCCCACCTACGGCCCCTACGTCGTCGACCCGATGTCGGTCTGCTACGCGAAGTGGCTGGTCCCGGGCGAGGTGACGCGCGTCCTGGCCGTCAACGGCTCCGTGGGTGCGGGCAAGACGACGGTCGCCGAGGTCGTCGCCGACCTTCTGCGCGAGCGCGGCGTGCCGTACGCGTGGATCGACGTCGACGCGCTGCGGCGCGCGTACCCGACGGCCGACGACGACCCGTTCGGCCAGGCCGTCGCGCTCGACCACCTCGAGGCCATGGCCGGCGTGCTCCGGCGGCGCGGCTACCGGCACGTGGTCCTGGCGGACGTGATCGAGCGGCCCGCGGACCGCGAGCTCTACGAGCGCGCGTTCGACGGCGCCGAGCTCGCCGTGGTCCGGCTCGACGCCTCGGAGGCGACGCGCCTGGCCCGGCTGGCCGCGCGCGAGCCGGACCCGTGGCGCGCGTGGCACCTCGCCCGGACGGTCGAGCTGGCCGCGATCCTCGAGGGCGCGGGCGTGGACGACGCCGTCGTGGGCAACGAGGGCGACCGTCCCCTGCGCGACGTGGCCGCCGACGTGCTGGCGGCCGCGGGCTGGCTGCCTCAGGCCTGAGGGGCAGCGCTCCGGCGGAGGAGGGTCGCGGCCAGGAGGGCGCAGCCGACGCCGAGCAGCGCGCCGTGCGCGATGCGAGCCGCCGGCGGGGCGAAGAACTGCGGGAGGTAGAGCACCAGGGCGGTGCCGACGAAGGTGCCGCCCCAGCGCGCCGGGGTCCGCCAGGTGGTGGCCGCGAGCGCGACCCCGGCGCCGGCGAGCAGGAGCAGTCCCAGGCCGAACGTGGTCACGGGCAGCGCGCCCGTACGGAACTCCTCCGCGAGCGACAGGAGGCCCGTGTCGCCATCCGCCGCGGCCCGCGCGCCGATCACGTCCAGGCCGAAGGTCTCCGCCCCGTAGTAGGGCAGGACGAGCGCGCCGCCGAGCCACGCGAGGACGACCGCCGCGCGGCCTCGGCCCGGTGCCACGTGCGCCGCGAGCCCGAGGAGGCCCACGGGCAGGACGACGAAGCCGACCATGCCCGCCGTGTGCGCGGCCGCCCAGGCGCCCGAGGCGAAGGCCCGGGCGCCGTCGAGCGTGGTCTCGTCGGTGTACGGGCGCAGCGCCGGGTAGGCGGCGAACACCAGCGCGGCGAGCAGGAGTGCGGTCGCGCCGAGCGACCGGCTGACTGACAGGTTCATGGCGGGCTCCTCGGTCCTGGGTGGCTGCCTTGGCTAATGGCATTAGCCAAGGCAAGGACTATTAGCCGTCATGTACCGGGGATAAGTCAAGGCCCGCGTGAGCGCGAACCAGCTCGCCTCGTCGGCGATACCCTCGCGGCCGTGGAGCACGACCTCGTCCTGGCCGGCCACGGCGTCCGGCTCGTCCCCGTCGCCCGGGAGCACGCGCCCGCGCTCCTCGCGATGATCGACGCCGGCCTCTGGGCGGGCATGGTGACGCCGCCGCCCGCCTCGGTCGACGTGGTCGCCGCGTCGATCGAGGCCGCCCGCGGGGCGCCCGGGCGGTACGCGTTCGCCGTGCTGGACGACGCGACGGGCGAGGTCCGCGGCCAGACGTCGTTCTACGACGTCGTGCCCGCGCAGGAGCGCTGCGAGATCGGGCACACGTTCTACGGGCGCGCGTGGTGGGGCGGCCGGACCAACCCGGCGTGCAAGCTGCTGCTCCTGACGCAGGCGTTCGAGATCTGGGGCATGCACCGCGTCGCGCTGCGGGCCGACGCGCGGAACCTGCGCTCGATCGGCGCCATCACCCGGCTCGGGGCCGTGCCGGAGGGTGTGCTGCGGGGCCACCGGATCGCCGCCGACGGCACGCGCGGCGACACGGCGTACTTCTCGATCCTGCGCGACGAGTGGCCCGCGGTCCGCGCCGGGCTCGAGGCGCGCCTGGCCTAGCCGGCCATGCTGACGGCGCCCTCGTCGTCGACCACCAGGCCCGGGTTGAAGGCGACCTCCCACGGGGTGCCCGCCGGGTCGGCGAAGTAGCCGTGGTAGCCACCCCAGGCGGCGCGCTGGGCGGGCTTGAGGATCGGTGCCCCCGCGCGTGCGGCGTCCGCGAGCACCGCGTCGACCTCCGCCTGGGAGCCCACGTTGTGCGCGAGCGTCACGTTGCCCACCGTGGGCGCGGCCGGGCGGCCGTCGCCGATGTCCGCGGCCAGCTCGGCGGCGTCGAACAGCGAGAGCAGCACGCCCGGCGCGACCTGGATGAACGCGACCTGCCCGGCGATGTCGAGGACGGGCGTCCAGCCCAGCCCGTCGAGGTAGAAGCGGCGCGCCGCGTCGATGTCCGGCACGCCGAGGGTGATCAGGCTGAGTCGCTGCTCCATGGTCGGCAACGCTAGGCCCGGCCGCCGACAGGCGGCACGATCGCGCCGCCAGGCGTCCCGGTCACCCCGCAGCGGTCAGTCGACGACGATCCCGAGCTGGCTCGCCAGCGCTGGCGCGAGCGCCATGAGCTGCTCCTCGCTGATGGTCGCCCCGGCGAGACCGGGCAGGCCGTCGATCTCCGACAGGTCCGCGCCGCGCAGGTCGACGTCGGTCAGGTGGGCGCCGGTGACGTCGAGCCGCCGCACCCGGCTCTCGGTCACGACCAGGTCGCGCACCGTCGCGCCGGCGAGGTCGAGGTCGTCGACGGTCGCCCCGACGAGCCGCAGCGTGCGGATCTTCGCGCCGCGCAGGTTGAGGTAGTCGATCTTGCCGCCGGTGATCGTCACGCGGAGCAGCACGCCGCCGTAGGCGCGCACGCCGCCCAGGCGGCAGTCGGCGAGCCTCACGTCGCGCCACTCGACGTCGGGCGCCTCGAGGACGTCGGCCCGCACCTCCACGAAGGACGTGTCGACGACGTGCGCGTGGTCCAGCCGGACGCCGTCGAGCACGCAGTGGTGCAGGGCGCAGTCGAGGAAGCGGGCGTCCCGCGCGTCCTGCCCGGTGAGGTCGAGCCCGTCGAGCTCGAGCCCGTCGTAGTCGCCCTCGCGCTCGAGCGCCCCGGTGTAGGGATCCACGCCCTCACCTTGGCAGATGCCCCCGACGCCCGGGTCAGTCCTGGGCCGAGCGTGGACGGTGGGCGGGCGTCAGCGCAGCGGGCGGACCGAGCCCGTCAGGTGCGGCTTGCGCGACCAGGCCGCGAACGTGAAGGCCCCGGCCGCGTCGCCGGCACCCGGCCCGTCGTCCGGCGTGACGCACACCGACACCGTCGCCGGCAGCAGGACGGGCGTCGCGAACTCGACCTCCCAGGCGTAGGCGTCGCCTCGGCCGGCCGGGCCGACGTCGGCCAGGGCCTTCGCCGCCGTGAACATGCCGTGCGCGATCGGCCGGGCGAAGCCGAACGCCCGCGCCGCGACCCGCGACGTGTGGATCGGGTTGTGGTCCCCGGACACCTCCGCGTACCGGCGCCCGACGTCGGCCCCGAGCCGCCAGAGGCCCGTCGGCTCGGGCGCGTGCCACTCGGGCCGACGGGCGTCGTCGGGCCGGTCGGCGCCCGGGACGCGCACCCCGCGCGCGAGGTAGGTCGAGACGCCCCGCCACACGACCTCGCCGTCCGTGGCGAGCTCCGCGACCACGTCCACCGCGGTGCCCCGGCGGTGCGGGACGAGGTTCTCGGCGTGCACGCGCGCGTCGAGCACCTCGTCCACGCCGACCGGGCGGCGCACCTCGGCCCGGTTCGCCAGGTGCACCATCCCCAGCGCGGGCAGCGGGAAGTCCGGCCGCGCGAGCATCGCCGTGGACACCGGGAACGCGAGGGTGTGCAGGTAGCCCGCGGGCAGGACGTCGCGCACCTCCTCCCCGACGAGCTGGAGGTAGGCCGCCAGCACGGCCGGGTCCGCCTGCACGCCCCGGCGCACCAGGACGACGTCGGGCAGGGCGCCGGCCAGCTTCGCGCCGCCGGTGGCCGCGCGGGCCAGGCCGCGCGCCAGGAGGGTGGCGTTCGACGTCGGGCGCGTGACCTCGACGGTCTCCCGGGGTGCGCGCGCCGGCCGGGCCTGCGCCCCGCTCATGCCCCGACCATGTTCTGACCGCAGACCCGCAGCACCTCGCCGTTCACGCCGCCCGCCTGCGGGGAGGCGAGGAAGGCGATCGCCTCGGCGACGTCGACGGGCAGGCCGCCCTGCTGCAGCGACGACAGCCGACGCGCGACCTGCCTGGTCAGCGGCGGGATCTTCGCGGTCATGTCGGTCTCGATGAAGCCCGGCGCGACGGCGTTGATCGTGCCGCCCGCCTCGGCGAGCCGCGCCGACCACGCCTGCACCATGCCGATGACACCCGCCTTGGACGCGCCGTAGTTCGTCTGCCCGCGGTTGCCGGCGATGCCGCTCGTGGACGCGACGCCGACGACGCGCGGCGCCGCGCCGAGCCCGCCCACCTCGAGCAGCGCGTCGGTGATCCGCAGCGGCGCGAGCACGTTGACGCCGAGCACCGGGTCCCACCGGTCCGGGCCCATGTTCGCGAGCAGCTTGTCCTTGGTGATGCCCGCGTTGTGCACGACGACGTCGAGCCGGCCGTGCCGGGACCGCGCGTGCGCGAGGAGCCGGGCGGCGGCGTCGTCGGCCGTGACGTCGAGCTGGAGCGCCGAGCCGCGGATCTCGTTGGCGACCTTCGCCAGGGCGTCGCCGGCGGCGGGGACGTCGACGGCGACCACCGTCGCGCCGTCGCGCGCGAGCGTGCGGGCGATCGCCGCACCGAT
>AXCX01000215.1 GCA_000767215.1 Actinotalea fermentans ATCC 43279 = JCM 9966 = DSM 3133
CGTGCCGCGCTCGCCGTCCGCCGCGAGCTGTGGCAGATGGCGCGCGACCTCGGCAGCCCCTTCGAGTCGCCCGCGCTGCCCGACGGCGTCACCCTGCGCGCCTACCGCCCCGGGCTGGACGACGACGCCTGGCTCGCCGTCAACGCGCGGGCGTTCGACTGGCACCCCGAGCAGGGCCGCCTGAGCGCGAGCGACCTCGCCGCGCGTCGGGCCGAGCCCTGGTTCCGCGCCGAGGACCTGGTGCTGGCCGAGCGCGCCGGCCGCGTGGTCGGCTTCACCTGGCTCAAGGTCGAGCCCGGGGCCGACGAGGGCGAGCTGTACGTGCTCGGCGTGGACCCCGACGCCCAGGGGCTCGGGCTCGGGAGAGCCCTGACCGCCGTCTCGCTCCAGCGGCTCGCCGCTCGAGGGCTGCGGCGCGTGGTGCTCTTCACCGAGGGCGACAACCACGCCGCCGTCGCCACGTACCGTCGGGCCGGCTTCGCCGTCGTCCGCCGGGACGTCCAGTACGGCTAGGGCCACTGGCGCACCCACCCCCGGGCGATGCGACGATGACGCCATGACCACGCAGCCGCGGACCCGCCGCGCCGTCGCCCCCGACGCCGACCCCCAGCAGTCCGCCGACCAGGCGGCCGAGGAGGCGACGGCGGCCG
>AXCX01000216.1 GCA_000767215.1 Actinotalea fermentans ATCC 43279 = JCM 9966 = DSM 3133
GAGGAGGGCGTCCCGGTCACCCCGGCCGCGCCCGGAGGCAACGGCACACCCGGCGACGACGCTGCGCTTGACGGCGCCGCGCTCGCCGACACCGTGCCTGCCGACGCCGCAGGGTCCGACGCTGCCGGGGCCGAGCTGAGCGCCGCCCTGGCCCCCGCGCTCGCGCCGGACCAGCCGCTGCCCGCCGACCGGTTCGCCGACCGCGAGCTGTCCTGGCTGCAGTTCAACGAGCGCGTCCTCGAGCTCGCCGAGGACACCGCGCTGCCCCTGCTCGAGCGGGTGCGCTTCCTGTCGATCTTCGCCTCGAACCTCGACGAGTTCTTCATGGTCCGCGTGGCCGGCCTGCGGCGGCGCATCGCGACCGGCATGGCCGTCACCGCAGCCTCCGGCCTCACCCCGCGCCAGGTCCTCGACGCGATCAGCGCCGAGGCCCACCGGCTGATGGACCGGCACGCGTCGGTGTTCTTCGACTCGGTCCAGCCCGCGCTGGACGCCGAGGGCATCTCGCTCGTGCACTGGGACGAGCTCGGCGAGGCCGAGCAGGAGCGGCTGCGCAAGTTCTTCCGCCGCCAGATCTTCCCGGTGCTGACGCCCCTGGCCGTCGACCCGGCGCACCCGTTCCCCTACATCTCCGGGCTCTCGCTGAACCTGGCCGTCGTCGTCGTGAACCCCACCACCGGCAAGGAGCACTTCGCGCGCGTGAAGGTGCCGCCGCTGCTGCCGCGGTTCATCGCCGTCGACGCGCGGGGCAAGCCGAGCGCGCCCAGCACGCGGGCCGCGGACCCGGCCAAGGGGCCGACGTCGTTCGTGCCCCTCGAGGACGTCATCGCGGTCCACCTGGACCAGCTCTTCCCCGGCATGGAGGTGCGCGAGCACCACACCTTCCGCGTCACCCGCAACGAGGACGTGGAGGTCGAGGAGGACGACGCCGAGAACATCCTCCAGGCCATGGAGAAGGAGCTGCTGCGCCGGCGGTTCGGCCCGGCCGTGCGGCTCGAGGTGGCGCAGGACATCGCGCCGCGCGTGCGCGAGCTGCTCGCGCGCGAGCTCGGCGTCGACCCCGCCGAGGTGTACGAGCTCCCGGCGCCGCTGGACCTCACCGGCCTCGACCTCATCGCCGACCTCGACCGGACGGACCTGTCCTACCCGCGCTTCGTCGGCGGCACCCACCGCGGCCTCGCGGAGGTGGAGACGGCGATGGCGACGGACGTGCTCGCCGCGATGCGTCGCCGCGACATCCTGCTGCACCACCCCTACGACTCGTTCGCCACGAGCGTCCAGGCGTTCCTCGCCCAGGCCGCGGCCGACCCGCAGGTGCTGGCCATCAAGCAGACGCTCTACCGGACGTCGGGCGATTCCCCGATCGTCGACTCCCTCATCGACGCGGCCGAGGCGGGCAAGCAGGTCCTCGCGCTCGTGGAGATCAAGGCCCGGTTCGACGAGCAGGCCAACATCTCCTGGGCGCGCAAGCTCGAGCAGGCGGGCGTGCACGTCGTCTACGGCATCGTCGGGCTGAAGACGCACTGCAAGCTCTCGCTCGTGGTGCGCCAGGAGGACGACGGGCTCGTCCGCTACTGCCACGTCGGCACGGGCAACTACAACCCGAAGACGGCGCGCCTGTACGAGGACCTGGGCGTCCTCACGTGCGACCCCGAGGTGGGCCAGGACCTCACGCGCCTGTTCAACCAGCTCTCCGGCTACGCGCCCAAGGCGCGGTTCAACCGCCTGCTGGTCGCGCCGCGCGCGATGCGCACCGGGCTGATCGAGCGGATCGGGCGGGAGACGGTCAACCACCTGGCCGGCAAGCCCGCGTGGATCCGGATCAAGGTGAACTCGATCGTCGACGAGGCGACGATCGACGCGCTCTACCGGGCGTCGCAGGCCGGCGTCCCCATCGACCTGGTGGTGCGGGGCATCTGCGCCGTGCGCGCGGGCGTCCCGGGCCTCTCGGAGACCATCCGGGTGCGCTCGATCCTCGGTCGCTTCCTGGAGCACGCGCGCATCTACGCCTTCGCGAACGACGGCGAGCCAGAGGTGCTCATCGGCTCGGCCGACCTCATGCACCGCAACCTCGACCGCCGGATGGAGGTGCTCCTGAGCGTCGGCCCGGACCACGCCGCCGAGCTCATCGAGCTCCTCGACCTCTCCATGGACGACCACACCGCGTCGTGGCGGCTGGAGCCCGACGGCACGTGGCGCCGGCACGCGCGCGACACGCACGGCCACCGGCTGCGCGACCTCCAGGAGACGTTGATCGCCCGCCACCAGCGCCGCCGTCCGGCGCGCGACAGGTGAGCGGCCGCGTCGCCGCGGATCCCGTCGTCCACGCCGCGGGGGCCATCCCCTGGCGTGAGCGCGGCGGGCGGCTGGAGGTCGCCCTCATCCACCGGCCCCGCTACCGCGACTGGTCCTGGCCCAAGGGCAAGCTCGACCCCGGCGAGTCCGTGCCGGGGGCCGCGTGCCGCGAGGTGGCCGAGGAGACCGGGACGCCCGTCGTGCTCGGGGCGCCGCTGCCGACCCTGCGCTACCGGATGCCCGACGGCTCCCGCAAGGAGGTGCGCTACTGGGCGGCCCGCGTGGCCACCGACGCCGACGCCGCCGCGCTGGACGCCCGCGACCTGGTGCACAGCGCCCCGCTCACCGAGATCGACGACGTCGTGTGGGTCTCCGCGCCGACGGCGGCGGACCTGCTCACCCGCCCGACCGACCGCAAGCCCCTCGCCGTCGTCACCGAGCTGCACGCCGCGGGGCGCCTCGCGACGCGGGTCCTCGCCGTCGCGCGCCACGGCCGCGCCAAGCAGCGGTCCGCGTGGACGCGAGGGGAGGCCAGCCGGCCGCTCACCGCGCAGGGCGAGGCGCAGGCGCGAGCGCTCGTGGAGGTCCTGTCCGCGTTCGGCGTCGCCGAGGTCGTCACGAGCCCGTGGGCGCGCTGCCTGCGCACGATGACGCCCTACGCCTCGCGCACGGGGCTGACCCCGCAGCAGGTCGACGCGCTCACCGAGGACGCCGTGCGCAC
This sequence comes from Actinotalea fermentans ATCC 43279 = JCM 9966 = DSM 3133, assembly GCA_000767215.1. Lineage (GTDB taxonomy): Bacteria > Actinomycetota > Actinomycetes > Actinomycetales > Cellulomonadaceae > Actinotalea > Actinotalea fermentans. The sequence goes on from AXCX01000216.1 coordinate 3,017, forward strand.
CGACCCGAGCCGGGCGGAAGAGCTGGTCGCCGGCCTGCTCGCCGAGGCCCGGGACGCCGTCGTCTGCACGCACCGGCCGGCGCTGGGCGCGGTGCTCCCGGCGCTGTCCGACGCCACCCGCCGCTGGACCACGGGCACGGTGCCCGACGCCGACCCGTGGCTGCGCACGGGTGAGGTGCTGGTCGCGCACGTCGCGGGCCGCGGCCCCGACGCGCGCGTCGTGGCCGTGGAGACGCACCGGCCCCCGCACCCCCAGTAGGGGTCGCGGACGGACGTCGCGGCGGCCGGGCCGGGCCGGTCAGCCGATGATGGCCGCGAGCAGCCAGTACATGAGCGCCGCGACGGAGGCCGCGGCCGGGATGGTCAGCACCCACGCGATCGCGATGTTGCCCGCCACGCCCCAGCGCACCGCGGACACCCGCTTGGTCGCGCCGACGCCCATGATCGCCGAGGTGATCGTGTGGGTCGTCGAGACCGGCGCCTGGAACGCGAAGGCCGTCGTGTAGAGCACCGAGGCGGCGACCGTCTCGGCGACGAACCCGCGGGCGGGGTCGAGCTCGATGACGCGGCGGCCCAGCGTGCGCATGATCCGCCAGCCGCCGGAGTAGGTGCCCAGGGAGATCGCCGAGGCGGCGGCGAGCTTCACCCACAGCGGGATGCTGTCGCCGTCGTGCAGGCCGCCCGCGACGAGCGCGAGCACAATGACGCCCATCGTCTTCTGCGCGTCCTGCAGGCCGTGGCCCAGCGCCATCGCCGCGGCGGACGCGGTCTGCGCGATGCGGAAGCGCCGGGTCACCTTGTGCGGGTTGGCGTTCTTGAACATCCAGAGCAGGGCGACCATGAGGAAGAACGCGAGGGTGAACCCGATCACCGGGGACAGCACCATCGGGATGACGACCTTGTCGAGGATCACCGACCAGTGGACGGTGATCCCGGCGGCCATGCCGACGCCGGTGAGCGCGCCGATCAGTGCGTGCGACGACGACGACGGCAGGCCGAACCACCACGTGATGAGGTTCCACACGATCGCGCCGATGACGGCGGACAGGACCATGACCAGCCCGAGGTGCTGGCTGTCAGCCTCGTTGATGTCGATGATGCCGCTGCCGATGGTGTGCGCCACCTCGGTGCCGAGCATCGCGCCGATGAGGTTGAACACCGCGGCCATGAGGAGCGCCGCGCGGGGGGTCAGCGCGCGCGTCGAGACCGACGTGGCGATGGCGTTCGCGGCGTCGTGGAAGCCGTTGGTGTAGTCGAACCCCAGCGCGAACGCGACGACCACGACGACGAGGACGAGCTCCACGTGCTCAGGACTCCTTGAGCGCGATCGTCTCGACCGTGTTGGCCACCCGCTCGAAGCTGTCGGCGGCCGCCTCCAGGGTGTCGACGACGTCCTTGAGCTTCATCGCCTGGATCGGCTCGAGGCCGTCGTTGAAGAGCTCGGCGACGAGCCGGCGGTAGGTCCGGTCGCCCTCGTTCTCGAGCCGGTTGATCTCGACCCAGTACTCGGTGAGGTTCTTCATCGAGCGCAGGCGCGGCATCGCGTCGGCGGTGAGCTCCGCGCAGCGCTGCAGGACGTCGACCTGCTTGATGATCAGCTCCGGCAGCACGCCGAGCTCGTAGAGCACGACGAGGTCCCCGGCCTCCTCCATCGCGTCCATGCAGTCGTCCAGGCGGCTCGCGAGGCCGTAGATGTCGTCCCGGTCGAACGGCGTCACGAACGTCTGGTTGAGGTTGCGCATGATCGTGTGCGTCGCCTCGTCCGCGTCGTGTTCCGCCTCGCGGAGCTTCGTGGCAATGGCCTTGCGGTCCTCCTTGTCCGCGCCCAGCAGCTCGGCCAGGAGCGCGGCTCCGCGCACCAAGTGGCTGGCCGACTCGGCGAGGAGGTCGAAGAAGGAAGCGTTGCGCGGGGTGAGGCGCAGTCTCACGAGGGGACTCCCGGTCCTGAAGAGCACACGGTCGACTCAGGCTAGGGCAGTCGAGGGCCTCTCGCGCAAACGCCGGGGTGTCGCGCTCTCACCGCCGCGCCACGGGTTGTTCATACCCGGTCCACCTCGTGCTTGCCGGGCGTTGCCGCCCGCAGGGCCCGCGGGGCGGCATCTGCGGGGGTGCAGCAGCCGCGGGCGTACGGCATCCGCGGGAGGTGAGAACGACGCCGGGCCGGGAGCGCCTCTCGGCGCGTGGCCGCTCGAAGCGGCGGAAAGTGGAGCCCGGGGCTACCGCGGCCCGGCGTCGTCCCCCCACTGTAAGTGCCCCTCGCCGCGGCGGAAACCCGGCACCGAGGTGAGAACCTTCACGGCCCGCCCGGGAATACCGCGGCCGGGTCAGTCCAGGCGGCCCGCGCGCCAGAGACGGGCGGCATCCTCGAGCTCCTCGGCGGTCCGCAGCAGGCCCGAGGCGCCGCGCGTCATGCGGCCGGCGAGGTCGACGTCGTCGACCAGGTCCGCGTCCAGCGCCGAACCGGTGACCAGCACCCGGCAGAAGGCCCCCGCGCGCTCGAGCGCGACGGCCAGGTCCGCCGTGTAGACCCCCGACAGCACCGCGTCGGCCACGGCCATCACCTCCGCGGGTCCCGGCGGGCTCGCGACCCCGGCGACGGCGTCGGCCACGTGCGCGCGCTGGGTACCCAGCCGGTAGCGCTCGGCGATGGTGCGCGGGTCCCGGCGCACCCACTCGCGCAGCGCGTACAGCCGCCAGAGCGCGCCCGGGAGCGTCCCCGGTGCGCTGTCGGCCCACAGCGCCGCCACCGTGTCCAGGCCCTCGGCCTCGACCAGGCGGACGAGCCGGTCGTGCACCTGCGGGTCGTCGCTCGCGCGGCCACCCGCCACG
>AXCX01000217.1 GCA_000767215.1 Actinotalea fermentans ATCC 43279 = JCM 9966 = DSM 3133
CCGTCCGCGAGCAGCCGGACCAGGTCCGCGCCCCGACGACGCCGGGCACGCGCCGTCGTGGGCACCGGCACCAGGGCCAGCCCGCCCCACCGGGCGACCTCCCCGAGAGCCGGCGCCAGGTCGCGCCCCGTGCGCTCGAGCGCGGCGACCAGTGGCCGCGTGAGATCGGCACGGCCGCGGTCCTTCCAGGCGACCACGACGCCGCGCACCGGTCCGACGTAGGGCACCACCGCCCAGACGGGTGGGGGCGGTGCGCCGTCCATCCGGTCCAGCCGCGGCACCGCCTCCTCGCATCGCGCGGCGCGGGCGGTCAGCAGCTGCGCGCACGCCGGGCAGAGCACCGTGTCGAGCCGGCCGCACCCGGGGCACTCGACGGGCAGCACGAGCCGCCCGACGTCCCTCGCCGCCGCGACCAGCACCCCACGCCCCAGACCCACGGCCCCAGCGTGGCCGCACCGGCGCGCCCGGACCGGCCGTCCACAGGGTGATCAGCCGGGGAAGACCGGGTCCACGACGCCCGACGTGGTCTCCACCCAGCTCGACCCGCGCAGCAGCCGGAGCACCCCGTCGGTGTCCACGACGTAGATGCCGTCGTTGCCGCGGGCCGCCGCCAGCCCCACGGTGCCTTCGGCGACGACCTGCTGCAGGGTGGTGCGCCCGCCCACCGTGGCGAGGTAGACCGCCCGCTGCTCGGAGCCCGCGGCCGTGCCCAGCACGGCGAGCGCCTGCTCCGTGGACCAGGCGAGCTCCGTCACGTCCGTCAGCGACGCGCCCACGGTCAGAGCCCCGTCGCCGAGCGCCCTCGGCTCCCCCGCCTCGTCCGCCGCGCGGACGATGGAGGCCACGTGGATCGTGCTGCGACCGTCGGCGTCGACCGAGGCGATGGCGATCCGCGCCCCGTCCCGCGACACGCGCATCGACCGGAGCTGGCGGTCGGCCAGGAGCGGCGCGTTGACCGGGACCGTCGTGCCGTCGGGCAGGACGGCGGTGAGCAGACCCGCGGAGTCCTTCTCCCCCGTCCACACCCAGCCGAACCTGTCGACGGACGGCGGGAGCAGGTCGGCGCCCTCGAGGAGCGTCTCCGGTTCGGCGCCGCCCGCGGGCAGCAGGACGAGCCGCCGCGTGCCGTCCAGCAGCACCCACAGCGTCCCGTCGGCGCTGACCGCCGGATGGTTGGGCGCCGCGAGGTCCGTGACCGCGGGGAGGTCGGCAACCGGCTCGGCCAGCTCGCCGCTGACGTCGGCGATCACGCCGTCGACGACGGCGTAAGGGCCCGAGCGGGGCTGAGGATCGGTGAGCAGCGTCGGCACCTCGTCCGGCTGCACCGGCAGCGGCACGGGGCCGTTCGAGCTCGCCACGGTGAGCCCGACGGACGACACGGCACCGCGCAGCCGCCCGGTGAAGAGGGTGGCCTCGAGCTGCGCCTGCAGGTGGCCGCGCTGCTCGTCGGCCCAGCTCTCCTGGAACGCCTCGGCGGGCAGGTCGATGGTCACGACGCCGTCCGCGCCCGGGTCGGCCACCTCCACAGGTGCGCCGAGCGGCGGGGCGGCGTTCGCGACGCCGTCCGCGAGCCACGGCGCCGGGCCGTCGAACAGCGCCAGCACGGCCCGCCGCAACGCGCTCTGGTCCGGGAGCCAGCGCACCTCGGGGACGGCGATCTGCCAGTCCGGTGTGGCGAAGTACACGGGCACCGGCGAGAAGGAGGCGTCGAACGCGGAGTCGCGGATCACGATGCCGTTCTGGAGGTCGGCGATGCGCCACTGGTTCGCGTGGTTGCGCTGCATGCCGAACGAGAGCGTCACCTCCGAGCCGGGGGCCGCCTCCTGGAACACCCCCTCGCTGTCCACGCTGCCGGCCAGGTCGACGACGGCGACCACCATGTCGCCGTCCATCGACAGCTCCGGGTCGCTCGCCGCGACCAGGAGCCGCTCGCGCGGGTCCCAGGCGGCGTCGGCGTTGCGCGTCAGGAACTCCCGTGCGACGTCGAAGTCGTCGAACACGCCCGCGCGGGCGGCGCTGAAGAAGCCCGCGACGATGCCCTCGGGCGTGTCGTCCTGCTGGGGCAGCGCCGCGAGCGGGATGGGCGGGCTCTCGTCGACGGGGGCGGGGCTGCCGGTGGCGATCGGGCCCGACGTCGGGATCGCGACGCAGCCGGCGAGAGCGGCCGCGGCGAGCCCCAGCACGAGCGCGGCACTGCGGGCACGGGTCGGGCCGGCCATCACGCCTCCAGCCTGTCGAGGTCGGGGACGGCGGCGGGGTCCGCGCCACCCGGGCCGCCCAGGGCCACGGTCGGCCGGGACGCGGGCTGCTCCTCGGGCTCCAGCGGCAGCGGCGACGCGTCGGCCACGATGCCGGCGCGGCGCGGGAGCGTGAGGCGGAAGGACGCCCCCTGGCCGGGCCTGGCCCAGACCTCGAGGCGGCCGCCGTGCAGGTTGGCGTCCTCCTGCGAGATCGCCAGGCCGAGGCCGGTGCCGCCGGTGGTGCGCGCCCGGGCGGGATCCGCGCGCCAGAACCTGTCGAAGACGTGCTCGGCCTCCTCGGGCGTCATCCCGATGCCGTGGTCGCGCACACGAACGGCGAGCACCCGCGCGTCGGCCGCGAGCCGGACCTCCACCGGCGTCCCCTCGGCGTGCTCGATCGCGTTGACCAGCAGGTTCCGCAGGATGCGCTCGACCCGGCGCGGGTCGACGTCCGCGACGACGGGCTCGTCGGGCAGGTCGGCCTCGAGCCAGACCCCGCGCCGCGAGGCGAGGGCCGAGGCCTGGTCGACCGCCGCCACGACGACGTCGCGGACGTCGCGGCGCTCGGCGTCGAGCATGGCCGCGCCGGCGTCGAACCGGCTCATCTCGAGCAGGTCGGCGAGCAGCGCCTCGAACCGGTCGAGCTGGGTGCGCAGGAGCTCCGCGGACCGTGCGGCCGCCGGGTCCAGGTCCTCGCGGGCCGCGTGCAGGATCTCGGCGGCGATGCGGATCGTCGTCAGCGGCGTGCGCAGCTCGTGGGAGACGTCGGACACGAACCGCCGCTGCAGGCGCGACAGGTCCTCCATGCGCTGGATCTGCGTCTGCAGGCTCTCCGCCATCTCGTTGAACGACCGCGCGAGCGTGGCCATCTCGTCCACGCCCCGCACCGTCATCCGCTCGGCGAGGAGCCCGTCCGCGAGCCGTTCCGCCACGCGCGCGGCGGCTCGCACCGGGAGCACGGCCTGCCGGGTCACGAGCCAGGTCAGGGCGCCGAGCAGCACCACCAGGGCGACGGCGCCGAGCAGCAGCACGCGCTGCAGGAACTCCAGCGTCTGCTGCTCGGGCGACAGGTCGTACAGGTAGTAGAGCTCGTAGGCGCCCGCCGTCGGCACGGTGACGGTGGACCCGACGAGGATCCCCGGCGCGAGCGGGCCTGCGGCGTCCCCCTCACCGGTCTCGAGCGCGCCGGACGCCGACTCCCCCGGCGGGATGCCGACGGGCATCCACAGCTGGACCTGCGACTCGCGCACCGCCGCGCGCAGCTCGCTCGGGATGAGGCCGACGAGGTTGGGGTCCGTCGCCTGGTCGTTCGCGAACAGCCTCGTGTTCTGCCCGGGTGACCGCAGCACGAACACCTCGCGGCGCTCACCCGTGCCGCCCACGCGCAGCTGCCCGATGACGTCCTGGAGGAGCCGCTCGAGGTCCTGGTCGGTCGACCGGTCGGCCGCGGACGCGGTGAAGCGTCGCTGCGCCTGCTGGCTGGAGGCGGCCGAGTCGGCGAGCAGCTGCTCACGCCGGTCGTCGTACAGGCCGGAGGCCACGCGGTCGGACAGGAACCACCCGAGGACGCCCACGGCGACGATGCCGAGCACGAGGGCGGAGCTGATGACGCGCAGCTGCAGCGAGCCGCGCCACCGGCTCACCACACCCCGCACGAGCAGCGCGACCCGGCCCCCGACGCGCCGGCCCAACCGCGCGGCGCGTGCCGGCCAGGTGGCGACCCGCGCGCTCACGGCGCCCCGGTGCCCGCCTTGTATCCGACGCCGCGCACGGTCACCACGATCTTCGGGTCCTCGGGGTCGTGCTCGACCTTGGAGCGCAGCCGCTGCACGTGGACGTTCACGAGGCGGGTGTCGGCCGCGTGCCGGTAGCCCCAGACGCGCTCGAGGAGCACCTCGCGCGTGAAGACCTGCCACGGCTTGCGCGCCAGCGCCACCAGCAGGTCGAACTCGAGCGGCGTGAGCGGGATCGTCACGCCGTCGCGCGAGACGCGGTGGCCTGTGACGTCGATCTCCAGGTCGCCGATGGTCAGGTGCTCCGGGCTGGGCTCGTCCGTGCGGCGCAGCCGTGCGCGGACCCGCGCGATGAGCTCCTTGGGCTTGAACGGCTTCGAGATGTAGTCGTCGGCGCCGGACTCCAGCCCCAGGACGACGTCGACGGTGTCGCTCTTGGCGGTGAGCATGACGATCGGCACGCCCGACTCCGCCCGGATCAGGCGGCAGATCTCGTTGCCGTCCTTGCCGGGCAGCATGAGGTCGAGCAGCACCAGGTCGGGCTGACCCGTGCGGAACGCCTCCAGCGCCTCGTCGCCGTGCGCGCAGAAGAGCGGCTCGAAGCCCTCGGACTTCAGGACGATGCCGATCATCTCGGCGAGGGCGACGTCGTCGTCGACCACCAGGACACGACCCTTCATGCGCCCATCGTGGCACCCGCGGGCCGGACGCCGCGAACGCCCCGCGGGTGAGGTACGTCCCGACGGCGTCGCCCACCGACTCTCGGCCGCCCTACCCTCCCGCCTGGCGGCCTCCGCCGTGGCACGATGGGCGCGGTCCGCGGGGCGCCCGTCGCCACGCCGACGGCAGCCGACGGCATCGAGGAGTGAGGCGTGAGCGAGCCGCAGGAGCAGCCCCGCCCGGGCGAGGACGCATCGAACGGGTGGTCGTGGGGCGGGCAGGACGCGGCGCCCCCGGGCTACGGGCCGCCCCCGGCCGCGACGCCGCCGGTCACGCCGCCGTACAGCGGGCGCCAGTACGGCGGGCCCCAGTACGGGCAACCTCAGTACGGGCAGCCCCAGTACGGCCAGCCCCAGTACGCACCCGCCGGCTACGTCCCCGCGCCCGTCCAGCGCGGCGTCGTGCCGCTGCGCCCCCTGACCCTCGGTGAGATCTACGACGGTGCCTTCCGCTCCATCCGCGCCAACCCGCGCGTGATGTTCGGGTTCAGCGCGATCGTCGTCGGCGTCGCCGCGATCGTGGGCGGGCTGGCCTGGTGGCTGGTCATCCCGTCCGTCGCCGCGCTCGTCGACGCGAACCTCCCGTCCGAGTTCACGGCCGACGGCGGCGACGACTTCATCGCGTCGCTGTACTCGATGTACGCGATGATCCCGTTCCTCGTGCTCGCGGGCATCGTGCTCACGGGCGTGCTGACCGTGTCGGTGAGCCGGTCCGTCATCGGGCAGAAGGTCGCGGTGGGCGACCTGTGGCGCCAGTACTGGAAGCGGGTCCTGCTCGTCGGCGGCTACACGCTGCTCCAGTCGACGGCTCTCGTCGTCGTCATCGTGGTGTTCATCCTCATCGTCGCCGCCGCGGCGACGGCGTCCGGCGCGCTCGCCGGCGTCATCGGCGTGCTGGGCGGCCTCGGGCTCGTCGTCGGGATCTTCTGGGTCACCATCCGGCTGATCTTCGTTCCGCCGGTGCTCATGCTCGAGGGCCGGCGCCTGTTCCCCACGATCGCGCGGGCCTGGCGCCTCACCCGGGGCTCGTTCTGGCGGATCCTCGGCATCAACCTCCTCGCCCAGCTCATCGCGCAGGTCGTGAGCCAGGTGCTGGCGGTGCCCACCAGCATCATCGGGGGCATCATCGCGGCGACCACGCCCGACGGCGCCACCTCCGGCGGCTACATCGCCGCGACCACGATCGGCATGGCGGTGGCCTACACGATCCCGGCCATCTTCCTGGCGGCCGTCGTCGCCCTGCAGTACATCGACGTCCGCATCCGCAAGGAGGGACTGGACGTCCAGCTCGCCCGCGCCGCCGAGGCCGGCCAGGGGCGGCCGGCGTGACGTCACCCTGGGTGTGGCCGGCGGCCCGCATCCTCCAGGACGTCCCCGTGGACCCGGACGCCGGGACCGCGCGCGAGTGGGCGGAGGCCGAGCTCGCCGACCCGATCTACCACCAGGGCCAGAGCCTGCTCGACCGGATCGTCGAGTGGCTCGTCGACCTCGTCAACGACGCGCGGGCCTCCGCGGTCAACGTCGACGCGCGGACCGCGGGCCTGGTCCTCGTCGCGATCCTCGCCGTCGTCCTCGTGGCCGTGCTGCTCTACACCGGTCCCGTCCGGCGCGCCCGCCGCGCCCGCGCGTCCACGGAGGTCTTCGAGGACGACGCGCGGTCGGCGGCCGAGATGCGCGCGAGCGCCGACGCCCTCGCCGCGGCCGGCCGGTGGAGCGAGGCCGTGCTGGACCGGTTCCGCGCGCTCCTGCGCTCGCTCGAGGAACGGGCCGTCCTCGCCGAGCGTCCCGGCTGGACGGCCG
>AXCX01000218.1 GCA_000767215.1 Actinotalea fermentans ATCC 43279 = JCM 9966 = DSM 3133
CGACGTGCACGACGCGCGCGCCATGGGCACCCAGGACCGCCAGCGCGTCGGCGCCGGGCTCGGCCCCGAACCACACCGCCTGCGGCTCGCCGAGGGCACGCGCCGCGGTCAGCAGCGCGGTGGCCGAGGCGCGCAGGGTGCCGCCGTGCTGCTCCACGACGACGAGGACGATCGCGGAGCCGCTCATGCCAGGAGTCCGTTCTCGGCGAGGTAGCCGGCGAGCCGCACCCCGGCATCGCCCGTGTCGGTGACGAGCACGCCCTCGCGGGCGGGACGCTCGGTGGCCTCGATGACGCGGGTACGGGCACCGGCGTCGCCCAGGCGCGCAGGGTCGAGACCGAGGTCGGCGACCGTCCAGACGTCCACGGTGGCCTTGCGCGCCGCCATGATCCCCGCGAAGGCCGGGTACCGCGCCTCGTTGGCCTGGTCGGTGACGCTCACGAGCGCCGGCAGCGCCGCCTCGAGCACCTCGCTCACGTGGTCGAGGTCGCGCCGCACCCGCAGCACCGTGGCGCCGTCGCCCTCGGCCGCCTCGAGGTGGGCGGCGAGCGTGAGCTGGGGCAGGTCGAGCTCGGCCGCGAGCAGCGTGGGCACGACGGACATCAGGCCGTCGAGCGCCGCCATGCCCGTCACGACGAGGTCGACGGGCGCCTCCTCGCCGAGCCGGCGTACCGCGGCCGCGAGCGCGTGCGCGGTCCCGAACGCGTCGGAACCGGCCAGCGCGTCGTCCGTCACCCGGACCGCCCGGTGCGCACCCATCTGCAGGCCCCGGCGCACCGCGTCCTCGGCGTCGTCCGGTCCCATGGTGAGCACCGTCACGTCGCCGCCGTGCGCCTCGACCAGGCGCAACGCGGCCTCGACCGCGTTCTCGTCCAGCTCGTTCAGGGTGCCGTCGGCGCCCTCGCGGTCCACGCGGCCGGCGTCGGTGAACCGGCGCTCGCCCTGCAGGTCGGGCACGTGCTTCACGCACACGACGATCCTCATCGCACCTCAGCTCTCACGGTCCACAGGCCCCTGGAAGGCTACCCCGGGCGCCGGACGCGGTTCACCCGACGACCGCCGGGCGTGAACGGTCACATCGGTACGTCAGACTTGTGCCGTGACCCCCGGCCGCCCCGTCCCGCCGCTCGGCGTGCGCCTCGCCGGGGACGGCATCGACGTCGCGGTCCTCGCCTCGCACGCCGACGCCGTCGAGCTGTGCCTCCTCGACCCCGACGCGACGGCCGACGACGGCTGGCGTGAACGGCGGATCCCGCTCGCGGGGCCCGTGCACGGCGTCTGGCACGCGCACGTGCCCGGCGTCGTCGCGGGCCAGCACTACGGCCTGCGCGCGCACGGCCGCTGGGACCCCGACGCGGGCCTGCGGTACAACCCCGCGAAGCTGCTGCTCGACCCGTACGCCCGCGGGATCGTCGGCGAGGTGCGCCTCGGTCAGGAGGTCCACGGGCAGCGGCTCGACGAGTCCGGGCGCACGCCCGACGGCACGCCGCAGCCGGACCCGAGCGACTCCCGCGCCCACGTGCCGCACGCCGTCGTCGTCGACGAGGCGTTCGGCGGCGACCCCGTGCCGCGGCCGCACGTCCCGTGGCCGGACACGGTGATCTACGAGGCGCACGTGCGCGGGCTGACGCAGAGGCTCCCGGGCGTCCCGGAGGACCTGCGCGGGACCTACGCCGGGCTGGCGCA
>AXCX01000219.1 GCA_000767215.1 Actinotalea fermentans ATCC 43279 = JCM 9966 = DSM 3133
TCCCTCGGCGTCACCACGCTCGAGCTGCTGCCGATCCAGGCCATCGCGAGCGAGCCGCACCTCGTCGCCCGCGGGCTGACCAACTACTGGGGGTACAACACCCTCGGGTTCTTCGCGCCGCACCCCGACTACGCGACGCGGCAGGCGCGCGCGGCGGGACCGGGTGCGGTGCTCGCCGAGGTCAAGGGCATGGTGCGGCTGCTGCACGCGGCGGGCATCGAGGTCGTCCTCGACGTCGTGTACAACCACACCTGCGAGGGCGGCACCGACGGCCCCCAGCTGTCCTGGCGCGGCCTGGACCCGACGGTGTACTACCTGCACCACGGCGCCACGCCCGCCCGGTTCGCCGACCTCACCGGGTGCGGCAACACGCTGGACTTCCGCCGGCCGCGCGTCGTGCAGCTGGCGCTGGACTCGCTGCGGTACTGGGCCGGCGAGGTCGGCATCGACGGCTTCCGGTTCGACCTGGCCGTCACGCTCGGGCGCGACGGCGCCGGCTTCACCCCGCAGCACCCGTTCCTCGTGGCCCTGCAGACGGACCCCGTGCTCAGCGACCGCAAGCTCATCGCCGAGCCGTGGGACCTGGGCCCGGGCGGCTGGCGCACGGGGGCCTTCCCGGAGCCGATGGCCGAGTGGAACGACCGGTTCCGCGACGGCGTCCGGACCTTCTGGCTCTCCGACCCGGCGCACCGCTCGCACGGTCGGCCCGGGCACGGCGTGCGCGAGCTCGCCACCCGTCTGTCGGGTTCGGCGGACCTGTTCGGCCACGGTGACCCGCCGGCCTCCCGCGGGGTCGTCGCGTCGGTGAACTTCGTCACCGCGCACGACGGGTTCACGCTCGCCGACCTCGTGACGTACGACCACAAGCGCAACGAGGCGAACGGCGAGGGCAACCGGGACGGCTCGGACAACAACCTGTCCTGGAGCCACGGCATCGACGGGCCCGTCCGCGACCCCGCGATCGGCGTCGAGATCCTGCCCCTGCGCCGACGCTCGCAGCGCAACCTGATAGGCATGCTCGCCTTCTCCGCCGGGACCCCGATGATCACGGCCGGCGACGAGCTCGGGCGCACCCAGGGCGGCAACAACAACGCCTACTGCCAGGACAACACCATCTCGTGGCTCGACTGGGAGCTCGACGAGCACCGGGAAGACCTGCTGGCGACCGCGCGCCACCTCTTCCGCCTGCGGCGGGAGCTGCCGGCGCTGCGGAGCTGGGGCTTCTACACCGGCCGCCCCGTCCCGGCGCGGGTCGCGCGCGGTGACGACCGCCCGGACCTGGAGTGGCGCCGCGCCGACGGCGGCGTCTTCGACCACGGCGCGTGGCACGACCCGGGCGTCCGGTCCCTGCAGATGGTGCGGGTCGCGGCGGACGGCAGCGCGGTGCTGCTCATCGCGAACGGCTCGCTGGACCCGGTCGAGTTCACCGTGGCCGCGGGGCTGCGACCGGGCGCGGCGGCCTGGACGCTGGCCTGGGACAGCGCGGCCGAGCACCCCGGCCTGGTCGGGGCCGCAGCGGAGACCGAGCTCTCCCCCGGCACCACGCTGGTGGTCGAGCCGCTCTCGCTGCGCCTGTACACGTCCTGAGGGGCGGCCCGCGCCGCACCTGTGACCAGAGCGACGAACGGGGCTGGTGGGACGCCTCAGCATCCACACCAGCCCCACCCGTCACAACAGCGGCGCTCCGTGCGCGGGGTCAGCCCGCGTTCGTCACCAGGCCCGTGTCGGCCACGGACACCAGGTGCTCGTGCGCGGGCACCACGCGGACGGTGTACCCGAACGGGCCGGACGCCTCGAGCCGGACCTCGCCCGCGAACGCGTGCCGGCCACCCTCGTAGGTCTCCGCCCAGGCCAGGTCCGCGAGCCGGACGCCGGACAGGTCGTCGGCCTCCGAGACGCGGCCGTAGGCCACCTGCACCGCGACGTCCTTCGGCTCGAGGTCGCCGAGGGTGACGTAGGCGCGCACGTGCAGCACCTCGCCCACCTGCGCGACCTCACCGACGCCGCCGGACTCCACGTGGTCGACACGGACCGCCGGCCACGCGGCGTGCACGCGGGCCTTCCAGGCCGCGAGCTCGCGCGCGGCCGGGTAGCCCGGGCCGTCCAGGGCACGGCCCGACTGCGCGGCGGGCGCGTAGAGGCGCTGGACGTACTCGGCGACCATGCGGGTGGCCTGGACCTTCGGGCCGAGCGTGGCGAGCGTGTGCCGCACCATCTCGAGCCAGGTCACGGGGATGCCGCGCGCGTCGACGTCGTAGAAGCGCGCCGCGACCTGGTTCTCGATCAGGTCGTACAGCGCGGCGGCCTCGAGGTCGTCGCGACGGTCCGGGTCCTCGACGCCGTCGGCGGTGGGGATCGCCCAGCCGTTCTCGCCGTCGAACCACTCGTCCCACCAGCCGTCGAGGATCGAGAGGTTGAGGCCGCCGTTGAGCGCGGCCTTCATGCCCGACGTGCCGCTCGCCTCGAGCGGGCGCAGCGGGTTGTTCAGCCACACGTCGCAGCCCGGGACGAGCGTCTGCGCCATGTCGATGTCGTAGTTCGGCAGGAAGACGATCCGGTGGCGGACCTCCGGGTCGTCGGCGAACCGCACGAGCTGCTGGATGAGCCGCTTGCCCTGGTCGTCGGCCGGGTGCGACTTGCCCGCGACGACGATCTGGATCGGCCGCTCGGGGTGCAGCAGGAGGCTCTTGAGCCGCTCCGGGTCGCTCAGCATCAGGGTGAGCCGCTTGTACGTCGGGACCCGGCGCGCGAAGCCGATGGTGAGCACGTCCGGGTCGAGGATCTCCTCGACCCAGCCCAGCTCGGCACCGCTCGCGCCGCGCCGGCGCCAGGAGTCGCGCACCCGCTCGCGCGCGTCGGCGACGAGCTGCGCCCGCAGCGTCCGACGCATGCCCCACAGCGCCTGGTCGTCCACGCCGTCGGTGCGCTGCCAGCCGGAGCCGTCGGCGAGCTCGTGCTGGCCCAGCCGCGACGTCGCGAGCTCGGCGAGCTTCGGGTCGGTCCAGGTCGGGCCGTGCACGCCGTTGGTGATCGACGTGATCGGCACCTCGGCCTCGTCCAGCCCGGCCCACAGGCCGCTGAACATCCCGCGGGACACGGCGCCGTGCAGCAGCGAGACGCCGTTGGCGCGCCCGCCGAGCCGCAGGCCCATGACGGCCATGTTGAACAGCGTCGGGTCGCCGCCCTCGTAGTCCTCCGCACCGAGGGCGAGGACGTCGGCCACCGGAACGCCGGGGATCGCGTTCCCGCCGTCGAAGTACTGCGCGACGAGCGAGGCCTCGAACCGGTCGATGCCGGCCGGGACGGGCGTGTGCGTGGTGAACACGGTGGCGGCACGGACGGCCTCGAGCGCCTCAGCGAAGGTCAGGCCCTCGCCCGCGACGAGCTCGCGGATCCGCTCGATGCCGAGGAACCCGGCGTGCCCCTCGTTGGTGTGGTAGACCTCCGGGACCGGTGCCCCGGACAGCCGCGACCACACGCGCAGGGCCCGCACGCCGCCGACGCCGAGCAGCAGCTCCTGCTGCAGGCGGTGCTCACCGCCACCGCCGTAGAGGCGGTCGGTGACGCGGCGGGCGAGGTCGTCGTTCTCGGGCACGTTCGAGTCGAGCAGCAGCAGCGGCACGCGGCCGACGTCGGCCTTCCAGACCGCGGCGTGCAGCGTGCGCCCGCCGGGCAGGTCGAGGGACACCCGGGCCGGCGTGCCGTCCGCCTCGCGCAGCAGCGACAGGGGCAGGCCGTCCGGGTCCGACAGCGGGTAGGACTCGACCTGCCAGCCGTCGCGGGTCAGGCTCTGCTTGAAGTAGCCCGCGCCGTACAGCAGCCCGACGCCGACCAGCGGCACGCCCAGGTCGGACGCGCTCTTGAGGTGGTCGCCCGCCAGGATGCCCAGGCCGCCGGAGTACTGGGGCAGGACGCCGGTGATGCCGAACTCGGGCGAGAAGTAGGCGATCGCGGCCGGCAGGGCGGACGTGTCGCCACCCGCCGCAGCGACGGCCTCCGTCTGGTACCACAGGGGCGCCGCGAGGTAGGCGTGCAGGTCGTCCAAGGCGCCGCGCACACGGGCGACGAAGGCGCCATCGGCTGCCAGGGCGGCGAGGCGGTCGGGGCTGAGGGCGCCCACGAGCGCCACCGGGTCGCCGTGGACCTGCGCCCAGAGGGCGGGGTCGATGCCGGCGAAGAGGTCACGCGTGGGCGCGTGCCACGACCAGCGCAGGTTGTGCGCCAGCTCATCGAGGGGCACCAGCTCGGGGGGCAGCACGGTGCGGACGGTGAAACGTCGGATTGCTCTCACGGCGGGCACCCTACGCGGTCCCGAACGTCGGGTTCCAGCGGTTGCTGCAAGCGCTTACATCCCGCTCACGCGATGGTGCAGGTCAGCGCACCGATGCCGGCGTCTCACGTGGTGGGCGCCACAGAGGTTTCACCCGGCTGGCGCAGGGCAGGACGGCGCCACCGCGTGGTGGTGATCACCGCCGCCCTGCAAGCGCTTACACTCTCGCCGTGCGACGTCGCAGCCCCCATCCCCCGCTGCCCCGACCCGCGCGACGCCCGGCCCTGGCGCCCCGCCACGAGGACCGCCCGCGCGCAGGACGCCTCCACCCGTCCGCGACGCCGAATGTCGCGAGCTCCGAGCCCTCGGTAGGTTCAGGATCGTGACGCCGTCCACGCCACCCCGGCCCCGCAAGCAGTCGCCCACGGGCGGCCGTCGCGCGGCACGGCCCGCCGACCGCGGGACGCCCGCGGCG
>AXCX01000220.1 GCA_000767215.1 Actinotalea fermentans ATCC 43279 = JCM 9966 = DSM 3133
CCGCACCCCCCGCAGCCCGCGCCCGACGACGTCGGTCACCTGCTCGCGGGCGCGCAGCAGCGCCGGCGGGACCGCGAGCCGGAGGCGGGGTGGCCGGAGGGCGGCCAGCCGGTCGAGCACCTGGGTCATGCGACGGTCCGACGCTCCTGGGGGGCGGCCACGTCGGCGAGGACGCGGCCGAGGACGCCCGCGGCGGTGGCACCGGCGAACTCGGCCTCGGGGTCGAGGACGAGACGGTGGTTCCAGACCGGGTGCGCGAGCTCCTTGATGTCGTCCGGCAGCACGAAGGTGCGCCCGTGCGCGGCCGCCCAGACCTTGGCGGTGCGGATCAGGGCGAGCGCGCCGCGGACGGAGACGCCCAGGCGCGTGTCGGCGTCGTCGCGCGTGGCGCGGGCCAGGTGGGAGACGTACTCGAGGACCGTGGGGTCCACGTGGACGTCGGAGGCGAGCGCCGCCATCTTGATGACGGCGTCGGTCGTGATGCGTGCCGGCAGGTGCGACGCCGGGTCCTTCTCCTTGGCGCCGCTGAGGATCTCCACGGTCGCCAGGTGGTCGGGGTAGCCGATCTCGGTCTTCATGAGGAACCGGTCGAGCTGCGCCTCGGGCAGCCGGTAGGTGCCGGCCTGCTCGATGGGGTTCTGGGTCGCGATGACCATGAACGGCGCGGGAGCGCGGTGGGTGGTGCCGTCGACCGTGACCTGGCCCTCCTCCATGACCTCCAGGAGGGCGGACTGCGTCTTGGGCGAGGCGCGGTTGATCTCGTCCGCGAGCACGATCGAGGCGAAGATCGGGCCGCGGTGGAAGTCGAACGTGCGGCTCGCCTGGTCGTAGATCGACACGCCCGTGACGTCGCTCGGCAGCAGGTCCGGGGTGAACTGGATGCGGTTGTGGGTGCCTTGCACGGTCGCCGCGATGGCGCGGGCCAGCGACGTCTTGCCGGTGCCGGGCGCGTCCTCCAGGAGCAGGTGTCCCTCGGCGAGCATGCAGGTGAGAGCGAGGCGGACCACCTGGCTCTTGCCGAGCACGGCGTGCCCGATGTTGTCGACGAGCGCCTCGAACGTCTGGTGGAACCAGGCCGCCTGGTCGGGCGTGGGTGCAGGGTTCATCGAGTTCTCCTTGTTCACCACGTGATCCATGGCGTCGTGATCACGCCGATCACCTCGAGACGGACCCGGGTACCCGAGTAGCCGTAGTAGCAGGGGCTCTGGATCGTTCCGTTGGCCGGGACCGAGACGGGCTGGGTGGTGTAGTAGACGCCCTCGCCGCCGTTGTCGGACCAGCAGGCCAGGCGATAGGACCCCGCCGGGACGTTGGTGACGGTCAGGTTGATGTAGGCGCATGCCGCACCGGTGCACACCGCGTCGTTCATGCGGGCGCCCTTGGACGCCGTCGCGGACATCGGCGGCGGGCCGCTGCTCGCCGAGGCGCTGCGGCTCGCGGTCGTCTGCCCACAGCCGTCCGTCGCGTACGCCTCGATCGAGTGGCCCTGGCTGTAGCCGTTGCCGACGCTCCCGCTCCACGAGGTCGCCGCCGTCTGCCACGCGCCGCCGTCGACGCGGTAGTGCAGCGTCACACCGCACCCGTTCGCTGTGGCGGTCGCGGCGAGGCTGACGCTCGTCGCGCCTCCGGTCGCACTGACCGACGGCTGGGCCAGCGGCCCGTAGGGCGCGACGCCGGAGCCGGACGCGTTGTTCCCCGTGTACCCCGCGGCGACGGCCGGGCCGACGTACTGCGCGCCGTCCACGGTGGAGACCGCGCGGACCTGCACGGAGTAGGTGGTGCCGTTCGCGAGGCCGCCGACCTGCCGGTTGCCCGCGAGCGCCCCCCAGCCACCGCCGCTGAGCGACACCTGGTAGCTCATCTGCCCGGCGGTGGCGCCGTTGCGCGGCGCGTCGCCGAAGGCCAGGGCGAGGGTCCCGTTCCCGCCGGTCGCCGACGCCGTCAGGCCGGTCACGGCGCCCGGCGGCACCACGGCCTGGCGCGGGGCGGACGGCGCGCTCGGCGCGGAGTCCCCGGCCTTGTTCGTGGCGACGACGCGGTAGGTGTACGGCGTCTCGGAGGTGCTCACGGTGACCGCCTGCGACAGCGCGGTCCCGGCGTCCAGGGTCTGCTCGGGCAGCGCCCCGCCGTGGAACACCTGGAGCGTGTACCGCTTCACGGCGTCGCCGTTGTCGGACGCCGGCGCGGCCCACGAGACGAGCATCTGGGCCGAGCCGCCGACGGGCTCGAGCATCGACGTCGTCGGTGTGCCGGGCGCGTCGGGCACGCCCGCGGGGATCTCGGCGGCGGAGTACGCGCTCCAGTCGGACGGGCCGGCGTTGTTCACGGCCTGCACGCGCACCCGGTAGGCGGTGCCGTTGTCGAGGCCGTCCCAGACGATCGACGTCCCGGTCACCCCGGCGCGCTGCCCGATGCCGGACGACGGCGGCGGGGAGATCTCGAGGGTCACGGACGCGATCGCTGACCGCTCGCCGCCGTAGTCGCGGTTCGACCAGCTGACGGTGAGGCTGTGGTCGCCGAAGACCAGGGTGGGCGGTGCGGGCGGGTCGGGGACGGCGTCGGGCCGGATCTCGCCGGACTGCGCGGACGGCTCGGACGGGCCGACCTCGTTCACCGCGACGACCGTGAAGCGGTACGGGCGGTCGTTGGTGAGGCCGTCGACGGTGCACGTGGTCGCCGGGCAGGCGCGCGTGCCGCCGCCCTCGCCGAGGATCGACACCTCGTAGCCCGTGATCTCGGCGCCGTTGTTGCGCGGCGGCGCCCAGGACAGCACGGCGGTGTGGCTGCGGACCTCGACCACGGTCGGGGTGCCAGGCGCGTCGGGCACGCCGCGCACGGTCAGCCGCACCCGGCCGACGACCTGCCGCGAGGGGTCGCCCGTCGCGTCCGCGACGGTATAGGCGACGACGACCGTGCCCACGAACGTCTCCGCGGGAGTCACCGTGACCGTCCGCCCGTCGGTGCTCACGTCGGCCGTGCCGGACTCGAGCAGGACGGCGGCGACCTCCAGGCGCTCGCCCGGGATCGGCGAGACGTCGTTGTCGAGCACGGGGACCTGGTACGTCTCGCCCTGGTTGGCGTCGTCGACGACGTCGTCCACGACCGTCGCGAGGGGCGCGCCGGACGCGGTCACCGTGACCGTCGCCGTCGCGGCCGTCTCGCTCTCGCCGTCCGAAGCGACGACGGTGAAGGTCAGCACGGTGCCCACCGGCGTGCCCGCGGCGGGCTCGAGCGTCAGGACGCCGTCGGCGGCGACCCGCACGGTCAGCGCGGCGGGCACGTCCTCGGTCCGGAAGGTCAGGGGGTCGTCGTTCGGGTCGGACGCGTACCGGCCGAGCTCGACAGCGGTCTCCTCGCCGAGGGCCGCGTCGACCGCGAGGCCCAGCAGCTCGGGCGGCTCGTGGCCCGACGGCGTCACGTCGATCGGCAGCGACAGCGTGGCGCGGCGCCCGGTCGGGTCGTCGACCGTGCGCGTGTCGATCACCTCGACCGTGAGCGCGGCGGGCCCGTAGTAGTCCGGGTCGGAGACGAAGGAGACCGTGTGGTCGTCGACGAGCCCCGGCGTCCCGCGCAGCGCCTGCAGCCGCTCGGCCTGCGTCACGCGCACCACCCGGCCGGCCGCGACCACGACGACGTCGGTCAGGTCCACGCGCAGCTCCTCGCCGCTCACCACCGTGAGCGGGGCGAGGTCGGCGCGCAGCGTGGGCCGCTGGCCGTCGGTGCCGGGCACCCACACGAACGCGCTCGCGCGCAGACCGTCGGGGTCGGTCACCGTGTAGCGCACCGCCTGCGCCGTCGGGAGGACGGGCACCGAGAGGACGCCCGCCCGCGCGGTGACGCCGACCGTGTCGGTGGCGACGGTGAGCGTGCCGACCGACCCGTCGGGGTCCTCGTCGTTGTCGAGCACCGCGACCTCGACCTGCGTGCGCCCGAGGACGTCCGCGGGGGACATCCGGTCGTCGCGGGCGACGGGCGGCTGGGTCGGCGCCTCGGCCGTGACCTCGACGGTGAGCACGCCGGTCGCGTGACCGACGCCGTCGGACACCCCGTAGCGCACCGCGTAGGTGCCGGGCTGGGCGGGGGTGCGGACGAGGAGCCGGTCGCCCTCGACGTCGACGGTCAGGCCGTCGCTCGGCTCCGGTTCGCCGTAGAAGCCGAGCGTGCCGCCCTCCGGGTCGACGTCGTTGGCCAGGACCGGGACGGAGATCTCCCGCGAGGGCCGCGTGGCCCGGTGGTCGTCGACGGCGACGGGCGGCGCGTTCGCGGCCACCTGGGACGCGATGCCGACGAGCACGACGCCGTCGGCGGACGCGCCGAGCCGGTCCGTGACGGTGTACGCGAACGAGTCGGTGCCGACCGCGCCGCGGGCGGCCTCGTACTCGACCCAGCCGTCGCCGATGGCGGTGACGCGGCCGAGCCCCGGCGCGCGCGAGACGCCGTCGAGCTGCACCGAGTCGCCGTCGGGGTCGATGCCCGCCAGCGGGATCGCGATGCGCGAGCGCTGCCCGGAGAGCACGCGCGCGGTGACCGTGACCGGCGTCGGCGCGGCGTTGGAGGCGGCGTCCACGGGCGTGACGTGGACGGTGATCTGGGCGGAGTCCTTGTGCCCCTGGCCGTCGCGCACCGTGTAGGTCGCGTAGGCCGTCTGCGGGGTGGTGCCGGCCTGGAAGCGGACCACGCCCTCGCTGACGAACATCGTGCCGGCGGCGGCGTCGGGGGCCTCGGCGAGGTCGGGCTCGACGGTGATCGGCAGGCCGTCCGGGTGCGTGTCGTTGGCCAGCACGTCGATGGTCGCGACGTCGCCGGCCCGGACCGTCACCTCGTCCTCGGCGGCCTGCGGGGACTGGCTCTCCCCCTCGCGGGTGACGGGCACGACGACGACCTCACCGCGCGTGCTCGCCTGCCCGTTGGAGACCGTGTACGCGACGGTGAAGGACTGCGGGCCCGGCTGGACGGCGGACAGCCGCAGCACGGCGTGGTCGAGCACCGCGACGGAGACGCCCGCACCCGGGGCCGCCGCGGCGGACTGCAGCACGAGCACGCCACCGGTCGGGTCGACGTCGTTCGCGAGCACGTCGACGAGCACCGAGCCGTCGCTCGGCAGGAGCGCGCGGTCCCGCACCGCGACGGGCGGCTCGGCGACGGCGTCGTCGGGGGCGACGTCGACGCGCACCAGCCCGACGGCGACCGCGGGGCCGTCCGTGACGAGGTAGGTGAGGTAGTACACGCCGGCGGTCGGCGCGGTGAACGTGATGGTGCCCGCCTCGAGGTTGCGGTCGAGGGTCACGCCGGCGACGTCGTCGACACGCGCCAGCCGGAGCTGGTCGCCGTTCGGGTCGGTGTCGTTGTCGAGCGGGCGGATGCTCGCCTCGCGGCCGGCGACGGCCGTGAGGTGGTCGACGGCGGCGAACGGCGGCTGGTTCTGGCCGGCCGGCAGCACCGTGATCTCGACGGTGCCGTCGGTGGTCTCGCGCCCGTCGGTGACCTGAACGGTGACGGTCTTCGCGCCCGTCTCGACGCCACCGTCGATGAAGGTCAGGGTGCCGTCGGCGGCCGAGCGGACGCTGTCCCCGGCCGACGACGTCGCGGCGCCGACCAGCTGGAGGACGTCGCCGTCGGGGTCCCGCCAGTCGCCCAGGACGTCCACCTCGACGGTGCCGCCCTGCCCCACGGACGCGCGCGTGCTGCGCAGCTGGACGGGCGCGCCGTTCTGGTCCGGCGCGCGCACGGTGAGCGTGACCGACGCGGTGTCGCTGCCGCCGCGGCCGTCGTCGAGCGTGTAGTCGAACGTGGCGGACCCGGTGGCGTCCTCCGGGACGGCGACCTGCAGGCCCGCCCCGTGGCCGATCGCCTGCACCTGGCCGAGCGCCGTGCCACCGTCGGGCGTGGCGGCGAGGATGTCGCCGTCCGGGTCGGTGTCGTTGTCCAGGACGGTGAGGATCGTCGTCCGGCCGGGCCGCACGCCGAACGCGTCGTCGCCGGCGACGGGCGGGCGGTTGGGCAGGTCCCGCTCGGCGAGGATGCGCTCGGTCTCGGTGGCGGCGTCGTCGGTCTCCTCGGCGGAGCTGTCCTCGGCCGGGGCGAGGTCGTCCCACTCGTCCGACATGACGTAGTCGAGGTCGGCGAGCCAGACCGTGCCCGTGGCCAGGTCGTTCAGCACGACGTAGCCCCGGTTGACGCGGTAGCGCAGGTCGCCGGACGTCGCGGGCAGCGTGTCCGTGTAGGGCTCGTCGCCGTCGCACAGACGGACGACGTCACCGGTGGACCACGCGCCGTACGTGCACGCGCCGACGCGAACCGGCGGGGCCGGCGTGCCGGAGGCGCCGACCACCCGCGGCTCGCCACCGCCGAGCGGCTGCAGCACGAGGCCCTCGCTCGTCGCGACCGCGACGGCCCCGGCCGCGACGCCGGGCTCCTGCAGGCGCG
>AXCX01000221.1 GCA_000767215.1 Actinotalea fermentans ATCC 43279 = JCM 9966 = DSM 3133
CGGGGCGCGTCGTGCCCGGGCTCACCTCCGCCGCGGGCCGCAGGACGCCGAGGAGGCGGCGCATGTCCGCCAGGGCGGCGCGGCCGGTCTCGGCGATCGTCGTGAGCGAGCGGGTCGCGGCGGCGGGGTCCGCCTCGGCGGCGTACCGGCCGCCGTCGGCCTGGGCGATGATCACCGACAGGGAGTGGGCGACGATGTCGTGCATCTCGCGCGCGATCCGCGCTCGCTCGGCCGCTGTGGCGATCTGGGCCTGCTGGTCGCGCTCGACCTCGAGCCGCTGCGCGCGGTCCACGAGCGCGTCGATGGTCACCCGCCGGGAGCGGCGGACGAGCGCGACGGCGAACACCGTCACGCACAGCAGCAGCGAGACGAAGCCGAGGAAGGCCGAGTCCATGCTCCCGAAGTCGTCGAAGCCCAGCACGACGGCGAACAGGAGCGAGCCGAGCACGCTGCTCGCGCCCGCCGTCCGGTAGGCCCACTGGGGCCCGTGCACCGTCACCGAGTAGAGCGCGACGAGCACGAACAGGTCGGCGGGGAGGATCAGCGGGATGCCCACGGCCAGGTGCGCGAGCGCGATGGCGAACACCGCGATGGCCGACGCCGTCGGCCGCACCCGGCGCCACGCGAGCGGGATGGTCATCGCGAGCGACCACAGCTGCAGGCCCGAGTCCGGGGACCGCCCGTAGAAACCGGAGGCGATCGGGACCGCGAACAGGCCCATGAAGAACGCGCCCGTGGCGTCGACGGCGAGACGGTGGGTGGTGTCCCACGCCCCGACCCGTTCCCACCAGCGCACCCGGCAAGCCTAGGCGTGCGGCGGCCGCCCGCCGTCACCCCTGGGGGCGACGCGGGGCGCGCCGGTGTCCCACCGTGGGACGAGCGCGCGTCGGCACCCGCGTGGGGACCCTGTGGCAGCATGTGCGCATGACGCGCGTCCTGTTGGCCGAGGATGACCCGGCCATTGCCGAACCCTTGGCACGGGCCCTCGGGCGCGAGGGCTACGACGTCCTGGTGCAAGGGACCGGTCAAGGAGCGATCGACAACGTCCCCTCGGCGGACCTGCTCATCCTCGACCTGGGCCTGCCGGACATGGACGGCCTGGACGTGGCGAGGTGGGTGCGGGGGCGCGGCCTCACCACCCCGGTGCTCGTCCTCACGGCGCGGGCCGACGAGGTGGACCTCGTCGTCGGGCTCGACGCGGGTGCCGACGACTACGTCACCAAGCCCTTCCGGCTCGCCGAGCTGCTCGCCCGGGTGCGGGCCCTGCTGCGGCGGACGCAGGGGGACGGCGCCGACGGCGAGGAGCTGACGGCCAAGGACGTGCGCATGGACCTCGCCGCGCACCGGGCGTTCCAGGCGGACCGCGAGCTGCACCTGACGGCGAAGGAGTTCGAGCTGCTGCGCGTGCTCGTGCGCGACGCCGGGTCGGTGGTCTCGCGCGAGCAGCTGATGCGCGAGGTCTGGGACTCCGACCCGACCGGGTCGACCAAGACGCTCGACATGCACGTGTCGTGGCTGCGCCGCAAGCTGGGCGACGACGCGAACGACCCGCGCTACATCTCCACGGTCCGGGGCATGGGCTTCCGGTTCGAGTCCGGGCCCCGCTGAGCCCGCGCGGGACCTGACGTGCGCCGCCGCGTGCTGCAGGCGACCATCGCGGCGGTGACGGTCGCGGTGGTCCTCCTGGGCATCCCGCTGGCGTTCTACGGCGCGCGCCTCATCCGGGACACCGAGCTGCGCGACCTCGAGGACGACGCCGCCGCGCTCGCCCGCCAGGTCGACGCGCGCATCGCCGCCGACCGTGAGCTCACCGCGGACATGCTCGAGCCGTACGTGGACGGCCGGAACGGGGACATCCCGGCGTCCGCGTCGGTGGTCGCCCCCGACGGCACCCGGATCCAGGGCGGCGACCCGGTGGAGGGGCAGGCCTACACGTCGATCCCGCCGACCGACTCCGGGGCCGTGGTCGTGCTGTCGATCTCGTACTGGGACGTCGTCTGGCGCACGGTGCGCATCGCCGCCCTGGTCGTGGTGGCCGCCATCGTCGCCTTCGGCGCCGGCATCGCGATGGCGCTGTGGCAGGCGCGGCGGCTCGCGGCGCCGCTGGTGTACCTCGCGGCCAGCGCCGAGCAGCTCGGCTCGGGTCAGGTGCGGCCGCGGCTCGAGCCGTCGGGGGTCGAGGAGATCGACCTCGTGGCGGCCGAGCTCGTGCGCAGCGCCGACCGCCTGGCGGGCCGGCTGGCCGCCGAGCGCCAGTTCGCCTCGGACGCCTCGCACCAGCTCCGCACGCCGCTGACGGCGCTCTCGATGCGCCTCGAGGAGATCATCGCCGCCTCCGACAGCGACGAGGTCCGCGAGGAGGCGCGCATCTCGCTCGAGCAGATCGAGCGCCTCGTCACCGTGGTCGACGACCTCCTCACGCGCTCGCGGCGCGCGCAGGGCGGCACGACGGAGGCCGTGCACCTGGCGACGGTGTTCGGCCAGCAACGCGAGGAGTGGGCGCCCACGTTCGCACGCGCCGGCCGCCGTCTCGTCGTCGAGCCCGCCGACGGCGTCGCCGTCCTCGCGACGCCCGGTGCGCTCGCGCAGGTGCTCGCGACCCTCATCGAGAACTCCCTCAAGCACGGCGGCGGCACGACGACGGTGCGCTCGCGGCCGTCCGGCCCGGGCGGCGCCGTCGTCATCGAGGTGGCCGACGAGGGCCAGGGCGTCGCCGACGACGTCGCCCCGCGCATCTTCGAGCGCGAGGTCAGCGCGGGCGGGGGGACCGGCCTCGGGCTGTCGCTCGCCCGGGACCTCGTGGCGGCCGACGGCGGCCGGCTCGAGCTCGCGCAGCGGCGGCCGCCCGTGTTCGCGGTCTTCCTCGCCGGCGTGCCGAAGGCGCTGGACCCCGACGTCGTGCTCCCGCGGGGGTCGCTCGTCTCACCGCAGGGGAGGCGCCGCCGCCGTCGTGCATGGCGCTGAGGCGGGGGCGAGCTCGGTCGGCCGGACCCCGTCGCCGGGGGCGTCGTCGGGCAGGGGTGCGGGCCCGCCCGTGAAGACGAAGAACCGGTACGCGAGGTAGCGGAAGATCGTGCCCAGGCCGAGCCCGACCACGTTGGCGGCGATGTTGTCGGCGAGCGCGGACGTCAGGCCGAGCACGTAGTGGGAGACGGCGAGGCAGCCGACCGCGATCGCCATGCCGATGACGTTGGCCACGGCGTAGGCGACGAACTCCCGGGTGCGGTTCTCGGTGCGCCGGGCCGCGAACGTCCAGTACCGGTTGCCCAGCCAGGCCACGACCGTGGCGACCGCGACCGAGACGACCTTGGCGGTCAGGGGCTTGTGGCCGAGCACCTCGCCGGGCCCGAACCGCAGCAGGTTGAAGAGCCCGGCGTCGACGACGAATGCCAGGCCCCCCACGAAGCCGAACCGCACGAGCTCGGCCAGCCGCTCCCGCATGGGGGCCAGCCTAACCAGCCTCGCGCGACGCCCGGCCGTCGCAGGTCCTGGACCGGGGCTGCGACGGGCCGTGCGGCAAGGCATGATGCGCCCGGGACGGCCGTCGGGACGGTACGGCCGCCGGACGAGGGGAGCGGCATGGGCGAGCAGGCGCAGGTCGGGATCATCATGGGGTCCGACTCGGACTGGCCGGTGATGGAGGCGGCGGCCACGGCGCTGGCCGAGTTCGGCATCGGGCACGAGGTGACCGTGCTCTCCGCCCACCGGATGCCCGACGACGTCATCGCCTGGGGCCGCGGGGCTGCTGACCGCGGGCTGCGGGTGATCATCGCCGGGGCGGGGGGCGCCGCGCACCTGCCCGGCGTGCTCGCGGCGGTCACCGTGCTGCCGGTGATCGGCGTGCCGGTCCCGCTCGCGAACCTCGACGGCCTCGACTCGCTCCTGTCGATCGTGCAGATGCCGGCGGGTGTGCCGGTGGCGACGGTCGGCGTCGGTGCGGCGCGCAACGCCGGGCTGCTCGCGGCGCGCATCCTGGGTGCCGGGTCGGACGAGGCCGCCGCCGCCATGCGCGAGCGGATCGTCGCGTTCCAGGGCGAGCTGCGCGAGCAGGCGCTCGCCAAGGGGGCGCGCCTGCAGGCCAAGGTCGCCGGCACGCAGACCACCGGCTTCAGCGCCTGAGCCCTCGGCCGGCGCGCAGCGGGTGCTCCCGCCGCGCGCCGGCCGCTC
>AXCX01000222.1 GCA_000767215.1 Actinotalea fermentans ATCC 43279 = JCM 9966 = DSM 3133
CCCCGTGACCTGCCTAAGGTCACGGAATGATAACGACGACCGTCGAGGCCGCCGCCGCACCGCCCGCGACCACCTCCGCCCGACCGGGACCGCGCGGCCCGGTCGTGGCCCGCCGGGCCCCCGCCGACGACGTCCCCGGCGGCCGGCTGCACTCGGTCGACGGGGTGCGCTTCCTCGCCGCCCTGGGCGTCGTCGTCTACCACTACACCGCCCTGTGGAGCACGGTGTGGGGGGAGGACCCGGGCGACCGGTTCCCGACCGTCGGGCCCGCCGTGATGTACCTCTCGGTCGCGCCCGAGCTCTTCTTCGTCGTCAGCGGGTTCGTCGTCCTCTGGACGGCGTGGGGCCGCAGCGTGCCGCAGATCGTCGCGTCCCGCCTGGCCCGCCTCTACCCCGCCTACTGGGCGGCGCTGGCGGCGACCAGCGTGCTGCTCCTCGTGATCTGGCCGGCCGGCAAGCGCATCACCCTCGGCGAGGTCGCCGTGAACGCGACGCTGCTGCAGGAGGCCCTCGGCGTGCGCAACGTCGACGGGGTCTACTGGACGCTCTACGCCGAGCTGCGCTTCTACCTGCTCGTGGCGGTCTTCGCCGCCGTGGGCATCACGCGCCGCCGCGTGGTCGCCGTCGCGGCCCTCTGGCCGGTGGCGGCCGTCGTCGTCGAGCGGCTCGGCTGGGACGGCGTCGCCGAGCTGCTCATCAGCCGCTACGCCCCCTTCTTCGCGGCAGGGATGCTGCTCTTCCTCGTCTACCGGGACGGGCACACCCGGCCGTTGTGGGCGCTGATCGGCGTCAACACCGTCCTGGCGGTGGCGACCAACCTTCCCGTCAAGGCGCACGAGCTGCGGACCGCGACGGCCTTCGAGCCCGTCACCTGGCTGCTCGCCGGAGCGCTCGTGGCCTGCGTCGCGGCGGTCGCCCTCGTGGCGCTCACGCCGGTGCGGCGCCTGTCCTGGCGGCACCTGGCGACACTCGGGGCGATCACCTACCCCCTGTACCTCGTGCACCAGTTCTGGGGCTGGTGGGTCATCGCGCACCTGTCCCCGTACGTCCCGACGCCGGTGGCGCTCCTCGCCGCGGTGGCGCTCGCGCTGGTCCTGGCGCTCGCGATCCACCGGCTCGTCGAGGTCCGCGTGAACGGCCGGGCGCGGCGTCAGCTCGAGGCCTCGCTGACGCGCGCGGCGTCAGCCCTGCGGCATGCCGCCCACCGGGCCCGGGGGCAGGGTGCCGGCGACGATCTGCTGCCAGAACGCGGGCGCGGTGGCCGTGTCGAGGAGCACGGTCGACCCGATGTCGCCCGGGCGGTAGTCGAGACTCGCGATGGGCGGCGTGCCGCGGATGCCACCCGGGCCGGTCGCGTCCCGGAACGCCAGGGCCAGCCGGCCCATGTCCACGATGTCGGTGCCCTCGCTGACCGTCAGGGCGCCCAGGCCCGTGCGGACGAGGCTCACCTGGCGGGTCGGCTGCCACAGGAGTGACGGGTCCGCGACGGTCGAGGCGACCGACGCGATGAGCTGCTGCTGCCGCTTGCCGCGCCCGATGTCGCCCTCGTGGTCCGCCTTGCGCATGCGGGCGAACGCGAGCGCCTCGACGCCCGGCACGACGCGGCAGCCCGGCGCGTCCCAGACCATGCCCGAGTCCGCGTCGTTGACGGGGAACGTCACCATGTTCACGGCCGGGTCCATGCACAGCTCGACGCCGCCGACCGCGTCGACGATCTGCGCGACGCCACCGAGGCCGATCTCCGCGTAGTGGTCGATGTGCATGCCCGTCAGGCCCTCGACGGTCTGCACCAGCAGGGCCGGGCCGCCGAACGCGAAGGCCGCGGTTCAGCTTGTTCGGGCCGTAGCCCGGGATCTCCACGTACGTGTCCCGGGGGAGGCTGATGAGCGCGGACGGACCCGACGTCGGCACGTGCAGCACCATGACGGTGTCGGTGCGCGCGCCCGTGACGCCGTCGTCGACGATGCCCGCCTCGCCGCCCCGCACGTCGGAGCCGGCGAGCAGGTACGTGGTGCCGGGCGTCGTGTCCGGCGTGCCGGAGAGCGCCGCCACGTGCTGGATGCGTCCGTTCGCCCAGATCAGCAGGCCCAGCGGCCACGCGATGGCGAGCGCGAGCACGAGGAGCAGCGCGACGACGACCATCCGTCGGCGGCTGCGCCGACGGACGGGCGCGACGGGCGCGACCCCCGGGCGGGTCTGCCCCTGGGCGCGGCCGGGCGTCTGCGCCGGTGGGCGGGTACCCCGCGCGGTGCCCGAC
>AXCX01000223.1 GCA_000767215.1 Actinotalea fermentans ATCC 43279 = JCM 9966 = DSM 3133
CGCGCCGCCTCCGCGGCCGCGCGCTCGCGCAGCTCCCGACGCGAGAGGGGTGGCTCCGGCGCGGTCGCGCCGTACGGCGTCGCCGCGGGCTGCTCGCCGGTGACGTGACGTCGCTCCTCCTCGCGGCGACGGCGGCGCTCACCCCACTCCGGATGGGTCTGCTCAGACATCCTGACCTCGATACAGACGGTGCTTGGCGATGTACTGGACCACCCCGTCGGGGACGAGGTACCAGACGGGCTCACCCGCGTGGGCCCGTGCACGGCAGTCGGTCGACGAGATGGCCAGCGCGGGCACCTCGAGCACGCTGACGGCGTGCGACGGGAGCCCTTCGACGGACAAGGTGTGGCCCGGTCGGGTGACGGCGACGAAGTGCGCCATCTCCCAGAGCTCGTGGACGTCCTTCCACGTGAGGATCTGCGCGAGCGCGTCCGCCCCCGTGATGAAGAACAGGTCGGCGTCCGGGCGGGCCGCGCGCAGGTCGCGCAGCGTGTCCACGGTGTACGTGGGCCCCGGCCGGTCGATGTCCACGCGGGAGACCGTGAACCGTGGGTTCGACGCCGTGGCGATGACGGTCATGAGGTAGCGGTGCTCGGCCGGGGTCACGCCGGGGTCGAGCTTGAAGGCGGGTCGACCCGTCGGCACGAACACGACCTCGTCGAGGTCCAGGTCGGCGGCGGCCTCACTGGCGGCGACGAGGTGGCCGTGGT
>AXCX01000024.1 GCA_000767215.1 Actinotalea fermentans ATCC 43279 = JCM 9966 = DSM 3133
CCCCGCCTCGTTGCCCATCGCCGCGAGCTCGATGCGCGCCTCGGGCCGAAAACCCCGCGCGGACAGGTGCGTGCCGAAGGCCTCCCGGGCCGGCAGCAGCAGGAGGTCACCGGCCGCCGCCACGCCCCCACCCACCACGACCATCTCCGGGTCGAGGAGGGCGGCGACGGTCGCCGACCCCTCGCCGACCCACCGGCCGACCTCGGCCAGCAGCTCGATCGCCAGCGGGTCCCCGGCGAGCGCGGCCTTCGTGACGTACGGGCCCTTGATGCGGTCGGCGTCGCCGTCGGCGTGCGCCAGGATCGCGGCGGCGCGGGCGGGATCGGTCGCGGCGACGGCGCGGGCCTCGCGCACGAGCGCCGAGCCCGAGGCGTACTGCTCCCAGCAGCCGTTCTGACCGCAACCGCACAGCTGGCCGTCCGGGACGACGCGCATGTGGCCGACCTCGGCCGCGACACCCCACGCGCCCAGCACGAGGCGGCCCGCCGTCACGACGGCGCCTCCGAGCCCGGTGCCCACCGTGAGCAGCAGCATGTCCTGGACGTCACGGGCGACGCCGAACCGGAACTCCGCCCAGCCGGCCGCGTTCGCGTCGTTCTCGACGACCACGGGCACGTCCATGCCGAGCCCCGCGAGGACCCGGTCACGCAGCGGGTGGTCGCGCCACGGGAGGTTCGGGGTGAACCGGACGGTCGCCTGGTCGGCCCCGATGAACCCGGGCGCGGCGAGACCGATCGCGCCGATCTCGTGCTCCGAGGCCAGCTCGCGGCAGGCGTCCACGACCGCCGCGTCCAGGTCGTCCACGCTGAGCCCGACGCTCTTGCGCTTCGTCTTGGCGACGATGCGGCCGTCGTCGTCCACCACACCGGCGGCGATCTTCGTGCCGCCGATGTCCACTCCGATTGCGTGCATGGGTTCCTCGGCCGTCGTCGGGGCAAATCTCAGGGGCGGGTGGTCCACACGGGTGATTCCCCGGACTCCCCGAGGAAGGCTACCGAGTCCCGGCGCCCCGGTGCCGGGATGATCGGGACGGCGCAGACGGTTACATTCAGGTCTTCATCCGTCTGCCAAGGGAGTCAGCATGGATCAGTTCGCCGTCCCCCCCGTGGTGCCGGCCGACCCGACGGCAAGCATCCCGGGTCTCCTCGCAGCGCGTGTCGCGACCTCGGGCGACGGGGTCTTCATCGAGCGCAAGGAGACCCCCGACGGCCCGTGGCTGCCCGTGACCGCCCGCGCGTTCGACGCGCTCGCGACCGCCGTCGCGAAGGGCCTGGTCGCCCGCGGCGTCGAGCCCGGCCAGTCGGTCGGGATCATGAGTCGCACACGGTTCGAGTGGACGGTGCTGGACTTCGCCACGTGGCTCGCCGGCGCGGTGCCCGTCCCCCTGTACGAGACGTCGTCGGCCGAGCAGGTGCACTGGATCCTGTCGGACGCCGACGTGCGGCTGCTGGTCGTCGAGACCGCACACCACGACGAGGTGGTGGGCCAGGTTCGCGACCAGCTGCCGGACCTGGGCGACGTCCTGGTCCTGGAGGACGGGGCCATCGACGCGCTCGTCGCCTCCGGGGCCGACGTGCCGGACGAGGAGATCGCCCGACGGCGGACACTCGCCCAGGCCGCGGACGCCGCCACGATCATCTACACGTCGGGGACCACCGGCCGGCCCAAGGGCGTCGTCCTCACGCACGGCAACTTCGTCGACCTCTCGCTCAACGCGGTGGCGAAGCTGGGCGCCCAGGTGTGCCCGCCCGGCTCGCGCACGCTGCTGTTCATGCCGCTGGCGCACGTGTTCGCACGCTTCATCGAGGTGCTCGTCGTCCCCGCGGGCGCGATCCTCGGTCACACGCCCGACACCAAGAACCTCGTCGCCGACCTCGGGACGTTCCGGCCGACGTTCATCTTGTCGGTCCCCCGCGTCTTCGAGAAGGTGTACAACTCCGCCGAGCAGAAGGCGGCCGCAGGCGGCAAGCGCGGCATCTTCCAGCGGGCGGCGAAGACCGCGATCGTCTACTCCCGCGCGCTCGACACGCCCCAGGGCCCGAGCCTCTGGCTGCGCCTGCAGCACAAGGTCGCGGACGTGCTGGTGCTCCACAAGCTCCGCGCGCTGCTGGGTGGTCAGGCGGCCTGGGCGATCTCCGGCGGCGCGCCGCTCGGTGAACGCCTCGGGCACTTCTACCGCGGCATGGGCCTGACCATCCTCGAGGGCTACGGGCTCACCGAGACGACCGCGCCCACGAACGTGAACGTGCCCGGCGCCGTCAAGATCGGCACCGTGGGACCGCCGCTGCCCGGCACGACCATCCGCATCGCCGAGGACGGCGAGATCCTGGTCAAGGGCGTCCAGGTGTTCCGCGCCTACCGCGGGAACGAGACGGCCACCGCCGACGCGGTGCGTGACGGCTGGTTCCACACCGGCGACCTCGGCTCGCTCGACGAGGACGGCTGCCTGCGGATCACCGGTCGCAAGAAGGAGATCATCGTCACGGCCGGTGGCAAGAACGTGGCGCCGGCGGTGCTCGAGGACCGGCTGCGCGGCCACCCGCTGGTCTCGCAGGTCGTCGTCGTCGGCGACGCCAAGCCCTTCATCGGCGCGATCGTGACGCTCGACGCCGAGGCGCTGCCGGGGTGGCTCGCCACCCACGACCTGCCGGAGATGGACGTGGCCGCCGCCGCGGAGCACCCGCGCGTGCGGGCCGCGCTCGACCGGGCGGTCGAGCGGACCAACCGCGCCGTCTCGCGGGCCGAGTCCATCCGCAAGTACACGGTGCTCACGACCGACTTCACCGTGGAGAACGACTACCTGACGCCGTCGCTCAAGGTCCGCCGCGATCGAGTGCTGAAGGACTTCGCGGCCGAGATCGAGGGGATCTACTCCGGCGTCCCGCAGGGGACCGCCGTCTAGGCACTCCACGGCCCGGCCGACGCCGGCCGGTGGGTCTGCAGGTCGCGCATCCCTGGGGTGGCGCGGTGCTCCGGCACCGCGCCACCCTGTGCGACGGGCTCAGACGACCCGGCGCAGCCGCAGCGGCGGGACGAGCCCGGCGTCCGCCAGGACGCCCATGGCGCTCTGCTCCGCGGCGTCGAGCTCCACGCGGCCGTGCGACGCCTCGTCGCGCGCGCCGGCCATCCGGGGCGCGGCAGGCTCGGCCGGCCGGACGGGGACGGTCAGGAACGTCACCACGCAGTCGGTACACGCGTCGCCGCGGACCGCGCACTCACCGCAGTCGATGATCATGCGCGAGAGGCTACGGCCGACCACCGACACCGTCCCGGGCGCCGACCTGGGCACGCGCGGTGGGCGGGTCGCCCGGCGTGGGACCCACCGGGCTGTCGGTGGCCCGCACTACCGTCGGGCCATGCTCGGCACCGGCCTGACGTCCCCGGCCGGCTCCGTGCCCGGACGGCCCACCACCACGCCACGGCCGACGCCCGGGACCGCGCTCCCCGTGCAGCCGACGTTCGACGACGTCGGCACGCCGCTGTCGGACGTCACGTTCGTCGTCGTCGACCTCGAGACCACCGGCGGTACGCCGGCCACGGCGGGCATCACGGAGATCGGCGCCGTCAAGGTCCGGGGCGGCGAGGTGCTCGGCGAGTTCCAGACGCTCGTGGACCCGGGCGGACCCGTCCCGCCGTTCATCGCGGCGCTCACCGGCATCAGCACGTCGATGGTCCGCGGCCAGCCCCGCATCGAGCAGGTGCTCCCGGCGTTCCTGGAGTTCGTCCGCGGGACCGTGCTGGTCGCCCACAACGCGCCCTTCGACATCGGCTTCCTCAAGGCGGCGGCACGCGAGCACGGCTACCCGTGGCCCGGCAACCAGGTCGTGGACACGGTCGCCCTCGCACGACGCGCGGTCTCGCGCGACGAGGTGCCCAACCACAAGCTCGCGACGCTCGCCGCGTTCTTCCGCGCCGCCGTGACGCCGGAGCACCGGGCGCTGGCCGACGCGCGGGCCACGGTGGACGTGCTGCACGGCGTGCTGGACCGGCTGGGTCCGCTCGGCATCACGCACCTGGAGGACCTGGCGACCGCGGCCGACCCGGTTCCGGTCGGACGGCGCCGCAAGCGGCACCTCGCCGACGGCCTCCCGGACGCCCCCGGCGTCTACCAGTTCCGCGGGCCGGGCGGCGAGGTCCTCTACGTCGGCACCGCGACCTCGATCCGCAACCGCGTGCGCAGCTACTTCACGGCCGCCGAGCACCGCCGCCGGATGGACGAGATGGTGGGCCTCGCCGAGCAGGTGGTGCCGATCGTGTGCGGCACGGTGCTCGAGGCGCGCGTCCGCGAGCTGCGGCTCATCGCCGAGACCTCCCCGCGCTACAACCGGCGGTCGCGGGCCCCGGAGCGTCTGCCATGGGTCCGCCTGACGGCAGAGCCGTACCCGCGCCTGTCGATCGTGCGCCAGGTGCGGCCCGACGGCGGCCCGCGGCCCGGCGAGGCGGAGGCGCACATCGGGCCGTTCTCGGGCCAGGCCGCCGCCCGCGCCGCGCTGGAGGCCCTGCAGGTGACCTTCCGGCTGCGTCAGTGCACGCGTCGGTTGCCCCGCGTGCCGGACGCCGCCGCCGGCGCGTGTGCCCTGGCGGACATGGGACGGTGCGGAGCGCCCTGCGTCGGCGGCCAGGACGAGCAGGGCTACGGGGACGTCGTCGCCCAGGTTCGCCAGGCGATGCTCGTGGACCCGCGCCCGGTCGTCGAGGTGCACGCGGCCCGGATCGCTGCGCTCACCGCGGCTGAACGGTTCGAGGAGGCGGCCGAGTGGCGGGACCAGCTCGACGCCTTCCTGCGCGGCGCGGCACGTGCCCAGCGGTCCCGACGGATCTCGCACCACGCCCAGCTCGTCGCGGCCCGCCCGCACGAGCAGGGTGGCTGGGAGATCGTCGTGGTCCGGCACGGCCGGTTGTGCGCGACCGTGACGACGCCCGCAGGGGCCGACCCGCGGCCGGCCATCGACGCGCTGCTCGCCACCGCGGAGGAGGCCACCATGCCCACGCTGCCGGCCTCGGCCGCCAGCCCGGAGGAGACCGACCTCGTCCTGCGCTGGCTGGAGCAGCCCGGTGTGCGCCTCGTCGAGGTCGGCGAGGGCTGGGCCTGCCCGGTCCGCGGCGCCGAGGCGTACCGCCACCGCGCGGGCGACGGCACCGGCCTGGCCGCGGCCCTGCGCCGGGTGGCCGCCGAGTCGGCGACCACCGCGCCCGGCGTCGACGGGGCCGGTCCGGCCCGCACCGACGCGCCCGTGCACACCGGTGCCGACTCCGCGGCATGATGGGCACCACGCCGTACGCGACCCCGGAGGGCCACCGACCATGATCACCGCGATCGTCCACATCGACACCGACCCCGGCCGCATCCCGGAGATCGCCGCCGAGGTCGCCGAGGTGGCCGGCGTCTTCGAGGTCTACTCCGTCACGGGCGAGGTCGACCTCATCGCCATGGTGCGGGTGCGCGAGCACGAGCAGCTCGCCGACGTGATCGCCGACCGCATCAGCAAGGTGCCCGGCGTGCTGCGCACGCAGACGTACATCGCGTTCCGTTCGTACTCGGCGCACGACCTCGACGCCGCGTTCGCCCTCGGCCTCGAGGACTGACCGGCCCCTGGTCGGGGCCCCGCGAGCCGCGCCCGGCGCGTCGATCG
Source organism: Actinotalea fermentans ATCC 43279 = JCM 9966 = DSM 3133 (assembly GCA_000767215.1). Taxonomy (GTDB): domain Bacteria; phylum Actinomycetota; class Actinomycetes; order Actinomycetales; family Cellulomonadaceae; genus Actinotalea; species Actinotalea fermentans. Next base: position 5,634 of record AXCX01000024.1, read on the forward strand.
GGCCTGGTCGTCAGGCCTGATCGTCCCTCAGGCCTGATCGTCCGTCAGGCCCGGTCGTCCGTCAGGCCTGGGTCGCGGCGACCCATCGCTGCAGGACGGCGTCCGCGCGGCCGTCGTCGATCGCGGCGGTCGCGGCAGCCAGGCCGGCGCCCAGCCGGTCCACGAGCGAGGCGTCGTCCGACGCGTCGGCACTCCCCTGCACCGCGCTCGCCTGGACCGCGAGCCCGGCCGCTGCGTTGAGCAGGACGGTCTGGCGCACGGCGGCCGGCGCGCTGCCCGCGAGGACCTGACGGGCGACGTCGGCGTTGGAGCCCGCGTCGCCGCCGCGCAGGTCCGCGACGGTGACGGCGTCCAGCCCGAGGTCGCGGACCGGGTCGAGCTCGTGCTCGGTCACGCGGCCGTCCCGGACCCACCAGAGCCGGGCCGGCCCCGTCGCCGCCAGCTCGTCGAGCCCTTCGTGCCCGCGGAACACCAGGGCGTCGCGTCCTCGCGCCGCGAGGACGCCGGCGATGAGCGCAGCCAGCCGTTCGTCCGGGACGCCGATGGCGGAGGCGGCCGGCTGGGCGGGGTTGGTCAGGGGCCCGAGGACGTTGAAGGCCGTGGGCACGGCGAGGCCCTTGCGGACCGGACCGGCGTGTCGCATGGCCGGGTGGAAGACCGGGGCGGGGCAGAAGGTGATGCCCACCTCCTCGGCGATCTCCGCCACGCGCGCGGGCGGCAGGTCGACGCGCCCGCCGAGAGCCTCGAGGACGTCGACGTTGCCGCTCGCCGACGAGACGGCCCGTCCGCCGTGCTTGACCACGCGGGCGCCGGCGCCGGCGGCGACGAACGCCGCCATCGTGGAGATGTTCACGGTGCGGTGCAGGTCCCCGCCCGTGCCGACGATGTCGAGCGTCGGCCCGGGCACCGTGATCCGGTGCGCGTGGGCGAGCATCTCGTCGACGAGGCCGCCGATCTCCGGAACGGTCTCACCCTTGGCCCGCAGGGCCACGAGGAACCCCGCCAGCTGGATGGGGCTCGCCTCGCCGGCCATCACCTGGCCCATGGCCCAGCGGGTCTCGTCGGTGGTGAGGTCGCGGGCTGCGAGGAGGGTCATGAGCAGGCCCGGCCAGGTCGGTGGCGTCGGCGGCCGGTCGGCTGGAGCCGACGTCATCGCGCGCCCTCCACCGACGCCCGGAGCAGGCTGGCGACGGTCTCCTGGAGCTCCAGCGGGTCGAGCGGCCGCGCGATCATCGCGTCGGCGTCCGACCACGAGGCGAGCCACGCGTCCTCGCGCCGGCCGAGCAGCACGAGCACCGGCGGGCAGCGGAAGACCTCGTCCTTGAGCTGGCGGCACAGGCCCATGCCACCGGCCTTGCCCGCCTCGCCGTCGAGGATCAGCAGGTCGAACGTCTCCGACTCGACCTTGGCGACCACCACCGGCGCCGTGGCGACCTCGACCCACTCGATGCGGGGCAGGTCCTTCGCCGCACGGCTGCCGACACCCAGCAGGACCGCCTCGCGGGTCTGGGGGTGGTCGCTGTACAGCAGGATCCTGCAGACGGGCTCGACATCAGTGCCTTCGGCCACGTCCCACTCGTCGCGCATCTCGCCTCACTCGTCGTCGTCCGGACTCGTCGCATCTTCGCACGGACCCCGGTGACGTGGTGGCACCTGGCCGGCGGCGAGAAGACCCGGCGAGAACGTTGATCAAACTCGCCCACGCGCGGTGTAGGTCCTTAGTCCCATCGTCAGCCATAATGGCGGCGTGTCGACAACGACGGCGGTCACCGCCCGCCCCCATCTGAGCGTGAACCGCCCGAACCCTGTGTCGGTCGGCACCATCGTCTGGCTCGCCAGCGAGCTCATGTTCTTCGCCGGGCTGTTCGCGATGTACTTCACGACGCGCGCCGCCCTGCCGGAGCTGTGGGCCGAGCAGACGGCGAAGCTCAACCTCACCTTCGCCGCCATCAACACCACGGTGCTCGTCCTGAGCTCCGTGACGTGCCAGATGGGCGTCTGGGCCGCCGAGCGCTTCCAGCCCCGCCGGGCCGGTTCGCTGCTCCAGGTGAGCCGGTGGGGCATGCAGGAGTGGATGACCCTGACGTTCCTCATGGGTGCCGCGTTCATCGGCGGCCAGGTCTTCGAGTACGCCGAGCTGGTGGGTCACGGCGTCGCGCTGGACTCCGACCCGTACGGGTCGGTGTTCTACCTGGCCACGGGCTTCCACGGCCTGCACGTCGTCGGCGGTCTGATCGCGTTCCTCATGCTCCTGGGCCGGTCGTTCGCCGCCCGGCGCTTCGGCCACCACGAGGCGACGACGGCGATCGTCGTCTCGTACTACTGGCACTTCGTCGACGTCGTCTGGATCGCGCTCTTCGGTGCGATCTACCTGATCCGGTGACCGGGCCGCTCCCGAGAAAGCCGAGGACCGCTGCGTGAAGGCGATCGCTGACCGACGGCACCACCGGATGGCTCCGGTGGTGCTCCTCCTGCTGGCCCTGCTGCTGACGGGCGCGGTGTACGCCGCCCTCAGCCCGACGCCGGCCGAGGCCACCGCCGCGTCCGAGGACGACATCGCCGCGGGTGCGGCGCTCTTCCGGACCAACTGCGCCACGTGCCACGGGCCGGGCGCCGAGGGCCGCGACGGCTACCCGTCCCTCATCGGCGTGGGCGCCGCCGCCGTCGACTTCCAGGTCTCCACCGGCCGGATGCCGATGCAGGCGACCGGCCCGCAGGCGCCCGCCAAGCCGCCCGTGTTCGACGAGGAGCAGATCGCCCAGCTCGCCGCGTACGTGGCCTCGCTGGCACCGGGACCGTCGATCCCGACGGCCGACCAGGTCGACCCGGCCGGCGGCGACGCCGCCAACGGCATGGCCCTCTTCCGCACGAACTGCGCGATGTGCCACGGCTCCATCGGGCGCGGCGGTGCGCTCACCGAGGGCAAGTACGCACCCTCCCTGGGCGGCAGCACGCCGACGCAGATCTACGAGGCGATGCTGACCGGCCCGTCGTCCATGCCGGTGTTCAACGACGCGAACATCACCCCCGAGGAGAAGCAGGACATCATCGCCTTCCTCGAGGAGCAGAAGCAGGGCTCCCCCGGCGGCACGGACCTCGGCGCCGTCGGCCCCGTGTCCGAGGGGCTGTGGGTCTGGGTCGTCGGGATGGGCCTCCTGCTCGGGGCCGCCGTCTGGATCGGAGCGAAGTCGGCATGAGCACGGAGCACAGCCAGTCCACCGAGCTGACCGCGGCCGCGACGCACCGCGACGTGGCCGGGCCGCTCCCCGAGCGGTTCGAGAACCCCGGCCTCGAGCCGCACCGGCCGCGGCTGACGGACGAGGACCCGGGCGCGGCGCGTCGGGCCACCCGCCAGGTGGCCGCGCTCTTCGGCGTGTCCGTGCTCGGCACGATCGGCGTCATCGTCGCCCACGTGGCGTTCCCCCCGGGTGACAGCGTCGCGAGCATGCGGACGTCGAACCTGCTCCTGGGCGCGGCCCTCTTCCTCTCGCTCATCGGCATCGGCACCGCGGCCGTCCACTGGGCCAAGACGCTCATGTCGGACCACGAGGTCGTCGAGGCCCGGCACCCGCAGAAGAGCTCGCCCGAGGTGCGCGAAGGCGCCATCGCCGTCCTGCGTGAAGGTGCGGAGGACTCCGGCATCGCACGCCGCGGTGTCCTCAAGGGCGCGATGATCTCCGCCCTCGCCCTGTTCCCCCTGGGCCTGGCCGTCCCGCTCATCGGCGAGGTGGGCGGCGACTGGAACGTCGGCGCCTTCCGGCACACGATGTGGAAGCGCGGCACGCGCCTGACCCGCGACCCCTCCGGCACCCCGATCAAGGCCGAGGACGTGACCGTCGGCTCGGCGTTCCACGTCATCCCGGACGGGCTGCGCGAGCAGGAGCACTGGATCGAGGAGAAGGCCAAGGCCGTCGTCCTCATGGTCCGGCTCGACCCGGCAGACCTGAAGTCCGAGCAGGGCGAGGGCTGGTCGTACGACGGCATCGTCGCGTTCTCCAAGATCTGCACCCACGTCGGCTGCCCGGTGGCCCTCTACGAGCAGCAGACGCACCACCTGCTGTGCCCGTGCCACCAGTCGACCTTCGACATCGCCGACGGCGCCCGCGTCGTCTTCGGCCCGGCGTCCCGGCCGCTGCCGCAGCTGCCGATCACCGTCGACGACGAGGGCTACCTCGTGGCGCAGAGCGACTTCCACGAACCGATCGGGCCGAGCTACTGGGAGCGTCTGAAGTGAGCCAGAACACGACCCAGAGCCGGGGCGCGACGGCCGCGGCGGCGACGGCGGACTACCTCGACCAGCGCACCGGCATCGGCATTGCCGTCAAGAACTTCGCCCGCAAGGTCTTCCCCGACCACTGGTCGTTCCTGCTCGGTGAGATCGCGCTCTACTCGTTCCTCGTGCTGGTGCTCACGGGCATCTTCCTCACGTTCTTCTTCGTGCCGAGCATGGGGATGACGGTGTACGAGGGCCCGTTCGCGCCGATGGACGGCGTGGAGATGTCCGAGGCGTTCGCGTCGGTGCTGAACATCTCGTTCGAGGTGACGGGCGGCCTGCTCATCCGGCAGATCCACCACTGGGCCGCGCTGCTGTTCATCGCGGCGATCGTCACCCACATGATGCGGGTGTTCTTCACGGGCGCGTTCCGCAAGCCCCGCGAGGTCAACTGGCTGGTCGGCTTCGTGCTGATGCTGCTGGGCCTGGCCGCGGGCTTCTCCGGCTACTCGCTGCCCGACGACGTCCTGTCCGGCAACGGCCTGCGGATCGCCGACGGCGTCGCGCGGTCCATCCCGATCGTCGGCAGCTACGCGTCCTTCCTGCTCTTCGGCGGCGAGTTCCCCGGCGAGGTGATCATCCCGCGCCTGTACGCGGTGCACATCCTCCTGGTGCCGGGCCTGATCCTGGCGCTCGTCGGGCTGCACCTGCTGCTCGTGGTGCTGCACAAGCACACGCACTACGCGGGCCCGGGCCGGACCGAGCGCAACGTCGTCGGCTATCCGCTCTTCCCCGTGTACGTGGCCAAGGCCGGCGGCTTCTTCTTCATCGTCTTCGGCGTGCTCGCCCTCATGGGCGCCACGATGACGATCAACCCGGTCTGGAACTACGGGCCGTACGACCCCTCCCCCGTGTCCGCGGGCGCCCAGCCCGACTGGTACATGCTCTTCCTCGAGGGCGGCCTGCGCCTGATGCCCGGACAGGGCACCGAATGGGTCATCGCCGGGTTCACCATCCCGATGAACATCCTGGTCCCGGGCGTGATCATCCCCGGGCTGCTGTTCACGGTGCTGGGCGCGTACCCGTTCGTCGAGGCGTGGGTCACCGGGGACCGCCGCGAGCACCACATCGCCGAGCGTCCCCGCAACAACCCGGTCCGGACGGGCGTCGGCGTCGCGACGCTGACCGCGTTCTTCGTGCTCGTGGTCGCGGGCTCGAACGACATCCTCGCGACCCACTTCGGGCTGTCGATCAACGACATCACCTGGGTGCTGCGCGTCGCCCTGATCGTCGCTCCGCCGGTGGCCTTCTGGGCGACCAAGCGGATCTGCCTCGGCCTGCAGCGCAAGGACCGCGAGCTCGTGCTGCACGGGCACGAGACGGGGCGCATCGTGCGCTTCGCCTCGGGCGAGTACATCGAGGTTCACCGCCCGCTCGACGAGTACGAGCGGTGGGTCCGTGTCGCGCACGAGCCGAAGCGCCCGGTCGCGCTGCTGCCGGCGTACGACGAGCGTGGCGTGCGTCGCAAGGGCTACCGCCGCGACGCGCTCCGGGCCCGCGTGTCCCGCATCTTCTTCGAGGACCGCGTGGACCCGGTCACGCCCGCCGAGCTCGTCGCCGCTCAGGCGCACGGTGAGCACGACGCGCTGCCGAGCGCGTCGGCGGAGCCCGTCGGGGCCCTGCCGGCGGCCGAGGCCGCCGTCGACCGGGGAGCCGACGCGCACCAGGCGTGATCTTGGTCCAGAGTGGGGAATGCCTCGCCTGTCGGCGAGGTTCACGCGAAGGACGACAGTTCGCTACTGACCGGAGGATCCATGGCTGAGTACACCCTGCCCGACCTGCCCTACGACTTCGGGGCCCTCGAGCCGCACATCTCCGGCCGGATCATGGAGCTGCACCACGACAAGCACCACGCGGCCTACGTGACCGGCGCGAACCAGACGCTCGAGAAGCTGGCCGAGGCGCGCGACAAGAACGACTTCGGGTCCGTGATGGGCCTGGAGAAGACGCTCGCCTTCAACCTGGGCGGGCACGTCAACCACTCCGCCTTCTGGCAGAACCTGACCCCGGAGGGCGCCGGGCGCCCCGACGGCGAGCTCGCGGCCGCCATCGACGAGTACTTCGGCTCGTTCGAGGCCTTCGCAGCCCAGTTCGCGGCCGTGGCCACGAGCATCCAGGGCTCCGGCTGGGCGATCCTCGCGTGGGACTCGATCGGCCAGAAGCTCATCACGTTCCAGCTGTACGACCAGCAGGGCAACATCCCGCTCGGCGTCGTGCCGATCATCCTGCTCGACATGTGGGAGCACGCCTTCTACCTGGACTACGTCAACGTCAAGGCGGACTACGTCAAGGCGTGGTGGAACATCGTCAACTGGGCCGACGCCGCCGAGCGCTTCGCCCGCGCACGCACGCAGACCGCGGGGCTCATCGTCCCGGCACTCTGAGGCTGCGCCACCGCGCCGAGAGACCCTCGAGAGGCCCTGGTCCGTCGGACCGGGGCCTCTCGGCATCTCCCCCGCTCACGCCGTCAGCGGGCGCCGCGCGGCGGCACGGCGATACCGCTCGCCCAGCTGGGCCACGTGGGCGACGAGCTCAGGCGGCTCGAGCACCTCGAAGTCGACCTCCAGGAAGCCCAGGTAGGTGGCCAGAACGGGAAGGCTGTCGGCCCCCGTCCGGAACTCGCAGGTCGACTCGTCGACAGCCTCCAGCGTGCCCATCGCCGAGGTCACCCGATCCTTGAGGGTCTCGAGCGGTGCGTGCAGCAGGATCCGCGCGTGGTGCTGCCACACCGCTTCCCGGACGCTGCGCTCGACGTACCCGCCGACATCCGGCTCAGGGGGCTCACGGTGGGCGAAGCGCGGGCCGTTCGGCGTCCGCACCTCCATGCGGTCCACCCGGTACGTGCGCCAGTCGGCGCGATCGACGTCCCAGCCGAGGAGGTACCAGCGCCGGTGCACGTGCACGAGCCGGTGCGGCTCAGTGTCGCGACGGGTGACCTCACCCTGGTACGAGGTGTAGTCGAAGCGCAGCCGCTCACGGTCGTGCGTCGCGGCGGCGATCGCCGTCAGCGTCTCGACCGAGACGCTCGGACCGGGAGCGGGGACCCCGACCATCGCCGCCGCCAGGCGCCCGATCCGGTGGCGCAGGCGCGACGGCAGGACCTGGTCGAGCTTGGTCAGGGCCTGGACCGAGGCTTCCTCCAGCCCGCCGACGCCGCCCGTGACCGACGAGCGCAGCCCGACGGCGACGGCGCACGCCTCGTCGTCGTCGAGCAGCAGCGGCGGGAGGGCCGTCCCGGCGCCGAGCCGGTAGCCGCCCGCGCGGCCGGGCGCGGAGTCGATCGGGTAGCCGAGCTCGCGGAGCCTGACGACGTCGTTGCGCACGGTGCGCTCGCCCACGCCCAGGCGCGCTGCGAGGTCCTGCCCACTCCACTCGCGGCGGGCCTGGAGGAGCGTCAAGAGCTGGAGGAGACGGGCTGAGGTCGAGAGCATCCACCCAGCATTGCCCAGATATCAGGAACGCGATGTTCCGCAGAGGTTCCTAGCGTCGACGTCATGAACACATCGATCAGGCCCTTCACCCTCGACATCCCGCAGGTCGAGCTCGACGATCTGCGCCACCGGCTCGCCCGAACCCGCTGGGCGCCCGAGATCCCCGGCGTGGGCTGGGAGCGCGGCGTGCCCGTCGCGTACCTGCGCGAGCTGGCCGACTACTGGCGCGACGGCTTCGACTGGCGCGCCCAGGAGCGGCGCCTCAACGAGCTGCCGCAGTTCACGACGACGATCGACGGTCAGGAGATCCACTTCTTCCACGTGCGCTCCCCCGAGCCCGACGCCCTGCCGCTGCTCGTGAGCCACGGCTGGCCCAGCACGCCAGTGGAGTTCGCGCGCATCGTGGGACCCCTCAGCGACCCCAGGGCCTACGGGGGCGACCCCCGGGACGCGTTCCATCTCGTCGTTCCCAGCCTGCCCGGCTTCGGACTCTCGCCTGCGGTGACGAGCACCGGATGGGGCCTGCCCCGCACGGTCGACGCCTACGCGGAGCTCATGCGGCGGCTCGGCTACGACCGGTACGGCACGCAGGGCGGCGACATCGGAGCCGGCGTCGCGGGGATGCTCGCCGGCGTCGCGCCCGAGGCCGTCGTCGGCGTGCACATGAACGGGCCGACAGCCTTCGGGGCGATCCCCGCGGACCTCGAGCTCGACGAGCGCGACCGGGAGCGGGCGCGGCGCTCGGCCGAGTTCGAGGCCACCGGCTCGGGCTACCTGGCGCTCCAGGCGAACCAGCCGTCGACGATCGGCGCGGCACTGCAGGACTCCCCGGTCGCGCAGCTCGCGTGGATCGTCGAGAAGTTCCAGGCGTGGACGGACCAGCGCAAGGCGCTCCCCGAGGACGCGGTGGATCGCGACCAGCTGCTCACCTCCGTGAGCGCCACGTGGTTCAGCGGCGGCGGCGCCGGCTCCGCGCACTTCGTGTACGAGAGCATGCATGCCGACATCGCCTGGACGGCGCCGGGCGACGACGACGCCTCGTCCGGCTGGCAGGACGGTCCCGCCGTGCCCGTCGGCGTCGCGGTGTTCGCCGCGGACACCTCGATCAGGGCGCTCGTCGACACGGGCAACGTGGTGCGATGGACCGAGTACGACGCCGGCGGTCACTTCCCGGCGATGGAGGTACCCGATCTGTTGGTCGGCGACATCAGGGCGTTCTTCGCCACGCTCCGACGGCCGGACGAGGGTGCTAGTGGGCGTGCTGCCCGCGGCTGAACTCGAAGACCCAGCCGATGAGCGCCAGGGCACCCAGGACCACGCCGATGCCGACGAGCCACCACCCCACGGCCAGGCCGAGGAACACCAGCGCCGCACCGCCGGCGCACGCGACGGGCCACCAGCTGCCGGGGCTGTAGACGCCCTGCTCGCCGGCGCCCTGGGCGATCTCACCGAACGGGTCGTCCTCGGGCCGCGGGTCGATGCGGCGCGCGACGAGGGCCAGGTACATGCCGATCATGCCGACGAGGGCGCCCACGAGGGCGAGGGCCACGACGCCGACCGGCTCCCACTCGCTCCACCAGCCGTACCCGACGGTGACGACGACGAAGAAGGGGACCAGCGCGAGGAACAGCCGTGCCTCGAACTTCATCGAGCGCTCCCCTCGTCGTCGTCAGCGGGTCGCTCGGCGACGATGGTCGTTCCGGACTGCTCAGGACGGGCGTCGCCCGTGGCGAGCCGGTCCCGCGCGGCCGAGGTCTGTCCCCTGCGGTCGGCCTCCCAGTCCAGCGGGCTGCCGGCGTCGGGCTCCACGTGGTCCATCGCCGCCACCTCGGGGTGGTGCAGGTCGAACGCGGGGCGCTCGGACCGGATGCGCGGCAGGGAGGCGAAGTTGTGGCGCGGCGGCGGGCACGACGTCGCCCACTCCAGCGAGTTGCCGTAGCCCCACGGGTCGTCGACGGTGACCAGCGGGCTGCGCACGCTGCGGTACACGTTCCACAGGAACGGCAACGTCGAGGCGGCCAGCAGGAAGGAGCCGATCGTCGAGACCTGGTTCATCCACGTGAAGTCGTCCTCGACCGCGTAGTCGCCGTACCGACGGGCCATGCCCACCACGCCCAGCCAGTGCTGGATGAGGAAGGTCATGTGGAAGCCGAAGAACAGCAGCCAGAAGTGCAGCTTGCCGAGGCGCTCGTCGAGCATCCGCCCGGTGAACTTGGGCCACCAGAAGTAGAAGCCCGAGAACATCGCGAAGACGACCGTCCCGAACACGACGTAGTGGAAGTGCGCCACCACGAAGTAGGTGTCGGTCACATGGAAGTCCAGCGGCGGAGAGGCCAGGATCACGCCGGTCAGGCCGCCGAACAGGAAGGTCACCATGAAGCCGATGGCCCAGAGCATGGGCGTCTCGAAGGTGAGCTTCCCTCGCCACATCGTGCCGATCCAGTTGAAGAACTTCACTCCCGTCGGGACGGCGATGAGCATCGTCATGAGGGCGAAGAACGGCAGGAGGACCGCGCCGGTGGCGTACATGTGGTGCGCCCACACCGTGACGGAGAGCGCGGCGATCGAGATGGTCGCGTAGATGAGGCCCTTGTAGCCGAAGATCGGCTTGCGGCTGAAGACCGGGATGACCTCGGAGATGATGCCGAAGAACGGCAGGGCGATGATGTAGACCTCGGGGTGCCCGAAGAACCAGAACAGGTGCTGCCAGAGCACCGCGCCGCCGTGCTCCGGGTCGAAGACGTGCGACCCGAAGCGGCGGTCGGAGCCGAGCGCGAACAGCGCCGCGGCCAGGGGCGGGAACGCCATCAGCACGAGCAGGCTCGTCACCAGGGTGTTCCAGGTGAAGATCGGCATCCGGAACATGGTCATGCCCGGTGCGCGCATCGTGATGATGGTCGTGATGAAGTTGACGGCGCCCAGGATGGTGCCGAAGCCCGTCAGCGCCAGGCCGAAGACCCACAGGTCACCGCCGACGCCGGGCGAGTAGGTGGTGGTCGACAGCGGCGCGTAGGCGAACCAGCCGAAGGACGCGGCGCCCTGCGGGGTGAGGAAGCCACCCGCGGCGATGAGGCCGCCGAACAGGTAGAGCCAGTACGAGAAGGCGTTCAGCCGCGGGAAGGCCACGTCCGGCGCGCCGATCTGCAGCGGCATGAGCACGTTCGCGAAGCCCGCGAAGAGGGGTGTCGCGAAGAGCAGCAGCATGATCGTGCCGTGCATGGTGAAGAGCTGGTTGTACTGCTCGAGGCTCTGCACCACCTGGATGCCCGGCTCGAAGAGCTCAGCCCGGATCACGAGCGCCATGAGGCCACCGAGGCAGAACCACACGAACGACGTGACCAGGTACATGTACCCGATCGTCTTGTGGTCGGTGGTCGTCACCCAGCGGATGACGGCGCGGCCGAGGCTGCGCTGCGGCACTGCGGTCAGGGCCGGTGCTGGCTGGGCCAACGCCGTCATCAGGCCTCCCCGGTCGGGATCGTGTCGTCGTCGCCGCGGAAGGTCTCGCGGTCGAGCTCGGGCCCGAGGCGGCCGGTCTGGCCGGCCTCACGCAGCTCCGAGATGTGCGCCTGGTACTCCTCCTCGGAGACCACGGCGACGGTGAAGAGCATCCCCGAGTGGAACTCCCCGCAGAACTCGGCGCACTTGCCCTCGTAGACGCCTTCGCGGGTCGGCACGACCTGGAACGTGTTGGTCTGGCCGGGGAACATGTCGAGCTTGTACAGGAAGGCCGGCACCCAGAACGAGTGGATGACGTCGCGCGACTCGAGCCGGAACTCCACCCTCTGGTTGACGGGCAGATACAGCGTCGGCACCTCGTCCAGGCCGTCGGGCGACTCGACGCCGTCGGGGGCGCCGACGTCCGAGGCGTGCACCCCGGAGTCCCACACGTCCTCGTCGAGGTAGTTGAAGTCCCAGCTCCACTGCTTGCCGTAGACCTCGACGACCACGTCCGGCTCGGCCGAGACGTCGGTGATCGCGTCGATGTCTCGTGCCGTGTACACGAAGAACACGCCGATCATGAGGATCGGCAGGACGATGTACATGACCTCCAGCGGCACGTGGTAGCGCAGCTGGACCGGCAGGACGTCGTCGTCCTTGCGCTTGCGGTAGACCGTCACGGCCCACAGCACGAGGCCCCAGACGATCACCCCGACGACGAGAGCGGCGATCCACGAGCCCGTCCACAGGCTCGTGATCCGCTCGGTCATGTTGGTGACCTCGCCGTCCGAGTACCCGGGCAGGAACCCGCGGCTGACCTGCTCGCTCGAACAGCCGGCCAGCACGAGCGTGCTGGCGGCAGCCACCGTCGCGAGACGGACCCGCGAACGGCGTGGGCGGCTGCGGTCGCTGTCCACACTGACCTCACATTCGACGCGTCGGGGCGCGACAGGAAGCATGCGCGCGATCAGGACTTTGGTCCTGGCCGGGCCAGCGTACCGCGCGGCTGCGGGCATGTCCGCTCATGATCTTCTTTGGTCCCCAACGCGTGTCGTCCCGGTTCTATGCCAGGGCGTTAGCGTGACGGCGTGGAACGCACGTACCTGGATGCGGGCGGCCGCGCGCCCGTGCACCCCGCGGCCCGCGAGGCCTACCTTGCGGCCCTCGACGAGGGCTGGGCCGACCCGGGCCGGCTGCACGCAGAAGGGCGTCGCGCCCGGCTGCTCCTGGACGCCGCGCGGGAGTCGTTGGCCGAGGCGCTCGGCGCGCGCCCGCAGGAGGTGCACCTCACCCCGTCGCACACGGCGAGCCTGCACCTCGCCGTCACCGGCGCGGCCCGCGCCCGACGCCGGAC
>AXCX01000224.1 GCA_000767215.1 Actinotalea fermentans ATCC 43279 = JCM 9966 = DSM 3133
CACCCCGATCCTGGGCCTGGTCTCCGCCATCCGCTCTGCCTGCCTCCGTGTCCGGGCGCGCCACAGCGCCCATCGTCGTTCGTCTGCGCTAGTTCCGGTGCCCGCTGTTGCGGAACGCGTACGTCACCAGCAGCAGTGCGACGAGCACACCGAAGCCCAGCAGTCCGATGACGACGGGCGGGAGGCCGGTCGCCTCCGCCTCGGCGGCAGCCAGCAGGGCAGCGTGCACGTCGACCTCCACAGGGGGCTCGGTTTCGCCGAACGGCGTGCTCGACCGTTCGTCGCGCGGCGGACGACCCAGTGTCGCACGAGGGCCCTTCACCGTGGCACCACGAACCTCCGGACCCAAACGGTCGAACGGCCCGAATCGGGACGCAGCGGGCTGGGCCGGCCGGGTGAACAGCGGGCGAATCCGCGAAAACGCGCGGATCGGGCGGGACGCCGAGCGCCCCGGGGACTCAGGCCCTGACCTGGCCCTCGCCGTTCACGACCCACTTGGTGGTGGTGAGCTCGGCGAGCCCCATCGGCCCGCGCGCGTGCATCTTCTGCGTGGAGATGCCGATCTCCGCACCCAGGCCGAACTGCCCGCCGTCCGTGAACCGCGTCGAGGCGTTGACCATGATGGCGGCCGAGTCGAGCGCGGCCACGAACCGCTCGGACGCGGCCAGGTCCGCCGTGACGATCGCCTCGGTGTGCCCCGACGTCCAGGCGCGGATGTGATCGATCGCACCTTCCAGGTCGTCCACCACGCGGACAGCCAGGTCCATCGACAGATACTCGGTGGCCCAGTCCTCCTCGGTCGCGGCGACGACGGCGACGCCGTCGGGCGCCAGCTCGGCCGTGCGCGCGTCGCCGTGCAGCGTGACGCCCGCGCCGGCGAGCGCCGCCAGGACCGACGGGAGGAGCCGGGGTGCGGCGTCGGCGTGCACCAGGAGCGTCTCAGCGGCGTTGCAGACCCCGACGCGCTGCGTCTTGGAGTTCATGACGATGTCCACGGCCATCTGCTCGTCCGCGGAGGCGTCCAGGTACACGTGGCAGTTGCCCACGCCGGTCTCCACGACGGGCACCGACGACTCGCGGACGACCGTCTGGATCAGGTCCGCACCCCCGCGGGGCACCAACAGGTCGACCAGCCCGCGCGCGTGCATGAGCGCGACCGCGCCCGCGCGCCCGAACGCGTCGATCGACTGCACGGCGTCCGCGGGGAGCCCCACGGAGATCAGGGCCTCCCCCAGCACGCGCACGATGACGGTGTTCGACGACGCCGCCGCCGACCCACCGCGCAGGATCGCGGCGTTGCCGCTCTTGAGCGCGAGGCCCGCGGCGTCCACGGTGACGTTCGGCCGCGCCTCGTAGATCATCCCGACGACGCCCATCGGCACCCGAAGCTGCCGCAGGCGCAGGCCGTTGGGCAGCGTCGAGCCGCGCACCACCTCGCCGACCGGGTCGGGCAGCGCGGCGAGCTCGCGCAGCGCGGCGGCGATGCCGTCGATCCGCTCGGGCGTGAGCGTCAGCCGGTCGAGCAGGCCCGGCTTGAGGCCGGCCGCGCGCCCGTTGGCCAGGTCGACGGCGTTCGCCGCCACGATCTCGGGCGCCGCCGCGACGAGCGCGTCCGCCATCGCGTGCAGCGCGCCGTCCTTGGTCGCGCGGGTCGCCGTCGCGAGCTCGCGGGCCGCCACGCGCGCGCGGCGGGCGATCGCGAAGACGGCCTCCTGGACGTCGTCGGAGCTGGCCGGCGACGCGGCGACGGGCGTGGTGGCGGTGGTCATGCCCGCAGGATAGGCACTACGCCCGCGGCGCCACGAGCACGAGGTCGTCGCGATGGACGACCTCGCGGTCGTAGCCCGCGCCGAGCGACTCGCGCAGCTCGCGCGTCGACCGGCCGAGCAGGTCCGGCAGCTCGCCCGAGGAGAAGGCGACGAGCCCGCGGCCGATCACGACGCCGTCGGGCCCCGCGAGCTCGACCGGCTCGCCGGCGTCGAACTCGCCCTCGACCGCCGTGATGCCCGCCGGCAGCAGCGACGCGCGGCGCTCCACCACGGCGCGCACGGCGCCGGCGTCGAGCACCACCCGCCCGTGGGGCGCGGCGGCGTGCTCGAGCCAGAGGAGGCGGGGCGGGCGCCGCTTGCCGGTCGCGAAGAACCAGGTGCCCACACCCTCGCCCGCGAGCGCCGGGCGGGCCAGGTCGGCGCGTGTGATGAGCACCGGCACTCCCGAGCCCGTGGCGATCGCCACTGACTGGAGCTTGCTGATCATCCCGCCCGAGCCCACCTTCGACCCCGACTTGCCGACCTTGACGTCGGTCAGCTCCGCCGGGTCGTGCACCTCGTCGATGCGGTGGGCGTCCGGGCTGGTCGGCGGCCGGTCGTAGAGGCCGTCCACGTCGCTGAGCAGCACCAGCGCGTCGGCCCGCACCAGGTGCGACACGAGGGCGGCCAGCCGGTCGTTCTCGCCGAAGCGGATCTCCGAGGTGGCCACCGTGTCGTTCTCGTTGATGATCGGCACGACGCCGAGCGCCAGCAGCCGGTCCAGGCAGCGCAGCGCGTTGCGGTAGTGCGAGCGACGCACGGTGTCCTCGGCCGTGAGGAGCACCTGGCCGACGCGCAGCCCGTGGCCCGCGAACGCCTCTGTGTAGCGCGCGATGAGCAGGCCCTGGCCGACCGAGGCGGTCGCCTGCGCGGTCGCGAGGTCGCTCGGGCGGCCGTGCAGCCCGAGAGGCCCCAGGCCGGACGCGATCGCGCCGGAGGTGACGAGGACCACCTGGCTGCCCGCGAGACGCCGCTCCGCCAGCGCGTCGACGAGCGCGCGGAGCGCGTCGACGTCGAGCCGGCCGTGGCCGTCCGTGATCGAGGACGACCCGACCTTGACGACCACCCGACGGGCGGTCGCGAGCGAACGTCGGTCCAGCTTGCGCACGGGGCTCACGGGCAACCATTCTCCCGCGCGTCGGGCCACGGCCCGGGCACCGGCTCGCCTGGTGGTCAGAGGTGTGCGGAACCAGCGGCCCGCAGGATCACTCGTCGGACGGGTCCGTCCACTGGCCGGCCTCGCGCTCGGTCCACAGCTCGGAGCGCGCCGCGGCCTTCGCGTCCATGCGCTCCTGGTGCTCCCGACGGCGCTCCGCACGGCTGGCGCGCCCGGTGTCGGACAGGCGCGGGTCGCTCCCCCGGCTGGCGAGCAGCTCGACGCCGGCCATGAGGGTGGGCTCCCAGTCGAAGACCACCGCGTCGTTGCCGCCGCCGATGACGACCTCCGCCCCCGGCGTGGCACCCGCCGTGAACAGCGCTTCCTCGACGCCCAGGCGGGCCAGCCGGTCCGCCAGGAAGCCGACGGCCTCGTCGTTGGTGAAGTCGGTCTGGCGCACCCACCGCTCCGGCTTGGTGCCCAGCACCTGGAACCAGACGTGCTGGCCCTCCTCGCGCCGGGTCACGGTGAACGGCACCTCGTTGACGGCCCGGGGGCGCAGGACGACGCGCTCGGGCGCGGGCGCCGGGGCGGCCGCGCGCGCGGCCTCGACGAGGCGGGCGAGCGCGAACGTGAGCGGCCGCATGCCCTCGTGGCTCGCCGCGGAGACCTCGAACACCTCGAGCCCGCGCGCCTCGAGGTCGCCCCGGACGAGCTCGGCGAGCTCGCGGGCCTCCGGGACGTCGACCTTGTTGAGCACCACCATGCGCGGTCGCTCCGTGAGCGGCACCTGGCCGCCCGCGATCTCCAGGTCCCCGGCGTAGGCGGCGAGCTCGCGCTCGATGACGTCCAGGTCGCTGATCGGGTCGCGCCCCGGCTCGAGGGTGGCGCAGTCAAGGACGTGCACCAGCACGGCGCAGCGCTCGACGTGCCGGAGGAACTCGAGCCCGAGGCCCTTGCCCTCGCTCGCGCCCGGGATCAGGCC
Organism: Actinotalea fermentans ATCC 43279 = JCM 9966 = DSM 3133; assembly: GCA_000767215.1. GTDB lineage: Bacteria > Actinomycetota > Actinomycetes > Actinomycetales > Cellulomonadaceae > Actinotalea > Actinotalea fermentans. The sequence goes on from AXCX01000224.1 coordinate 3,890, forward strand.
GGGCACGTCCGCGACGGTGAAGCGCGACGACCCCGCCTGCACGACACCGAGGTTCGGCACGAGGGTGGTGAACGGGTAGTCGGCGATCTTGGGCCGGGCCGCGGACATCGCCGCCACCAGGCTCGACTTGCCCGCGCTCGGGAACCCGACGAGCGCGACGTCGGCGATGGTCTTGAGCTCGAGGACGACGTCGCGCTGCTCGCCCGGCTCGCCGAGCAGGGCGAACCCGGGCGCCTTGCGCCGGGGGGACGCGAGCGCGGCGTTGCCGAGGCCGCCCTTGCCGCCGGCGGCGACCACGTAGCGGCTCCCGGCGCCCACGAGATCGGCGAGGACCTCGCCGTCGGTGCTCTTCACGACCGTGCCGTCGGGCACGCGGAGCACGATGTCGGCCGCGTTGGCGCCGTCACGGTCGTCGCCCATGCCCGCGGTTCCGGACGCAGCGCGCCGGTGCGGCCCGTGGTGGAACTCCAGCAGCGTGGTGACCTGCGGGTCGACCTCGAGGACGACGTCGCCGCCGTCACCGCCGTTGCCGCCGTCGGGCCCCGCGAGGGGCTTGAACTTCTCGCGGCGGATGGACGCGCAGCCGTGGCCGCCGTCACCCCCGGAGGCGTGGAGCACCACGCGATCGACGAACGTCGTCACCGCTCACCACCTCCGATCAGTTCGGGTCGCCCGCCACCGGGCGTTCGCCGGGGCCGCCCTGGTCCCGACAGCACGAAAGGGCGCACCGTGGCGGTGCGCCCCTTCGACGAGCTCGTGTCAGGCGTCGACGGTCTCGATGTCGATGACCTTGCGCCCACGGCGGACGCCGAACTTCACGGCGCCGGCAGCCAGGGCGAACAGCGTGTCGTCGCCGCCACGGCCGACGTTCACACCGGGGTGGAAGTGCGTGCCGCGCTGACGGACGATGATCTCGCCCGCGTTGACGAGCTGACCGCCGTAACGCTTGACGCCGAGGCGCTGCGCGTTCGAGTCGCGACCGTTCCGCGAGGAGCTGGCGCCCTTCTTGTGTGCCATGTCAGGGTCCTTCGTTCGTTGCCGTCGTTCTGCCGAAGCGAGCCGGGCGCCGGCTCAGGCGATGCTGGTGACCTTGAGCCGCGTCAGCTGCTGACGGTGGCCCTGGCGCTTGCGGTAGCCGGTCTTGTTCTTGAACTTCTGGATGACGATCTTCGGGCCCTTCTCGTCCCGCACGACCTCGGCGGTGACGGTGACCTTGGCCAGCGCCTTCGCGTCGGAGGTCACCTTGTCGCCGTCGACCAGCAGGAGGGCCGGGAGCTGAACGGACGAGCCCGCGTCGGCGGAGATCCTGTCCACGACGACGACGTCGCCGACGGACACCTTCTCCTGGCGGCCACCGGCCTTCACGATCGCGTACACCACGTTGCTGCTCATCTCTGCTCGAACTGCCGGTCACTAGGTCGGGCGCCTGCGCACACGCCGGTCGCCAGGGAGGCAAGGGGGGGCGGGCAGCGCCGAACCGGCGCGATGCGCGCCGACGTTCCAGGGTACGGAGTGCGCGCGCCTCGGTCAAACCTCGGCGCGGCCACCTACTCCTCGCCCGGGACGTCCTCGCCCTCGCCCGGGTCCTCGCCGCCCTCGCCCGCAGCAGGCGCCTCGGCGGCCTGCACGCTGGCGAGCACGTCCAGGAGGTCCGACTGCACGATGTCAACGGGTGCCCGCTCGGCGGCCGCCTCCACGACGACGCCCTCCGCGGCGCTCCCCTCGGCCGGCGCGGCCTCGCCGAGCACGGCGTCGGTGGGCACCTCCCCCGCGGGCGCGTCGTCAGCGCCCGACGGCGGCGCCGCCTG
>AXCX01000225.1 GCA_000767215.1 Actinotalea fermentans ATCC 43279 = JCM 9966 = DSM 3133
GCTGGCAGGTACGGATGGAGGTGGCCCTGGATGGGCAGCATGTCGAGTGAGGTGCCGGCGGCGGATCGCGCGCCGACGCGCGTCGTCATCGTCGACGACCAGGCGATGATCCGCATGGGTCTGAAGATGATCCTGGACCACGAGCCGGACATCGTCACGGTCGGCGAGGCCGGCGACGGCGAGGCGGCGCTCGCGCTCGCGGCCGCCGAGCTGCCGGACGTCGTGCTCATGGACATCCGGATGCCGCGCCTGGACGGCGTCGAGGCGACGCGGCGCATCCGGGCCGACCCCGCCCTGGAGGGCGTGCGCGTCGCGGTGCTCACGACGTTCGACGACGAGGAGTACGTCACGGGCGCGCTCGCCGCCGGCGCGGACGCGTTCCTGCTCAAGGACACCGACCCGGGGACGCTCGTCGCCTGCGTGCGGCGCGTGCGCGACGGCGGCAGCCTGCTCGACCCCGGCGTGACCTCGCTCGTCGTGCGGCAGTGGCGCGAGGGCCTGCGTGCGGACGCGGTGGCCGACGCGCGGTGGCGCTCCGCCGTCACCGAGCTCACCGCGCGTGAGGTCGACGTGCTGCGGGCCGTGGCGAGCGGCGCGTCGAACACCGACATCGCCGCGTCCCTGGATGTCTCCACGGCGACCGTGAAGTCGCACGTGCACGCGCTGCTGCGCAAGCTCGGGTGCACCGTCCGGGCGCAGCTCGTGGTGGCCGCCTACGAGTCGGGCCTCGTGGTCCCCGGCGCGGGTGGCACGAGCACACTGGACGCATGAGCGAGGGGGCGATCCGCCGTCGGGTCGTGGTGTGGGGAGGCGTGCAGGGCGTCGGCTACCGCTGGTCCTGCGCGCGCGAGGCCGGCCGGCTCGGGGTGACCGGGCGCGTGCGGAACCTGGGCAGCGGTGAGGTGGAGATCGTCGCGGAGGGTCCGCGCGACGCCGTCGAGAGCCTGGTCGCGTGGGCGCGCCACGGCCCGGCCCGCGCCGAGGTGAGGGGCGTCGACGTGACCGAGGAGGAGCCGCGCGGCGCCATCGGGTTCCGCGTCGACTCGTGAGCCGGTCTCACCCGGGCGGTGCGAGACCGAGCCAGTCGGCGAGCGCCTGCACCTCGCGGCCGACGGCGTCCCGCGCGTCGGCGTCGAGCGGCAGGTCCTCGTGGAGCGCCTGCACGACGAGGCGCCCGGCCTTCCGGTCGGCCTTCGCGTCGAGCTTGCCCACGAGGCGGTTGCCGTGCAGCACCGGGAGCGCGAAGTAGCCCCAGCGCCGCTGGTCGGCCGGCTTGTACATCTCCAGGACGTACTCGTAGCCGAAGAGCTGCTGTGCGCGGACGCGGTCGTGGATCAGCCGGTCGAAGGGGGACAGCAGCGCCGTGCGCGGGGCCGGTGCCCGGTCCAGGACGGCCAGGGCGGCGGGGTCCACGCGCCACCGTCCCGGCACCCCGGCGACCGTCGCGGGCTCCCCGGCAGCGCCCACCGTGATCGGCTCCACCGGCACGGCGACCGTCACGTCGCGGGCGATCCCGAGGGACGCGAGGCGGCGCTCGTCGCGGATGTGCGCCGCCTCCTCGGCCGTCGGCACGGCGACGTCGGCGGGGTAGACGCGCTCGGGCAGGTCCCAGAGGCGCTGCCGCCCGACCCGGCCGGCGATCGCCACCTGGCCGCGGACGGCGAGGATCTCGAGCATCTGCGTGACGTTGCGCTGATGGGTCCAGCCGGTGGACTGCCACGGCACCTGGGCCGTGTCGGGGATGTCGCGGGACTGGAGGGGCCCGGCGTCGCGCAGGCGGGCGAGCACGTCGCGCCGGAAGCCGTCGTTCGCCTCGAGCCAGCGGCTGGCGCCGCTGTCCGGCCGCGGCTGGACAGCGAGGTAGAGCCCGACGTCGCTCATCGGCCGCACCAGCGCCCCGAGCTCGAAGAGCCGGCGCTCGTCCAGGGCGCGCGTCAGGTGCTCCGGCCGGTAGGTACCGCCGAGCCGGCTCCACGCGACGAGGTCCGCGCTGGGCGCGACGGCAGCCGTGGGGTCGAGCTGGAGGAACGTGAGCCGGTGGACCGTGGCGACGAGGTCCGTCGGGCGGTCCGCGGTCAGCAGCTGCGCGGCGACCGCGACCCGGCGCGCCTCGTCGACGGAGAGCTCGATCACCGCCCGAGCCTCACGCACATCACCGACACGGGCAACGGCGGGGGCCCCTGCCGGGCGCTGGGGACGGCCGTCGGGCGGCCCGCGGTGGAATCCCCGCCCGGGCGGCGGCGTTCTGCAGGTGTGACCAACCTCGAGGTGCGGCCTGCGGAGATCGAGGCGGCCTGCGGGGCGCGCGAGCCCGGCGTGGAACTCGTCGGCCCGCGCGACGTGCCGCTCGGCGGCCCGCGCGCGATGACCGTGCGGCGGACGCTGCCGTCGCGGACCCGCTCGATGATCGGGCCGTTCTGCTTCGCCGACCACTACGGCCCCGACGACATCGCGGCGACGGGTGGTATGGACGTCGCGCCGCACCCGCACATCGGCCTCCAGACGGTGACCTGGCTGTTCGAGGGGACCGTGCTGCACCAGGACTCCCTCGGCTCGGTGGTCGAGGTGAGTCCCGGGCAGCTGAACCTCATGACGGCCGGCCGCGGCATCGCGCACTCCGAGGAGGGCACGCTCGCGCGCTTCCCCGCGCAGCGTCGCCTGCACGGGGTGCAGCTGTGGACCGCCCTGCCCGACGCCGCCCGGCACGGCTCGCCCGCGTTTCAGCACGTCGCGGACCCGCCGGTGCTCGATGTCGGCGGCGCGCGCGTGCGGGTGTTCATGGGGGCGCTCGGCGGCGAGCTGGCCTGGGCCCGTTCGCCCGCGACCGCGTACTCGCCCCTGGTCGCCGCGCAGGTGGACCTGCCCGCGAGGACGACGGTGCGGCTGCCGGTCGAGCGCGGCTTCGAGCACGGCGTGCTCCTGGACTTCGGCGACCTGACGGTCGCGGGGACGTCGGTGCCCGAGGCGCACCTCGCCTACGTGCCGCCCGGCGCCGACGGGCTCGAGCTGACCGCCGGGCAGCGCCCGGTGCGCGCGGTGCTCATCGGGGGAGAGCCGTTCGGCGAGAAGCTCCTCATGTGGTGGAACTTCGTGGGCCGCACCCACGAGGAGGTCGCCGAGGCGCGCGCCCAGTGGCAGGCGGCGATCGCGGGCGACACGGAGGCGGTGGCCCGCTTCGGCACGGTGCCCGGCTACGACGGCGCGCCGCTGCCGGCGCCCGAGCTGCCGAACGTCCGCCTGCGCCCGCGCGAGCGGTAGGCGCTCGGACGCGGCAGGAACCGGCTCAGCTCCTGCGGAGCCGGTCCATCTCGGCGCGGATCTTCTCCTCGGTGGGCTCGGGCGAGTACACGTCCCACACGTTGAACGCGACTCCGATGCCCCAGCCCAGGATCGGGAAGACGGGCCAGAAGAAGCTGTCCGCCCCCGACGTCACGAACCAGATGACCACCAGGAAGGCGTTCACGAGGACGTAGGCGAGCAGGTGCGCGCCCAGGTCCCGCTTGGCCTTCAGTCTCTTCTCCGCGCGCTGGCGCAGGTCGTGCTCGACGACGTCCTCGCTCATGTCTCCTCCTCGGTCGCCGTTCGCCACGATAGGGCCCGGCCCGGTGTCGCGGGGAGGGGCCGGGTGCTCAGGCCGGCGACGGCGCGTCGACGAGGTCCGCGTAGTCGGGGTGCCGACGGATCCAGGCCGCGATGAACGGACACTGCGGGACGACCCGTAGGCCCGCGGTGCGCGCGTCGTCCAGGGCAGCGCGGGCCAGCGCCGACCCGATCCCGGCGCCCTCGTGCTCCGGCTCGACGACCGTGTGCGTGAACGTGATCCGGCCGTCCTCGCGGCGGTAGGCGGCGTATCCCGCGACGCGCGCGTCGGGGCCGCCCAGCCGCGCCTCCCACCTGCTCCGCTCGGGGTGGTCGCGCACGATGACGTCACTCATGCCCCCAGCCAACCACCGGCGCACGACGCCGGCGCGCGCGGGGGCTCAGGCCGTGCTCTCCGTCGTGGTCGTGGACGGTTCGCGTGGGCCGGCCGAGCGCAGGCTCCCGAGCTTGGACAGGGTGTCGAACCAGAACGGGGCGCCGAAGCTCACCGCCATGGCCGTGAGGAGCCAGCCGAGGATGGCCACGCCCAACGTGCCGTCGTCCCAGGGGCGTGCCGCGCCGGACTCCCAGCCGATCGGCATGCCGGCGGCCCCGAGCGCACCGAGCTCGTCGTTGATGCAGTCGAGCCGTTCCTGGCCTTCGGTGCCTTCGCACAGCGTGCCGTCCACGGCGTTCTCGACGACGACCGTGCGGACCGCCTCGTCCGACCAGAGGGTCTGCGTGATCGCGACGAGGTTGATGTTGAGGCCCACTGCGGCGACCAGCCCGACGCCGGCGAGGATGACCTGGGACCAGCGCTTGTAGGCGCCGGAGAGCCGCCCCATCTGCGCGTCGTACCACTCCTCGATGGCCGTCTGGAACTTGTCTAGGTCCTTTTCCGCCTGGACGAAAAGGGGCTCGAGGGCCCGCCGGGCCGGGTGCGTGGAGCCGATCTTCTCGATCGACGCGTGGATGGCCTCGACCGGGTCCTTGGGGTCGCCCCGCAGCAGCAGGGCGACGAGCGCTCTGGCGAAGGTTCGCCCGGGGATGTACTGCGGGTTTCGGCGCCAGGCGGTCCACGGGAACAGCCGCGGCGTCTGCAGTGCCCGGATCAAGGGGTGCTGGTAGAGCTGCACCGTCCAGGTTGAGTCTGGCCCAGCAGGAAGAGCGGGATTGGCTGGTGGGCCGGGTGGCGCGGCTGGGGCGGCGACGGCAGCCGGGCCGGGAGGCGCGGCTGGGGCGGCGACGGCAGCTGGGCCGGGAACAGGAGGCTGCGCTCCCGGTGGCACCTGCCGAACCTTGGTGAGGTCCACCGGCTTGAGGGTCTCTCTGCTGAGCTGCCTAGCGCGGTTGAACGTGCTCGTCTTGTGTTCAGGCGGCACGTCCAGCATGTCGGCGATGCCGCGCAGCAGGTCCTTCGCGCGTTTGGTGAAGAGCTGGGAGATGCCCTCCGTCACCGCCGAGCAGAGCAGCGACGTCAGTGCCAGCACCGCGACGATGCCGATGAGCGTGTCGAGAGATCGCGACCACATGGTGTGCCCCCTGCTGGCTCACGTGCCCGATACGCGTCACGCTCGTCCGGGTGCTTTGTGGCTGACAAGAGACTTTCGTCCCTGATTGCGGTGCTTGCTGGCGAGTCGCCGGGCGGCAGGATGGAGGCATGCGCGCATGGACCGTCGCGGCCCGCGGCCGGCTCGAGCTGGTCGACCTCCCCGACCCCGAGCCCGCCGACGACGAGCTGCTCGTCCGCGTCCTGGCCTGCGGCGTCTGCCGCACCGACCTGCACGTCCTCGACCACGACCTGCCGCCGCACCGCCCGCGCGTCGTGCCCGGGCACGAGGCCGTGGGGGAGGTGCTGCATGCGCCCGCGGGGTCCGGCGTCGGGCGCGGGGACCTCGTGGGCGTCGCCTGGCTGCGGCGCACGTGCGGGGAGTGCGCGGACTGCCGCGCCGGGCGCGAGAACCTGTGCCGCCGCTCGCAGTACACGGGCTGGGATGCCGACGGCGGGTACGCCGAGCTCCTCACCGTGCCCGCCGCGTACGCCTACCCCTGGCCGACCGGGCTCGACCCCGTCGAGGGCGCGCCCCTGCTGTGCGCGGGCATCATCGGCTACCGCGCGCTGCGCCGGTCCGCGCTGCCCGACGGCGGCGTGCTCGGCCTGTACGGGTTCGGCGGCTCGGCGCACCTGACGGCCCAGGCGGCGCTCGCCGCCGGCGCCCGCGTGCACGTGATGACCCGCTCGCCCGACGCGCGGGCCCTCGCCCTGGTCCTCGGCTGCCACTCCGCGCAGGGGCCCGCGGACCCGCCGCCCGAACCACTGGACTCCGCGATCCTGTTCGCGCCCGCGGGCGAGCTCGTCCTCCCGGCGCTCGAGGCGCTGCGGCCCGGCGGGACGCTCGCGGTCGCGGGCATCCACCTCAGCGATATCCCGCCGCTGGACTACCAGCGGCACCTGTTCCACGAGAAGCAGCTGGTCTCCGTCGAGGCGAACACCCGCGAGGACGGGCGCGACCTGCTCGCGCTCGCCGGGCGTATCGGGATGCGCGCGACCGTCGACCGCCGGCCCTTCGAGGCCGCCGACCTCGCCCTGGCGGACCTGCGCGCCGACCGCGTCACCGGCGCCGCGGTGCTGGTGATGGCGTGACGGCTGCCGTGAGCGGGCCGCCCCGGTGGGCGCTGGTGGCCGCGGCGGCCGGCGTCGTGG
>AXCX01000226.1 GCA_000767215.1 Actinotalea fermentans ATCC 43279 = JCM 9966 = DSM 3133
CCACGTCGCCTCCCTCCAGGGCTCGCCTGGCGCCCACCCCGCCGCAGACTGCTGCGAAGCATAGCGGCGCCGCTGCGCCGTCGGACGGCGTCACGCGGGCGAGACCTTGGGCCCTTGTCGCCGCACCACCGCGGGTCTCCGCTGGAGAGAGGATCGTCGACTCGAGGGGGCGCAGATGCTCGTCGTCGTCGCTGGGGGCACGGGGTTGCTGGGCAGCCTGGTCGCGGACCGGCTCGTGGATCAGGGTCATCAGGTACGGGCGCTGAGCAGAGGGCTCTCGCCGCACACCGGGCCGCACGACCCTCGGGTGGAGCGTGTCCGTGGCGACGTCCGCGACGCCGCCATGCTCACCACCCCGCTCGCGGGTGCGGACGTCGTCGTCTCCGCCGTCCAGGGCTTCCTGGGGCCGGACGGCGTGACGCCTGCGTCCGTGGATCGGGACGGGAACCGGAACCTGATCGACGCGGCGGCGCGGGAGGGGGCGGACGTCGTGCTCGTGTCGATGACGGGTGCCTCGGCGGACAGCCCCATGGAGCTCGCCCGGATGAAGGCGGCCGCGGAGGAGCACCTGCGGGGCGCCGGGGTGCCGTGGACCGTGGTGCGCGGCGCGGGGTTCGCGCAGGCGTGGATGGACATCGTGCAGGGGACCGCGGACGCCCGCGGCCGGCTGACCGTCTTCGGGCGCGCGGACAACCCGATCCCCTGGGTGGACGTCCGCGAGGTGGCCGAGCTGGTGGTCCGGTCGGTGACCGACCGGGCGCTGCGCGGCGAGATCCTCGAGCTCTGCGGGCCGGAGTCGTGGACGCTCGGGCGGCTCGCGGCAGAGCTCATGGCGGCCCGGGGTGTGGCGGGCCGTCCGCGGCGCATCCCACGGCCGGCGCTGCACGTCATGGCCGCCACCGTGGGACGGCTGCGGCCGGCGATGGGTCGCCAGGCGCGTGCCGCGCTCGCCATGGACGTCCTGCCGCCGGCGGACGACTCGGCGACCCGGGCCCGCTTCCCCGACCTGCCGCGCACGCCCGTGTCGCAGGTCCTCGCCGCACGCGTGGCGGGACGGCCCACGACCGTCAGCTGACGGCGACGGCGGTGAGGCCAGCCGTGCACCACCGGCAGACCCCGGCCCGGCCCGCGCGGCACGTCAAGCGCTCAGGCGCCGGACGCCCGTCGCTGGAGCCCCTCGAGGAGGACGTCGAGGGCGAACTCGAACTCGGTCTGGTCGTCGCACCAGCCGAGCGTGGAGCCCGGGTCGTCGTGGGCGACGGCCTCGAGCATCGCCGCGAGGTTCGGCAGCCGGTCGATCATCACCCGGGCCGCGGCGCGCGCCTCGGCGGCGCTCGGGTCGGGCTCGCCGACCTCCTGCGTGAACCCGTAGAGGCGGCTGCCGAGCGCGTGCAGACCGTGGTGGATGAGGTCGTGCGACAGGCCGCCGGTCCGCATGAGGCCCACCAGGGCGTCCACATGCCGGCTGGCGGCGAACCCGATCGCGGGCCGGGACGCGATCACGAGCGGCGCCCACGGGTGGCGCAGCATCACCGTGCGGGCGGCGAGGATGCGCGTCCGGACGGCGGCGTCCCACCGCACGCTGCCCTGCCGGACGGCGTCGGCGCCGGGCCCGGTGCTCGCGGCCTCGAGCACCTCGGCGAAGACGAGGTCCGCGATGCCGTCGAGCAGCGCGTCCTTGCCCGCGACGTGGTGGTAGAGCGACATCGCCTCGACGCCGAGCTCGTCCGCGAGGCGGCGCATCGTGAGCGCCGGCAGCCCGTCGGCGTCGGCCACGGCGACCGCGCGGCGCAGCACGGCCTCGCGGGTCAGCCGGACCCGGCCGGTCCGGCCGCGCGTGTCCTCGGGCACGGCCACAGCCTCTCATCCGGCCACCACCGGCCGGCCCTTGACGCACCGGCCGTGTGAACCTACCTTACGACGTAAGGCTTACAGCGTAAGGCTAGCAAAGGGGAACCCCATGGACACCCGCACCACGACGCCAGGCACGACGGCCGGCACCCGGCCCCTCATGCGCGCCGCCGTCGCGCGCCGCTTCGGCGGGCCGGAGGTGGTCCGGGTCGAGTCCGTGCCGCGGCCGACCGCCCGCGCCGGCGAGCTGGTGCTCCGCGTGCACGCCAGCACCGTCAGCGCCGCCGACCACCGCATGCGGGCGCGCGACCTCCCGAAGGGCATGTGGTTCATGGCGCCGATCGCCCTCGGGGTGTTCCGCCCGCGCGTCCGGGTCCTCGGCATGGACGCGGCCGGCGTCGTCGCGGAGGTCGGGCCGGGCGTCGAGAGCTTCCAGGTCGGCGACCGCGTCGTGGCCCGCCTCGGCTCGGCCTTCGGCGGCCACGCCCAGTACGCCCGCGTGCGCGTCGGCGTCGGGGTGGCCCGGATCCCCGAGGGCATGTCGTTCGTCGACGCCGCCGCCGTGCCGTTCGGCGGCCTGACCGCCCTGCACTTCCTCCGGGAGGCCGGGGTCACGGCCGGCTCGGACGTGCTCGTCAACGGCGCCTCGGGCGCGGTCGGGACGGCCGTCGTCCAGCTCGCGACGGCGCTCGGCGCCCGCGTCACGGCCGTCTGCGGCGACGGCGCGGACCTGGTCCGCGGCCTCGGGGCCGACGCCGTCGTCGACTACCGCACCGAGGACCTCGCCGCCGGAACGGCCACCTACGACGTCGTCGTGGACTGCGTCGGCACGGCGCCGGTCGCCAGGGTCGAGCACCTCGTCCGGCCGGGCGGCGCGTTCGCGCTCGTCGCCGTCGACGCCGCAGGCCTCCTCGGCGCCGGGCGGGCCCGCCGGCGCACGGGCAAGCGCGTCGTCGTCGGGAACATCACGGTCGACGACGGCGACCTCGCCTCCCTGCTCGGGCTCGTGGAGGAGGGCCGCCTGCGCCCGGTCGTCGACCGGACCTACCCCCTCGACGACGTCGTCGCGGCCCACGCCTACGTCGACACCTGGCACAAGAAGGGCAGCGTCGTCCTCGAGATCTCCTGAGCCGGGATCGCACGGGTCCAGCGACGGGTGGCCCGGCGACAATGCGGGGGTGACCTCCGTCCCGCGCGCCGGCGAGTGCCCCGAGTGCGGCGCGGTCACGCGGCTGCACACCTGCCACGACCTCTTCATGACCCTGCTGTCCTACGACCACGAGCAGCGTCAGCCGTGGGCGGCGTTCCACACGCTCAACGTCGCCTGCTACCTGCTCCAGCACCCCTCGCAGGGCACCGCCGCGAGCCGGGCCGGCCAGTGGCTCATGGTCCGGACGTTCGTCGACCACGGCATCGACGCCGTGCACGCGCTGGCCCGCGCCGCCGTGCGCCGCAACAGCCACCGGCACGGCGGGCGCGGCGGCCTGGACGCGGACCTGCCCGCACCCCCACCGCCGGTACGGCACCCGGCCGTCACGATCCACACCGTCGCCGTCGACGGGACCTTCCCCGCGGCGGGCTACGAGTCGCGGATGCGCGACTGGGCCGCCGCCACGCTGGCCTCGCGCGCCCCTGACGGCGCCCCCGGCTGACGTCCGCCCCAGAAGGGATCGGCCGGGTGCCGGTGACGTATCGCGTGCGGAGGGCAAGGGATTCGAACCCTTGAGGACGGGGACACCGCCCTAACGGTTTTCAAGACCGTCGCTTTCGGCCGCTCAGCCAGCCCTCCCGTGCGCCGCCATCGCGACCTGGGCGGTCCCCCACCCGTGCCCGACGCCGGCGCGCGCCCATTCTGGCAGCCCGCCCACCGCCGTCGTGCACCGGGCCGAGGGTCAGCCGGCCCACCAGCCCGCCGACCGGCCGGGAGTCACCACCTCCACGCCGTGCAGCACCGCCACCTGGGCCAGCTGCGCGTCGTAGGTCGCGATGGCGCCGACGTCGGCGTGCGTCGTCGCGATGCCCCAGTGGATGGCCGCGAACGGCGGCAGCACGCTCTGCGCCTGCGACGCCTTCCCCAGGGCTGTGTCGTAGAACCGGACGACCGTGAGCGTGTCCGCCAGGTCGCGGGCCCGGTCGCGCGCGGCACGCCCCCACGGGTCCGCCGCGCGCCGGAGCTCGGTCAGCCCGAGCGGTGAGGTCACGACGTCGCCCGCGTGCTCGGCGAACCAGGAGCGCCACGCGGCGACCTCGGCCGCGAGCTGCGGGTCGTCCGGTCCGCCGGGGCCGCCGACGACGGACCGGCTCAGCGCCGAGCCATCGGCGTAGATGAGCATGGGCGGCCTCGTGGACGGGGAGGGACGTCGTCGTGCCCGAGCCTAGCCAGCCGCGCGCCTCGGGCGAGCGCGCCGCCGACGATCACCCGTGCACGACGACGGCGCCGACGGGGGGAGGACGGTCCCCGTCGGCGCCGTCGCGGGCGGCCGTGACGCGGTCAGCCGCGCAGCCGCTCCATCGCGAGCTGCACGAGCGCGATGAGGGTCTGCTTGGTGGCAGCCCGCGAGCGCGCGTCGGTGTACATGAGGGGCACGTGCGCCGGGACCGAGAGGGCCTCGCGGACGTCGTCGAGCTGGTGCCGAGCCACGCCGTCGAAGCAGTTCACTGCCACGACGAACGGGATGCCACGCGACTCGAAGTAGTCGACGGCCGGGAAGCACTGGTCCAGACGCTCCGTGTCGACCAGCACGACGGCGCCGATGGCGCCCCGCACGAGGTCGTCCCACATGAAGAGGAAGCGGTCCTGGCCGGGCGTGCCGAACAGGTACAGCCACAGAGCGCCCGGGAGCGCGATGCGACCGAAGTCCATGGCGACGGTCGTGGTCGTCTTGCGGTCGCTCACGCCACCCGCGTTGTCGATCCCGACCGAGTGCTCCGTCATGGCAGCTTCGGTGTTGAGCGGCTCGATGTCGGAGATCGAGCCGATGAAGGTCGTCTTGCCGACCGCGAACCCGCCGGCAACGACGATCTTGACGGCGGTGGGAACCACGCCGGCTGGGACTGTGCTGCGGTCGGTCACGGCGGTGTCAGAGGGCTGAAATGCCATTGAGAACACTCTCCAGCACGCTCAGGGACAGGGCGGGGGACTGGCCGGTGTGGACACTGACCGGCGTGGAGGTGTGGACCCGGATGTGCTGGCTCTCGGCCAGGTCCGTGACCAGGATGCGCACGACGCCGAGGGGCAGCCGCAACAGGGCGGACAGCTCGGCGACGGACACGAACGTGTGGGCTGCGTGCTGAAGGATGGCGCGCTTCTCGGGCGGCAGGCCCTGACCGTTCACCGCTCCCGGGAGCGCCTCGACGAGCGCCTCCAACGGGAGGTCGGAGTTGGCGGCACGAACGCGGCCACCGGTCACGGCGTACGGGCGGACGGTGCGAGCCTCGTACTCGACCCCGTCCTCCGAGTGCGCGCCGGAGACCCGGTGCATCCCCCCGAAGGGCTCGTTGGTGGCCATGGAGGTGGTCACCCGACCGCTCGGACCGAACCGTCGATGGGGAGGTTCCCGCGCATCTCGGTGACGAGCTGCGGGGTGAGCGTGGTCTCGGTCCGCGACACGAGCATCGCCATCTCGTACCCGATGAGACCGACGTCGCACGTGGTGTCCGCGACGACGGCCAGCACCGAGCCGTTGGAGACGCTCATGAGGAACAGGAACAGCTCGTCCATCTCCACGATGGCCTGCCGGACGTCCCCGGCCTGGAGCTGACGTGCGGCGCCGCGGGTCAGGCTCGAGAGCCCCGCGACGATGGCGGCGAGCTGGTCACCGCTCGTGCGGTCCAGGTTGTCCGACATGGCCATGAGAAGGCCGTCGGCCGACACCACGAGGGTGTGTCGGGTGCCTGGCACCGTCCTGACGAAGTTGTCGAGCAGCCAACCGAAGTTGGCGGCTTCTGAGCTGATCGATGTCACGTGTCCTCCTACTGACGTCCGGCCTGGTGGTGCGTGGGGGGCGAGGTCACCATGAGGCTTCCCGCGTGGACGGGTCGGTGTCCGGGATCGGAACGGGCTCGCCCCGCCCGTCCGGACCGTCCGTGCTACCGGCGTGGCCGTTCTCGCCGGTGGTCTGCTGGGCTCCGTTGCCCGAGAGCTCCCGACCGCGGGACGTGCCCGACTGGAAGCTGGAGAGGAGGGAGCGCACCTGGTTCGCGTCGCGGGCCGGCCTCGGCGACGCCGAGGTGGTGATGGCCGGAGCGGCGGGGACCGCGGTGGGTGTGCGGCGCTGGAGCTTCGACGAGGACGACCCCGAGACCGCCTGCGGGCGGTAGGTCGACAGCTGGTTCAGCTCGGCCAGCGCCTGCTCGGCGATGTCCGCACGCTGGGCCAGCATGCTCGTCATCTCCTCGTCGAAGCCGAACATCGGCTGCGGCGTGAAGGTCTGCGGTCCGCCGTACACAGCCGGCGCGGGCGCCGGGGTGGCAGGCGGCGTCGCGGCCGCCGGGACGCCGCGCGACGGCAGCG
>AXCX01000227.1 GCA_000767215.1 Actinotalea fermentans ATCC 43279 = JCM 9966 = DSM 3133
GCTCCCGAGAAGCCCGCCCGCGCGCGCAAGGCCGCCACGCCGCCCCCGCCCCCGCCGCCCCCGGCCTGAGACCCCTTGCGACGCGCGGCCGGCCACGACGACGATCAGGACGTCGGCCGCCCGTCGGGAGGGCGGCCCTGAGGTGAGGAGCGCCCGGTGGACATCGGCGACCTGGTCGGCAAGGCGAAGGACGCGCTCGACAAGAACGAGGGCGCGGTCGAGGGCGCGCTCGACAAGGCGGCCGACTTCGTGAAGGAGCGCACGAGCGACGACGTCGACGAGAAGATCGACACGGCCGTCGAGAAGGCCAAGGACGTCATCGGGAAGGACTGACCGACCCGACGCGGGGAGGGTTCACTCGCGCCAGGCGCGAGGGATCCTCCCCGACGCGTGTCCGGGCAGGGGTCGGGCAAGGACGCCCGGCCCGCCCCAGTCAGACGGCGTCAGGCGTTGGCGAAGGCCGCGAGGCCCAGGGCGACGGCCTTGTCGAAGAGCTGCTCACGCTCGGCGGAGGACAGCGACTCGTCGCGGAAGAGCAGGTCGCTGATCGTGCAGATCGCCAGCGCCTCCTTGCCCTCCTGCGCGGCCACCGCGTAGAGCCCGGCCGCCTCCATCTCGACGGCGAGCGTGCCGTGCTTGACCAGCAGCTCGTTCGTCAGCGGGCGGTCGGAGTAGAAGATGTCGCTCGAGATCACCGGGCCGACGTAGACGGACCCGTTCTTCCGGCGGCGCCGACGCCCGGCCGCGGGCGCGTCGTCGGCCGGCTTCGCGGCCTTCCGGTGCCCGACGCCGGCCGCATCGGCCGCGGCCGCGGTCAGCGAGAACGTCGCACCGGCGCTGAAGTGGATCTGCGGGATCTTGTTGCCCACGATCGAGGAGTCCGTGTGCGCGACGTTCGCGATGACGACGTCGCCCACCTCCAGGTGCGGGGCCATGCCGCCGGCCGTCCCGATCCGGATGATCCGCTCGACGCCGTAGAACCGGAACAGCTCGGTGGCGTAGATGCTGATCGACGGGATGCCCATGCCGGACGCCAGCACCGACACCGGGCGGCCGTCGAAGGTGCCCGTGTAGCCGAGGATGCCGCGCACGTCGCTGACGAGCCGGGCGTCCTCCAGCACCGTCTCGGCGATGCGCTGGGCGCGGCGCGGGTCGCCGGGCATGAGGACGTCGGGGGCGAAGTCGCCGGGCTCGGCGCTGATGTGCGGAGTGGCCATGGGGCGAGGTTAGCCGGACCTGCGCGCCGCCGTCGTGGGCCGGGCGGGCGGCGTCGGGAACCGGACGGGCTCGCCCGGCGCGGCGACGAGCCGATCCCTGCGCCGGGTCACAGGTCGTGCGGCGCCTCGTCCTCGTAGCCGCCCTCCTTGCGGAGGCGGACGATGGCGACGGCGAGGCCGCCCCAGACCAGGACGATGGCGAGGGCCATGAACGCGATCGCGGTGCCGGTCATCGGGCCGCTCCTTCCGTGACGGGCCGCGCATCGGGCAGCTGCTCAGGGATGAACGCGTCGGGGTCGTGACGCCAGCGCGGGATCATCGACGCGCCGGCGATGAGGGCGCAGACGACCACCGTGCCCCAGCCGATCCACCGGACGAGCGACTGGTCGGTGTAGGTCGCCGGGTCGTAGCCCTCGTCGAGCAGCTTGATGAGGCCCGTGACCAGGATCGCGGTCAGCACCACCGGCACGAGCAGACCGACGTCCCATCGCCACCACGCGCCCACGTGGATGCCGACCCGGTTGTTCAGGTGGGCCTGGAGCTCAGGCAGCTTGCGCGTGACGAGCCCGACCAGGACCGCACTGGCGATCGCCGAGACCAGCACGCCGATCTCGTTGACGAACTTGTCGGCGACGTCGAGGACGTAGAGCCCCGTGGTGGTGCCGAAGAGGACGCAGGAGACGACCGCCATGGGGATGCCCACCGACAGCGCGCCGCGGCGGGCCGACCAGCCGAACTTGTCCTGGAACGCCGCGGAGACCACCTGGAGGATCGAGATCAGGGAGGTCATGCCCGCCAGGAGCAGCGACACGAAGAACAGCACGCCGAACACCGAGCCGCCCGGCATCGTCGACAGGATCTGCGGGAACGCGATGAACGCCAGGCCGATGCCCTGGTAGGAGGTGTCGCTCACTGCGATGCCCGCCTGGCCGGCCATGTACCCGATGGCCGCGAACACGCCGATGCCGGCGAGCAGCTCGAACGAGGAGTTGCCCAGGCCGACGACGAGGCCCGTGGTGGTCAGGTTGTCGCGCCGCCTCAGGTACGACGAGTACGTGATCATGATGCCGAACGCGATCGACAGCGAGAAGAACACCTGTGCGTACGCCGCCATCCAGACGTCCGGGTGCGCGAGCGCCTCCCAGTCCGGCGTGAAGAACGCATTGAGGCCGTCGGCCGCCCCCTCGAGCGTGACGGACCGGATGACGATCGCCAGGAAGATCACCACGAGCATCGGGATCATCACCAGGTTCGCGCGCTCGATGCCCCTCTGCACGCCGCCGGCGAGGATGAGCAGAGTCACGATCCACACGCCGATCAGCGGGAGCAGCACGCCGGGCACGTAGTCGAAGCCGACCCCCGGGTCCGCGACCTGAAGGTGCGTGCCGAAGAGGAACCCGCTCGGGTCGTCGCCCCAGCGCTGGTCCGCTGCGAACACCACGTAGCTCGCGGCCCACGCGATGATCACCGTGTAGTAGAGCGCGATGACGACCGAGATGCCGACCTGGAACCAGCCCAGTGCCTCCGACGGCCGCCACAGCCGGCGGAAGGCCGCAGGCGCACCGCCGCGGAACCGGTGCCCGAGCGAGTAGTCGAGCCAC
>AXCX01000228.1 GCA_000767215.1 Actinotalea fermentans ATCC 43279 = JCM 9966 = DSM 3133
CAGGATCGGGATGCCCGCCGTGGCCAGCGCCACGAGGTAGGGGATGAGGAACGCGCCGCCGCCGTTGTCGTACGCCGTCCCCGGGAAGCGCCAGATGTTCCCCAGCCCGACGGCGGAGCCGACCGCGGCCAGGACGAAGCCGAGCTGGCCCGACCACTGCTCGCGGTGGCGGGGCGCGCCGGCGGTGCTGGCGGCGCCGGCAGAGGTACCCGTGCTGTCGCTCATCGTCGTCCTCGGGAGCGCAGGGACGCCGCCTGACCGGCGTCGGTCTGCCCGACGCTAGCCGCACCTGCCCCGCGAGCGCACCAGGTGCGGCCGTCTTTCCCGCGGGATGTGACGGAATCCGTCGTCAGACGGTCAGCCGGCGGCGGAGAGCGCGAGGTCCGCGCCGGCTGCCTCGAGCCGGATGCCGTCGTCGACGACCGTCGCACCGGTCAGGTTCATGGTGGCCGGCAGGCCGGTGATGGCGATCCGCAGGCCCTGCAGCTGGGCGGTGATCTCGGCGGGGAGCTCGCCGCTGTCGACCCGGAAGCCGCCCAGCACGAACCCCACGACGTCGACCACCACCTCCTGCCCCTCGGCCCGCACGCTCATCGCGACGTCGAGCGGGAGGCCCAGCGCGGACGCCGTGGCGATGAGCTCGCCGTCGCGCACGCCCAGGTCGAGCCCCGAGAGCCCGAGCGCCGCCTCCGCCGCGTCGGGCGTCACGAGCGCCGTCATCTCGGCGGTCTCGGCCGTGTACGGCGCCGTCGTGCCGACGCCGTGCACGCGCACGACGACGTCCTCCAGGCGCAGCCCGTCGACCGTGGCGGCGGGCGCCGCGAGTCGGACGCTGCTGAGCTCCCCCGCCGCGACCTGGGTGAGGAACGGGAAGCCCTCGATCGTGACGTCCGGCGGCTGCTCGACGCCCGGGATGGCCTGCTCGACCTCCGCCGCGACGCGCTGCTCGGCCTGGTCCCGCATGAGCGAGTCCACGAGGTAGGCGCCGCCCGCCAGCACGGCGAGCACGACGACGGTCCAGACCAGGCGACGCATGCCCCGAGGCTACGCAGGGCCCGCCGACTGCGCCCGCGCTGCCCGTCGTTCGCGCGCCGAACCCATGGCCGACCGGTCGCCACGCGCCTACGCTGGAGGTGATGGCACGAGCGCAGCGAGGCGCGTCATGGTGGAGTCGGTGTTCTGGATGGCACTGCCGATGACGGTGTACGGCCTGCTCGCGGTCGCCGTCCCACCCCCTCGCGAGCCCCGCGGCCTCCGCGCGCGGATGCGCAGGTGGCGCGAGCGCCGTCAGGCCCGCCGGGACGGGCTGCCGGACGAGGTCATCTCGCCGCACCCCGCCCTCCCCGGCGCCGACGACCCGCTGGCCGTGCTGGCCATCCAGGTGCGCCTGGGCGTCCTGGCCGACCACATCCGCGAGCTCGAGTCGGACGAGCGCATCTGGGCCCGCGGCCGTCGGCTCGAGGCCGCGCAGGCCGCCTACGACGCGCTCCTGGACGAGGCCTGCCGGCTGGCGGGCATCCAGAGCCACCTGCCGCCCGCGGGCGGATCGGGCCTGCGCCGCAACAGCGACCCTGACCGCTTCGAGGACGAGCTGGCCCTGGCCCAGCGCGGCTGGTCCTGGTAGCCGTCCTCGACTCGTCACCTCTCCCCCCGAAGTGGAACGAAACGGCTGCGATCCGGGCAGGAGTGGAACGTCGTGCTCCAGTTCCGTTCCACTCGGGGCGTCAGGGGGTGGTTCCGAGCGTCCAACGACCAGGACGGCGGTCCGCGCGTGCCCGGTCGTAGGCCCGCCTCACTCGCGCCTGCCACGCACGGCGGCCTGCAGCCGTCGCGATGTCCGGGTCATTCGCACGCACCACCGTCAGCCCCAGGTGCTCGAGCAGCTCCTGGCGTCGGGCGTCGGCGTGGCGCCGCGCCGCTGACGCGTGAAAGGAGCCGTCATACTCGGCAACCAGGCCAGATGCGATGTCGAGCAGGTCCACCCTCCCGGCGAAGCTGCCGTGCTCGTCGAGGACCACACCGTTGCAGACGGGCCGCGGGAGTCCAGCGCGGTGCCAGAGCAGACGCATCATCGACTCGCGTGGTGACTCGACGCCGTCCTGCGATAGGTCGAGCGCACGCCGTGCGACCCCGACTCCCCGCCATCCGGTCCGCTCCGCGAGCATCGCGGCGACGTCGTCCGCCGCGACGAGGCCGAGCGCGCGCAGGCGGTCCAGCGCGACCACCGCCGCTTCCAAGGGCCAGAGACGCGCCACGTCGAACGCCGTGCGCGTCGGCGCCGTGACGGGGAGCCCGCCGACGACCGCCACCTCGTGCGGCTCGAGGTCGCTGCGGAACACGCGCACCCCCGGCTGCGGGCGTAGTCGTCCGGGGCGCGAGGCACACACCAGGATGGGCAAGGCCACCCGTGCGTCGGAGTCCATCTCAGGCAGGCGGCCGTCGAAGACCTCGAGCTCGTCGGACTGGGACCGGTGTGCCTGCTCGTGAACGCGGGCGGCCGCCCAGCCCCCGAGCACGAAGCCCTCCGGAAGCATGCGCACGGTAATCGCGGTGCGCCCGTCGAGATCGTCGCACGGGGTCCCCACGGGCACGTAGAGACCCCGGCGCACCCGCGCGTACGACCGTCCCGCGAGCTGCCACCGACCGATGCCCGCGCGGGTCGCCTCGGCGGAGGTCAACGTCGGCACGCGCTCCAGCGACGACCCATCAAGCTCCATGAGCGGATGGTCGGACGGTCGAGGCCAGCCCTCACCGACGGCCCGCGCACGCTGTGGACGACGACCCCTCCCCCTCGCTCCACCTGGAGTGGAACGGAACCGCCGCGATCCAACGCCGAGTGGAACGCTGTGCTCCCGTTTCGTTCCACTCGGGAGGGGAGCGACGACGGCGACGGGGGGCTACGCGCGGACCGTCAGGGTGCTGCGGCCGTCGGCGGCGCGGCGGACCTCGATGCGCTCGGCGATCGACTGCTTCATCGCGTCGACGTGCGAGACCACGCCCACCACCCGGCCCGCATCGCGCAGCCGGCCCAGCTCGGCGAGCACGACGTCGAGGGTGTCGCCGTCGAGCGAGCCGAAGCCCTCGTCGACGAACAGCGTGCCCAGGTCCGTGCCGCCGGCCTCGGCCGTGACGACGTCCGCGAGGCCCAGCGCCAGGCTGAGCGCGAAGTAGAACGTCTCGCCGCCGGACAGCGTCGCCGGGTCGCGCTCGCGCTCGGTGTGGTGGTCGACGACCTTGAGCGCCAGGCCCAGCTTGCGCGCGCCGCCGCGCTCCTTCTCCTCGCTCCGCAGCAGCTCGTACCGGCCCGACGACATCGCCGCGAGCCGCCCGTTCGCCGCGGCCACGACGTCCTCGAACCGCCGGGCCAGCACGTACGTGCCGAGCGACAGCTGCCGTGCGTTGTCCCCGCCGCTCGCCGCGACCACGTTCGCCATCCGCACCACGGGCCCGGCGGCCTCGCGTGCCGCGACCAGCGCCCGTCCGGCCCGGGACACCTCCGCCGCCTCCCGCTCGGCCGACGACGCGCGGTCCCGCAGCCGCG
>AXCX01000229.1 GCA_000767215.1 Actinotalea fermentans ATCC 43279 = JCM 9966 = DSM 3133
GGGCGAGCACCGATCAGATCGGCACGGCGGCTTCGTGCTTGAGAGTTCTGTCGGCCGATCTTGGCGACCACCCGAGCCCTGTCAGCCGACGGCGGCGACGTGCCCGTAGTCGCTGGCGTATGCAGTGGCAGCCTGCGAGGCGTACCGCTGGTGCGGCACGACGGCGGCGGTGCCCTGGGTCGCGGCCTTGGCGGCCACGGACGCGAAGTAGGCCTGACGCCGGCGCTCGGCGACGCCGTCGGGACGCGCGGCCGAGGGGACCAGCTCGGGGTCGAGGCTCGCGTTCATGCCGTCGCGCAGGAGGGTGAGCGCCTCGGTGCGCAGCTGCGAGATGCGCGACTGGGTGACGCCCAGCTCGTCCGCGAGCTCGACCACCGGCCGGTCACAGAAGAACAGCTGCTCGACGACGTACCGCAGCCGCTCGGGCAGGCTCTCGACGCCGGCGGCGAGGTAGCGCAGCCGCTCGTCGGCGAGCACGCTCTGCTCGGGGCCCGGGCCGGAGTCGACGACCAGGTCGGCCACGGTCGTGTCGAAGCCGTCGATCGACAGCAGCTTGACCTCGGCGTCGCCGCGGGCCGCCTCGACCTCGTCCTCGCCGACGCCGAGCGCCGTCGCGAGCTCCGCGCGCGTCGGGGTGCGGCCCAGGTGCGACGTGAGCTGGTCGCTGACCTCCGCCAGCTGACGGGCCCGGCGGCGGGCGCCGCGGGACAGCCAGTCCATGCCGCGCAGCTCGTCCACGAGCGCGCCGCGGATCCGCAGGGCGGCGTACCGCTCGAACGGCACCCCGGTCTCCGGGTCGTAGGCGCGGGCGGCCTGGACCAGGGCGAAGGCCCCGGCGGAGGCGAGCTCGGCGCGGGAGACGCTGGCCGGCACGCGGCCGAGCATGGCGTTGACGTGATAGCCGACGAGCGGAAGGTGCTCGACGACCAGGGCGTCGGTGGTTGCGGTCTGCGGGCTCACGAAAACGTTCTCGTCGCCGTGACCTGCGGCCTTGAGGTTCTTCACCCGCGCGGGGGAGAGCCTCCGAATCCCCCCGGTGCGCCCGTACCTGGGCGCCAATGCCCGTTTTCCGCGAGGCGCAATTGCGGACATTGTTGCGCGCTCGGCCGAAGTCCTGTGGCGAGCGTCACACTCCACGACGGCGTGTCGGCGTCGGCGTGTCGCGGTAGGTCCCTTGGTCGCGGGACCCTGAACTCGTAACAATCCGGCGGGGGCTGCCGATTCGACCGGTACGACGACATCGACCGAGGGGCCCACCATGAGCTTGAACGACTTCTCCGGGGTGCTGTGGCGCGAGCGACAGCTCCTGGAGCTGCTCCTGTTCAAGCTCGAGGAGGAGCAGCTCATCCTCACCAGCGGCAAGACGCGCTGGCTGGGCCACGCCACGCGCGAGGTCGAGAGCGTCCTGGAGCAGATCCGCGGCGCCGAGCTCGGCCGCGCGGCCGAGGCCGACGAGGCCGCGCGCGAGGTCGGCGTCCCCGAGGGCAGCAACCTGCTGACGATCGCCGCGCACGCGCCCGCGCCCTGGCGCGACCTGCTCACCGAGCACCACCGCGCGTTCGTCGAGCTGACCGAGCAGGTCAACGAGCTCGCCGAGGGCAACCGCGAGCTCCTCGCGACCTCCAGCCGCGCCGCCCAGGAGACGCTGATGAGCCTCCAGGAGAGCGTGCAGACCTACGACGACCGGGGCGCCACCACGGCCGCGACGACCGGCGCCAGCCTCCTCGACCGGGCGCTGTAGACCGTGAGCTCCTTCTCCGGCCTCTCCACGGCCCTCTCGTCGCTGATCGCGCAGCGCCAGGCGCTCGAGGTCGCCGGCCAGAACGTGGCCAACGCGAACACCAAGGGCTACACGCGCCAGCGCGTCGACATGCAGTCCATCCAGGCGCTCACGGCGCCCACGATGTTCTCGGCGCAGGTCGGCGCCGGCACCGGCGTCAAGGTCGTCGGCGTCGAGCGCCTCGGGGACATCTACCTCGACGCGCGCCTGCGCGCGGAGACGGGCACGGCGTCGTACACGGCCGGGCGCGCGGACGCCCTGGCGCGCCTGCAGACGACGATCACCGAGCCGTCCGACAAGGGCTTCGCCGCGACGCTCCAGGCGTTCTGGGCCGGTTGGCAGGACGTCGCGAACCACCCCGACGACGCCGCCGCCCGCAAGGTGCTCATCGGTGCCGCCGACAACGCCCTCAAGCAGATCGCCGACGGCTACCGCGCCGTGCAGACGCAGTGGGGCCAGGCCCGCACGACGCTCGACACCCTGACCACCGAGGTGAACACCACGGCGCAAGCCGTCGCCCACCTCAACGAGCAGATCCGCTCGATCCTCGTCTCCGGCGGCTCCGCCTCCGAGCTCATGGACCAGCGCGACCAGCACATCACCGCGCTGTCCAGCCTCGTCGGGGCGCAGGCCCGCCAGCGCGACGACGGCACGATCGACGTCATGGTCGGCGGCAACGCCCTGGTCAGCGGCGTGCGGGCACGGCCCGTCGCGGCGAGCGGCGGCTACGTCATGGGCGACTCGGTCGAGCTCGTCTGGGCCGGCGCCACACCCGCGCAGAGCATCGGGCTCACCGGCGGCAGCATGGCCGCGACCCTCGAAAGCCTCCGGCCTGCGGCCGGCGGCAACGGCGGCGCCATCGCCGAGGCCGCCCAGCGCTGGAACGAGATCGCGACCGCGCTGGCCGACACGGTCAACGCCGTGCACACGACCGGGCTCACCACCGCGGGTACTGCCGGCACCGAGTTCTTCGCGAAGGACGCGGTCCTGCCGGCCGCCCTCGGACTCAGCGTGGCCGTGGACGTCGACGGCATCGCCGCCCGCGGGGCGGGGACCGGCCCGCTCGACGGCTCGATCGCCGACGCGATCTCCCGCATCCCGACGACCACGCCCGGCGGCGCCGACGACCTGTGGGCCGCGTTCGTCGTCGACCTGGGCGTGCAGACGCGCAGCGCGGAGCAGCGCGCCGGGGTCACGGAGGCCGCCCGCAAGACCGCCGAGAACCTTCAACTCTCCCAGGCCAGCGTCGATGTGGATGAGGAGATGGTGAACATGCTCGCCTACCAGCGGGCGTACGAGGGCGCAGCCCGCGTGATGACCGCCATCGACGAGATGCTCGACGTGCTCATCAACCGCACCGGCGTGGTGGGGAGGTAACCCGTGATCAACCGTGTCACGCACGTGACCGTGCAGCGGTCGACGCTCGCCAACCTCCAGCTCAACCTCGGCAAGATGTCCGACCTGCAGGGGCGGCTCTCCGGCGGCAAGGTCATCACCAAGCCGTCCGACGACCCCGCCGGCACCGCCAGCGTCCTCGCGCTGCGCGCCGACAAGCGCGCCAACGAGCAGTACGCGCGCAACGCCGCCGACGGCATCGGCTGGCTCAGCACCGTCGACACCGCGCTCCAGAACGCCTCCGCGAACCTGCGCCAGGCGCGCGACCTCACCGTCAAGGGCGCGAACACCGGCGGCATGAGCCAGGCCGCTCGGGACGCCATCGCCCTCGAGCTCCGCGGCGTGGGCGACGCGCTCCTCGACCAGGCCAACGCCACCTACCTCGGCCGTCCCGTGTTCGCCGGCACGGCCACCGCGCCCGCCTACGACGCGACCACGCACGAACTCACGCCCGATGCGCTCGGCCAGGTCACCCGCCGCGTCGGTGAGGACACCACGGTCCGGGTCGACGCCAGCGGCGCCGCCGCGTTCGGCAGCGGGGCGACGTCGGTGTTCGCCCTGATCGACCAGATCGCCACGGAGATCAGCGCCGGCGCGGACGTCTCCTCGCGGCTCGGCGACTTGGACGCCCACCTCAACAACGTCCTCGGCGAGCTGGCCGGCGTCGGCACGCGCTACAAGCAGCTGACGACCGCGCAGTCGACCATCGAGGCCGCGGTCACCGACCTCAAGGGCCAGATCTCCGACATCGAGGACATCGACCTGGCGGAGACGCTGGTCGAGCTGCAGTCGCAGGAGGTCGCCTACCAGGCGGCGCTCGGCGCGACGGCTCGCGTTCTCCAGCCGAGTCTGATGGACTTCCTCCGATGAGCGTGATGGTCGCGGTCGGCCTCGCCGACACCGCTGTGCAGCCCGTCCCGGAGACGCTGGAGTTCGTGACCGCGCCCCCCGGGATGATGTCGCTGCGCCGGTTCGCGCTGGACGCCCTCGACGACATCGGCGCGCTCTTCGCGATGCGCAGCACCGAGCAGTCCGGGGTGCGGCTCTTCGTCGTCCCGCCGCGCGTCTACGTCCCCCACTACGCCCCGCGCATCGACGCCGAGACCCGGGCCGCGCTCGGCCTCGCGGACACCGAGCCGGTGCTCCTCGTCGTCGTGCACCCGGGCGAGGGCGACGAGCCGCCGACGGCGAACCTGCTCGCCCCGGTCGCGGTGAACCCCGCCACCGGCGCGGCCATGCAGGTGGTGCTCGACGGCGACGAGTGGCCCCTGCGCGCACCCCTCGCCGCCGCGTAGCCGGGCGTCGTCCAGGTCAGCCCCCGCGTCCTCCGGGCGGCTCTCGCCGCGAGCGTCATCCTCTCGAGTCCTCACACGACTCCCCGGTCGGCCGATCAGCACGGCAGAGACCGTCAGAAGGAGCCGCTCATGGTGCTGCCCGGTGCCACCCCCGCCGAGGACACAGCGACAGCGCTCAGTGCGTCCGCCGTCCACCGGACCCCGGTCGCCGACCTCGCGGGACGTGTCATCGGCTACCACGTCGCCGTCGACCCCGAGCGGCCGCCCGGCGTGGACGTCGACCAGATCTACCTGGGACTGGACCTCGCCAACCTCGTGGCGGACCGCTATGCCTTCATCCCCGCGACTCCGGCGATGCTCGACGGCTACCTCCCCGAGCCCGTCGTGCCGGGACGGCTCGTCCTCGTCCTGCCTCCCGGGTTCGCCGAGAGCCCTGGCGCCCTCGGCCGCGCGGGCGCGCTGCGCGGTCTCGGCATGTGCCTCGCCCTCGCCGCCTACCGCGGCGAGCCGGCGCAGCGCGCGCTCCTGACGCACATGAGCTTCGTGCTCGTCGACGCGGGCCCCGCGGGACCGGCGCTTCCCCCGCTCGTGCACGAGGCGCATGCGCACGGGGTCCGGGTCGTCGCCACGGACGTCGCCACCGAAGGTGAGCTCGACGTCTGCCGTGCGTCCGGCGTCGACTGCCTGCTGGGCGGGACCGTCGCTGGGCTCGGCGGCGCGAGCCGGGCCGCCGTGCCCACTCAGCGCGGGCGTCACGCGGGACGCAGCCGCGTGCTCCGTGCGGGCGAGGCCCAGTGCCTGACGATCCTCAACCTCCTGCACCAGCCCGAGACGTCGCCCGTCGACGTCGCCCAGGTCATCGAGACCGACCCCGTGCTCACGCTCCGCGTGCTTCACCTGGTCAACAGCGGCGTCTACGCCCTGAGCCACCAGGTGGACACCGTGCGGCAGGCGGTCGTCCTGCTCGGACCGTCGGAGGTCTCGACGCTGGTCACCGCGCTGGCCCTCGAGGCGCAGCCGGGCGCGATGGACCGCCTGTGGTTCATCCTCGCCCGTGCCATGACGTGCGAGCTCCTCGCCGACGACAACGCCGCCTACACGGTCGGCATGCTGTCCGCGCTCGCGACCCAGCTCGGTGTGCCCGCGGACGCCGTGCTGGAGAAGGTGGGCGTCTCCGAGGTGGTCGGCGACGCCATCGCGCACGAGGCCGGGCCGCTCGGTCAGGTGCTGCGCGCCGTGCGCGCGCACGAGCAGTCCGACCCCGACGGCGTCCTCGCCGCGGGCCTCGACCCCGTCGCGGTCTCGCGCGCCTACCTGGGCTGCCTGCGCGACGCCCTCTCGATCGCGCGCACGGTCACCCGCGAGGGCTGACGTTCGTCCGCGAGGGCTGACGTTCGTCCGCGGTGCCCCCGGCGCGGCAGGATCAGCGCATGGACGAACGTGACCTGACCCACCTGCGCCGCTGCGTCGAGGTCGCGCGCGAGGCGTTCGACGCCGGTGACGAGCCCTTCGGGTCGCTGCTGGTGGGCCCGGACGGGCGCGTGCTCGCCGAGGACCGCAACCGCGTGGCCGACGGCGACGCGACCCAGCACCCGGAGCTCGCGCTGGCCCGGTGGGCCGCCGCGCACCTCACGGCGGCCGAGCGTGCCGCGTCGACAGTCTACACCTCCGGCGAGCACTGCCCCATGTGCGCGGCCGCGACGGGCTGGGTCGGCCTCGGCCGCATCGTGTACGCGGCCTCCACGGACCAGCTCGTCGACTGGCGCCGCGAGCTCGGCGCCGCGCCGGCGCCCGTGCGTCCGCTGACCGTCGAGGAGGTCGCGCCGGGCGTCGTCGTCGACGGGCCCGCGCCGGAGCTGACGGCGCAGGTG
>AXCX01000230.1 GCA_000767215.1 Actinotalea fermentans ATCC 43279 = JCM 9966 = DSM 3133
GTCGCGTGAGCGGGGCGCAGGTCGGCGACCGGCGAGGGCTGCTGGGTGGGCTGGCGCTCGGGGCGGTCATGCTCGCCGTCGCGCTGGTCGTGGCGTTCGGCGGCGGGGCCGGCCCGGCCGCGCAGACGCTCGCGCTCGCGGGGGGCTCGGGCACCCAGACGGTCCAGGTGACCCTCGCGGGGATGCGGATCACGCCGTCCTCGGTCGAGGTCCCCGCCGGTACGCACCTGGTGCTGGAGGTCACCAACGCGGACGGCATGCGGCACGACCTCGTGCTCGACTCGGGCGAGCGGACGCCGCTCCTGGCGGAGGGTGAGTCGGCGACCCTAGACCTCGGAGCCGTCGACGCGGCGCGGTCCGGCTGGTGCACGGTGGCCGGCCACCGGGTCGCGGGGATGACGATGAGCGTCGTCGTGACCGGGGCCGCCGCCGAGGCGGACGCGCCGCCGGCGCACGCCACGGACGGCCCCGCGGACCCGGAGGTTGTCGTCCTCGACCCGCTGGCGTCGCCGGGCCCGGACTGGCGCCCGTACGACCCGCACCTGACCCCGCTGCCGGGCGGGACCGAGCACACCCTCCGGCTCGCGGTCACCGACTCCGACGTCGAGGTCGCCCCCGGCGTCCGGCAGACGCTGTGGACCTTCAACGGGACCGCGCCGGGCCCGACCCTGCACGGCCGGGTCGGCGACCTCTTCACGATCACCTTCGTCAACGACGCGAGCACCGGGCACGGCATCGACTTCCACGCGGGGTCGCTGGCGCCGGACGAGCCGATGCGCACGATCGACCCGGGCGAGGAGCTGACCTACCAGTTCGTCGCGCGCGGCTCGGGCGCGTGGCTCTACCACTGCAGCACGATGCCGATGGCGCTGCACATCGCCAACGGGATGTTCGGGGCGGTCGTCATCGACCCGCCGGACCTGCCGCCGGTGGACACCGAGCTGGTGCTGGTCCAGTCCGAGCTGTACCTCGCCGCGCAGGGCGGCAGCGCCGACGAGGCGGCGCTCGCGGCGGAGCGGCCGACCGCGGTCGTCTTCAACGGCTACGCCGACCAGTACGTGCACGCACCCGTGACGGTGGGCGTCGGCGACCGCGTGCGCATCTGGGTGGTCGACGCCGGCCCCCAGCGCGGGACGTCCTTCCACGTCGTCGGCGCCCAGTTCGACACGGTCTTCAAGGAGGGCGCCTACCTGCTGCGTCCGGGGAACGCCGAGCACGGGCTCGCGCAGGCGCTCGACCTCGCCCCCGGGCAGGGGGGGTTCGTGGAGCTCGTGCTCCCCGCGCCGGGCCACTACCCCTTCGTCGACCACGCGATGGTCGACGGCGAGCGGGGTGCCCGCGGGATCCTGGAGGCGGTCCCGTGAGCGTCTGGTCCCTCGTCCGGTTCGTGCACGTCGTCGGCGCGGTGATGTGGCTCGGCGGCCAGCTCACGGTCTCCGCGCTCGTCCTGCCGGTCGCGCGCCGGCGCCTCGACGAGCGCGTCCGGGCGGACCTCATGCGCACCCTGGGCACGCGCCTCGGCATCGCGACGGTCGTGGCGTTCGTGCCGCTGCAGCTCGCCACCGGTGTGCTGCTCGCCGCGCACAAGGGCGTCACCTGGGCGTCGCTGGCCGACCCCGGCTACGGGCGACTGCTGGCGGGCAAGCTCGTCGCGTTCGTCCTCGTCATGCTCGCCGCCGGGCTCCACGGCTGGGCGAACGGCGTCGGGCGGCGCACGCTGGCCCGAGCGCTCGCCGTCGGCTCGCTCGCGGGGTCGTTCGTGGTCGTCCTGCTCGCCACGGCCCTGCCGGCGAGCTGAGTCGGCGCCCGGGCCGCGGGCGCCGCGTCCAACGAGAGGAGGAGCCGTGACCTACGTCATCGGGGCACCGTGCATCGACGTCAAGGACCGTGCCTGCGTGGAGGAGTGCCCCGTCGACTGCATCTACGAGGGCGAGCGCTCCCTGTACATCCACCCCGACGAGTGCGTCGACTGCGGGGCCTGCGAACCGGTGTGCCCGGTCGAGGCGATCTACTACGAGGACGACCTGCCGACGGCGCTGATGCCCTACCTGGCGGACAACGCCGCGTTCTTCGAGCAGACCCTGCCCGGCATGCCCGCGCCGCTCGGGTCTCCGGGCGGCGCGGCGAAGCTCGGCACCGTCCCGTCCGACACGCCGCTCGTGGCCGGTCACGTCGTGCGCTCCGGGCTCGCCGGAGACGTGCACACCGAGTAGCGGGGCCCGGCGCGACGGCCCCGCGTTCGTGAAGGTTCTTCGAAGATGGCCGCCCCAGTTGCCCGATCGGCGGACTCTCGGGTTACCGTGTGCCCACCCCGCCACCGTTGGTGGGGCGTCGAGACGGCACGCCGAGTCCTGCCGCCCGTCTCGTCCCTCCACGTCAGTGCGGCAGGAGCGGGGGACCCAACTTCCGGGCGCGCAAGCGTCCTCGGGGTGAAGCCGGGGTCCTTCTCGAAGGGCCCGGCCGGGTGTTCTCCCACCCGAATCCGACAGCTCACCTCGTAGGCGGCAGGAGAGGTACTGCGTGTCCGAGTCGACCTCGCACGCCCGCCACCGCGCGGCGTGCCGTCCCCGAACGCCCCTGCAGGACGCGGTGCGCACCGCTGCGCGCGTCGCCGTCG
This sequence comes from Actinotalea fermentans ATCC 43279 = JCM 9966 = DSM 3133, assembly GCA_000767215.1. GTDB lineage: Bacteria > Actinomycetota > Actinomycetes > Actinomycetales > Cellulomonadaceae > Actinotalea > Actinotalea fermentans. The sequence continues at coordinate 2,618 of AXCX01000230.1, forward strand.
CCGGTCGGCGCTACGGCATCGCCGTCGCGTCCTCGGGTCTGGTCATGTCCGTCACCCTGCCGGCGTCCGCCGCCGTGCCGGCCGACCACCCCGCCGACAGCACCCAGACCGTGCCCGGCGGCGCTGCCGCGGCCGTCGACGTCACCCAGCTGACGGCCGAGGCCCGGTCCGCGCTCGCGACGTCGCCGGTCGTCGAGGTGCCGACGGAGGTCGCCGCCTGGACGTTCGAGGCGCCGGCCATCACCGTCACCGCCAACCCGAAGCCGGAGCCCGTCGTCGAGCGGGCCACGTCGACGTCGCGCTCGCAGGCCCGCGCGACGGGCGGCGCGATCCCGGCGTCCGCCGTCGGCAGCGCGGTCATCGAAGTGGCTGCCCGCTACGTCGGAGTGCCGTACGTGTACGGCGGGACGACGCCGGACGGCTTCGACTGCTCGGGCTTCACCTCGTACGTGTACGCCCAGCTCGGCATCACGCTGCCGCGGACGTCGGGCGACCAGCGCTACGCCGGCGTCGAGGTGCCGCGCGACCAGGCCCAGCCCGGGGACCTCGTCTGGAGCCCGGGGCACATCGGCATCTACGCGGGCGACAACATGATGATCGACGCCCCGAGGCCGGGGAAGACGGTCCAGTTCCGCACGATGTGGCAGAGCAACCCGATCTTCATCCGCGTCGGCTGAGCGCCGCCGGCCCGGCCGGTCGCGGGTCGGGTCAGGCCGGCGCGTCCTGCGCGTGCGGCTCGACGTGCACGAGCGTCACGCACCGGGGGAGCGCGGCGGCCATGGCCGCCTCCAGCCGGTCGCTGAGCTCGTGCGCCTCGTGCACCGTCCAGGTGCCGGGGACGGCGATCTCGAGCGCGACCAGGCGCTGCCGGCCGGACTCGACGCTGCGCACCGAGCGGACCTCGACGCCCTCCTCCCGGAACTGCGCGAGGACGCCGTCGACGAGCTCGAGGTCCGCCGCCGGCAGGCGCGCGCTGAGCAGGCCGGCCAGGGACCGGCGCGCGAGCCCGTAGCCCGTCACGAGGATGTTCACGCCGACGGCCAGGGCGACGATCGGGTCCAGCGGCGCCCAGCCGGTCACCGCGACGAGCACCATCCCGACGAGCACGCCCGCAGACGTCCAGACGTCGGTGAGCAGGTGCTTGCCGTCGGCGATCAGGGTGATCGAGCGGTGCCGCGTGCCGACGCGCACCAGCAGCAGGCCGACCGCCAGGTTGATGAGCGACGCCCCGGTGGTGAGCACCAGGCCGATGCCGGCGCGCTCGATCGCGACGGGGTGGATGAGGCGGTCCACGGACGTCCAGACGATCGCGGCCGCGGCGACGAAGATCATGGTGCCCTCGACGAGGGCGGACAGGTACTCGGCCTTGCCGTGGCCGAAGTCGTGGTTGTGGTCCGGCGGCTTCTCCGCCACGCGCAGGGCGATGATCGCGACGATCGCCGCGACGAGGTTCACGCCCGACTCCAGGGCGTCGGACAGGAAGCCGACGGAACCCGTGATGAGGGCGGCGAGCGCCTTGAGCCCCATCGTGATCAGGGCCGCCACCAGGGACAGCCACATGTAGCGGGCGAGCTTGACGTGCTCGTCGTGGGCCGGGCCGGTGCCCTGGCTGCGGTCGCTCATCGTCTCCCGTTCGTCCTCGGCGGGCTCGCGCCCGCGCGGACGATCCTGCCACCGCGCACCCGGTGCGGTCAGGGACCCGGGCCGTCAGTCGTCCGTCGCCCCGGCGGGCACGCACACCGTGATCGAGGCGGGGTGCACCTCGATCTCCAGGAGCCGCGCGGGGTCGCGCTCGCCGCCGTCGAGCTCGTACGGCACGGCCCGCCCCAGCTGCACCACCACCGACGCGCCGTCCGACGTCGTCAGGTGTGGTGACGCGTCGGCGCTGCCCAGCAGGGCGCGGGCGGCGGTACGCACGAGCTGGAGCGGTCCCTCGGCGGTGACCACCCCGACCTCGAGCACACCGTCGTCGGCGCTCGACGACTCCGACAGCTCGAGGCCACCGACGCCCTCGGGCAGGTTGGCGACGAGCACCGACGTCGCCCGCCCCCGGAAGGCGCGCTCGCCGTCCACCTCGACGTCCGCCTCGAAGGCCTCCTCGCCCAGGTGCTTCAGGCCGGAGTACACGTACGCGGCGCGGCCGATGCGCCCCTTGAGCTCACTGTCGGCGTCGGCCACGAGGAGCGCGTCGAGACCGGCCCCGGCGACGACGGCGAAGTGCTCGCCGTTGACGCTGCCGGTGTCGAGCCGTCGCCGGGCGCCGTCGAGGGCGACCCGGGCGGCGTCGGCGGGGTCGTCCGGCAGGCCGAGCGCCGTCGCGAGGAGGTTGCTGGTGCCCGCGGGGATCACGGCCAGGGCGGCGTCCCGCCCGGCGAGCGCGTCGACGCACCGCTGGACCGTGCCGTCCCCGCCCCAGGCGACGACGACGTCGGCGCCCTTCTTGACGGCCTTGCGGGCCTTCTTGCGGGCCTTGCGGCTCTTCGGCACCTCGTACCAGAGCAGGTCGACGCCCGCCGCGAGGAACACCTCGCGGACCACCTGGCGACCACGTGCGCGCCCCGTGCCGTTCTTCTTCCCGCGCACCTTCTTCCGGTGCAGCACCACCGCGACAGTCGGCACCTCGGCTCCCTTCGTCCCCGCAGCCCTCGCGGGCAGCGGGCCCGGGCCCATCATCATCGGGGCGGGCCGGGCGCGCGCGTCGAGACGTGGCGTAGGTCACAAGGCCCGTGCTCGCGGGGCCGGGCGTCACTAGCGTCGCTGGGGGACTCGTGCACCTCGCCGACGGAAGAAGGTGGCCATGCCGGGCATCGCCGGCGCGCCGCAGCACGTGCTCGCCGCGGGTATCACCCGGGCCGCCAGCAGGCAGTCGTACCTGACCATCCGGTGGCTCGCGGACCCGCGGTACCGCGCGGACGCCTTCGCGCTCTACGCCTGGTTCCGGTGGCTCGACGACATGGTCGACGAGCGGCTGCCCGGCGGCGGCAGCCGCCTCGCGTTCGTCGCCCGGCAGCGACGCCTGCTGGCGCTCGCGACCGACGGCGCCCCGCTGCCCGACGCGCGGGACGGCGCCTGGGCGCCCGTGACGCCCGAGGAGGGGCTGCTCGTCCGGCTCGGTGCCGCCGGGGCGGCGCTCGGCGTCGACGGCGAGCCCTTGCTGGGTTCGCTGGGCGCGATGCTCGACGTGATGGAGCTCGACGTCCGTCGCCGCGGCCGACCGGTCACCCAGCGCGAGCTCGACGAGTACACGCGCCTGCTCGCGGTCGCGGTCACCGAGGCCCTGCACCACTGCATCGGGCACGGGTGCCCGAGCCCGCACGACGACACCCGGTACGCGGCCGTCACGGGCGCGCACGTCGCCCACATGCTGCGCGACCTCGTCGAGGACCTCGACGCCGGATACGTCAACGTGCCGGCCGAGGTGCTCGACGAGCCGGGTGCGTCGCTGGCGGACCTGCACGCGCCGGCGATGCGCGCGTGGGTCCGCGACCGGGTCGAGCTCGCCCGCGCGTGCTTCGCCGTCGGGCGGCAGTACCTCGAGCGGGTCGAGGACCCGCGGTGCCGCGTCGCCGGGCACGCGTACACGGCGCGGTTCGAGTGGGTGCTCGACGCGATCGAGGCGGACGGCTACCGCCTGCGCGCCGGCTACCCCGAGCGCGCGACGCTGCGCGGCGGCCTGCGCATCGCCGCCGACGCCGCGCGGTCGCTGCTGGCGAGCGACGCCG
>AXCX01000231.1 GCA_000767215.1 Actinotalea fermentans ATCC 43279 = JCM 9966 = DSM 3133
CGCGGACGCCGAGGCCTGGGTGCTCGCCGGCGGGGAGGACCACGGGCTGCTCGCGACCTTCCCCGCGGACGCGTCGCTGCCCGCGGGGTTCCGCCGCATCGGCGTCGTCGGCGCCCCGGGGGAGTGGACCGCGGGCACCGTGACCGTCGCCGGGCGGGTGCCGAGCGGGCCCGTCGGCTGGGACCACTTCCGGGGCTGAGCGGGCTGCTGTCGCGGTCGGCCCCGCCGTCGCGGGCAGCCCGCGGGCGCGGTCAGCCGCGGCGGTAGCGGATCTCCTTCAGGTACTCGCCGCCGAACTCCTCCATCTTCTCGACGCCGTCCGGCGCGAAGCCGCTGCGGCGGTAGAAGTGCCGGGCACGGTCGTTCGTGTCGAGGGCCCACAGGGTCACCGTGGCGCCGTCGGGGACCGCCCCGAGCGTGGTGCGCATGAGCTCGCGCGCGGCGCCGCGGCCCCACGCGTGGGGGTCCAGGTAGATGGAGTAGATCTCCATGGTCGTGCGGTCGGCGTCCTCGTCGCGGCTCGGGCCGAGGTGGACGAAGCCCACCGTCCCGTCCTCGTCGTCGGCGACCCAGACGGAGTGCCCGCGGTCGAGCGTCGCGAGCGTCGAGGCCCAGTGCTCGGCGCGGGACGGCTCGTCGAGCCCGGCCAGGAACTCCTCGGGGACGACGCCCCGGTAGGCCTCGCGCCAGGAGGCGAACTCCACGGCGGCGATGCGCTCGGCGTCGGCGGGCGTGGCGGGGCGGATGGTGACCTCGGTGACGTCCTCGACCATGCCGACACCCTGCCATCCGGGGCGGCGGTCGGCCAACCCCGCCGGACAGGATCCGGGGACGACGATGCCCGCGGCACGTGCCGCGGGCATCGGTGGAGCTGGGGGCCGTGAGGTCTCAGGCGATGCGCTGGACCTTGCCGGCCTTGAGGCAGGAGGTGCACACGTACACCCGCTTGGGGGAACCGGCCACGACGGCGCGGACCCGCTGGATGTTCGGGTTCCAGCGACGCTTGGTGCGGCGGTGGGAGTGCGAGATGGAGTGCCCGAAGCCCGGGCCCTTGCCGCAGACGTCGCAGTTCGCAGCCACGTGAGTCTCCTTGTTGCGTGCACGCCGCGGTGGGCGTCGGAATCTGGGGTGGTCCGGCGGAGGGAGGCACCGGGCGCGGGCAGCGCCGATCGCCAGCAGGGCCGGACAACCTCGATAGGGTAGCCGATCGAAGGCGGTGCCCCCAAACGGCGGTGCCCCACACGGCGGCGGTGCCCGCGGACGACGGGTGTCCCGGGCGGCGCTCGCCGCCCGGGAGCATCCTGGCAGCATGCCGGGGACATCCCGCGAGCAGGGCGTGCGCGCCCGGAGGACGACGGAGGACGCGTGGCCGTGACGGCGGTGCTCGATGCCGAGGTGCTGCGCACCTGGGCGGACGCGGCCGTTCGCGCCCTCGGCACCCACCGCGGCGAGCTCGACGCGCTGAACGTCTTCCCCGTCGCGGACTCCGACACCGGCACGAACCTCTACCTGACCCTGCGCGAGGGCCGTCTGGCCCTCGGCGCCGGTGGGCCGGACGCGGCCCGGCTGTTCGCCCGGGGGGCCCTCGTCGGTGCGCGGGGCAACTCGGGCGTCATCGTGAGCCAGTACCTCGGGGCGCTGGTGCGCGCGATGCCCGCCACGGCGGTCACGGGCGACGCCCTCGCGTCCGGCCTGCAGCTGGCCGCCGACGCCGCCTACCGGGCGGTGGCACGCCCGGTCGAGGGGACGGTGCTCTCGGTGGCGCGCGCGGTCGCCGACGGTGCTCGGGCGGTCGGCGGCGGGCCGCTCGAGGTGCTCGAGGGTGGTCTGGCAGCGGGCTACGACGCCCTGGGCAGGACGCCCGCACAGCTGGCCGCGCTCCGGGCCGCCGGTGTGCTCGACGCCGGCGGGTGGGGCCTGCTCCTGGTCCTCGGCGCGCTGGCGGAGGCGCTCGGCGGCACCGCGCCCACCTGGGCGCCCGGCGACGTCGCCGGGCCCGCTCACGCAGGCGGTGGTGCCGTCGACGACGCCCACCACGACCACGGGCACGCGGAGGACGGCTCCTGCGACACGGGGCGCGGGGGCGCGTTCGAGGTGATGTTCGTCGTCGGCGGGCCGGGCGAGCCCGAGGGGGACGACGACGTCGACGGCCGGCTGCGGACCGCGCTGGCCGCGGTCGGGGACTCGGTGGCGGTGGTCGGCGGGGACGGGCTGTGGCAGGCGCACGCCCACACCGACAGCCCCCTGGCCGCGGTCGACGCCGCCGCCGTGGCGGGCCTCCAGGCCACCCAGGTGCGCGTGCGTCACATCGCGCGCCAGGCGGGGGTGCACGGCGCGCACACCCCGGCGCTCGGCGTCGTCGCCGTGACGGGGGCCGCCGGCCTGACCGCCGACCTCGCGCGCGCGGGCGCCGTCGTCGTGCTCGTGCTGCCGGGTCAGGCCGCGGGAGCCGAGCTGGTCCGGGCGATCGACGACACGGGAGCCGAGTCGGTCCTCGTCCTGGCGGCGGACGGGTTCGTCGCCTCCGCGCCGGAGCGCGAGGGCACGCGCGTGCGGGACGGGCTGGACGAGACGCAGGTCGTGGCCGGGGCGGCCACGTTCGCGATGCTCGCCGGACCGGGGCACGGCGCCGAGGAGATCGCCGCGCACGTGCTCGCCGCGGTCGACGGCGTGCGCACCGCCGCCGCCGATGTCGGACCCGACGGCGATGCTGGGCCCGTGCTGTCCGCTGCGCGCTCCCTCCTCGCCGAGCCGACCGCTCTGCTGACGGTCCTCGCGCCGGAGGACGCGCCGGCGGACCTCGCCGACCGCCTGCACGACGTCGTGGGTGCCGACGTCGAGCTCGTGCTGCTCAGGACGGGTCTGCCCGGCCGGCGGGTGCTGCTCGGGGCGGAGGCGGCGAACGAGCCCGCCGGCGAGCTGTCGTGACCGATCTCGGCCTGCAGCGACCGCTCGACCGGTTCGTGGGGGCCCGGACCGCCACCGCGCTCGGCAAGCTGGGGCTGCGGACGGGCGAGGACCTGCTGCGCCACTACCCGCGCCGGTACACCGAGCCCGGTCGGCTGACGGACCTCAGCGAGCTCCGCACCGGGGAGCACGTGACCGTCATGGCCAAGGTGCGCCAGGCGACCATCCGCCACATGCGCAGCCGGGGCGGCGTGATGATGGAGGCCGTCGTCACCGACGGGGTGCGCGAGCTGGCGCTGACGTTCTTCGCCAAGCACGCCGGCAGCCTCCGCCCGCACGAGAGCCGCCTCCTGCCCGGCCGCGTCGGCCTCTTCACCGGCGACGTCGGCCGCTACAAGGGCAAGGCGCAGCTGGTCCACCCGGACTACACGATCGTCGGCGTCGACGCGGACGACGAGCAGGCCGCGCTCGTCGAGGCGAGCCGACCTATCCCGATCTACCCCGCGAGCTCGGCCATCCCCAGCTGGCGCATCGCGACCGCCGTCCGCACCGTGCTGGACCCGCTGGGCCCGGGCGACCTGCCGGACCCGGTCCCGGCCGACGTGCGCGAGCGTCGTCGACTCGTCGACCTGCACACGGCCCTGCGGGGGATCCACGCGCCCTACAGCGACGACGACCACCGCCGGGCGCGGGCCCGCCTGGTGTTCGAGGAGGCGTTCGTCCTCCAGGCGGCCCTGGCCCGGCGCCGGGCGGAGACCGCCCAGGCGGACGCCGTCGCGCGACCGGGGGCGCCGGTGGAGCGCCCTGGCCTGCTCGCCGCGTTCGACGCGCGGCTGCCCTTCACGCTGACCGCCGGGCAGCGCGCCGTCGGCGAGCAGATCGCGGCCGACCTGGCGCGCCCGCGCCCGATGCAGCGGCTGCTGCAGGGCGAGGTCGGCTCCGGCAAGACCGTGGTGGCGCTGCGGGCGATGCTGCAGGTGGTCGACTCCGGCGGGCAGGCGGCGCTGCTGGCACCGACCGAGGTCCTCGCCGCGCAGCACCTGCGGACCCTGCGCGCGCTGCTGGGCCCGCTGGCCGAGGAGGGGATGCTCGGCGGCGCGGAGGACGCGACGCGCGTGGTCCTGCTCACCGGGTCGCAGACCGCCGCCCAACGCCGGGAGGCCCTGCTCGAGGCGGCGTCCGGGCGGGCGGGCATCGTCGTGGGCACGCACGCGCTGCTGGGCGAGCACGTCCAGTTCGCCGACCTCGGCCTCGTCGTCGTCGACGAGCAGCACCGCTTCGGCGTCGAGCAGCGTGACCAGCTCCGCCAACGGTCGGGGCAGACGCCCCACCTGCTCGTGATGACCGCCACGCCGATCCCGCGCACGGTGGCGATGACCGTGTTCGGGGACCTGGAGGTCTCGAGCCTGCTCGACCTGCCGGGGGGCCGCGCCGGCGTGACCACCCACGTCGTGCCGGCCGACAACGCGGCGTGGCTCGACCGGACGTGGCGGCGCGTGCGTGAGGAGGTCGACGCCGGGCACCGGGCCTACGTCGTCTGCCCGCGGATCAGCCCCGACGACCCGGCCGACGCGGAGCCGGCGGACGACGTCGACCTCGTCTCCGAGGAGGAAGCCCTCCTCTTCGGCGAGGCGGAACGCCGCCGGCCGCTGCGGGCCGTGCTCGAGGTGGCGGAGGAGCTGTCGGCCCTGCCGGCGCTCGCGGGCGTGCGCGTCGCCGTCCTGCACGGGCGGATGACGGGCCCCGAGAAGGACGAGGTGATGGCCCGGTTCGCGCGCGGGGACGTGCAGGTGCTCGTCGCGACCACGGTGATCGAGGTGGGCGTCGACGTCCCGGAGGCGACGGTCATGGTCGTGCTCGACGCGGACCGGTTCGGGCTCTCCCAGCTGCACCAGCTGCGCGGGCGGGTGGGCCGCGGCAGCGACCCGGGCCTGTGCCTGCTCGTCTCGACGGCGCCGGAGGACACGGACGCCGCGACGCGCGTGCAGACGCTCGCCCGGACCACCGACGGTTTCGAGATCGCCGGGGTGGACCTCGAGCTGCGGCGCGAGGGCGACGTGCTCGGCGCCTCGCAGTCGGGCGGGTCGAGCTCGCTGCGGCTGCTGCGCGTCGTGCGGCACGCCGACGTCATCGCGGAGGCCCGCGAGGACGCGGTCGCCGTCGTGGGCGCCGACCCGACGCTCGAGGCGCACCCGGCGCTGGCGGCCGCCATCGACCAGTGGCTCGACCCGCAGCGCGAGGAGTTCCTCGAGCGGGCGTGACGGCCCCCTGCACTGGCGCCGCACGCGCCTACGCTGACCTCGTGGCTCCCACCGACACCGTCCGCGCCCGCACGCTCGAGGTCGGGTACGGCGCAGCGCCCGTGTGCGCGCCCGTCAGCTTCGCCCTGCGCCCGGGGAAGGCCGTCGCGCTCGTCGGCCCGAACGGCTCCGGCAAGTCGACGGTGCTGCGGGCGGTGCTCGGCCTGCTCGCACCGATGTCGGGCACGGTGACGGTCCTGGGCGAACCGGTCGACGAGCGGCGGGCCACCTTCCGGCGCGCCGTCGCCAGCGTCCTCGACGACGACGCCTGGTTCCCCGCCCTGACGGTCGCCGAGCACCTGGACCTCGTCGCGCGGGGTCATGGCGTCGCCGAGGCGGACGCTGTCGTGGACGAGCTGCTCGAGGACTTCGGGCTGTGGGACGAGGCGGCGTCCCTGCCGACGGCGCTGTCCTCCGGGCAGCGCCGACGCCTGCTCCTCGCGTCGGCGTTCGCGCGGCCGCGTGCGTTGCTGGTGCTCGACGAGCCGGAGCAGCGGCTCGACAGCTCGATGAAGGAGGCCCTTGCCGAACGGCTCCTCGCGGAGAAGGCGTCCGGGGTCGCGGTGCTGATGGCCACGCACGACCCGGACCTGGTCAGCGCCGTCGCCGACCGGGCGGTGCTCGTGGGCGAGGAGGAGAGCCCGGTGCTCTCGCCCACGCAGGCGGTCGCGGCGCTGCGGAGCACCCCGGCATGACCGCGGTGCTCACGGGCCCCGAGGTGGGCCCTGCGCCGTCGGGTCGCGCGCTGCGCCGATGGGTCGTGGACACCGGCAACCGGCACGGCGGCCAGGGCGGTCTCGGCGACGTGCTCGGGGACCTGTACTACGCGGCCGTGACGGGGGCGATCGGGGTCGCCCTCGCGCTGGGTTCCGCCCAGAGCCTGCGGTCCGTGCTGGAGCCGCCGACGCCGGACGGCCTCGCGCCCGGCTCGGGCCTCGCCTCCGCCGTGCCGTGGCTCCTGCTGGCCGGGCTGGGGCTCGTGGTGTCACTGGCGGGTCGCCTCGGGCCCGTCGGGGTCGGCGGGGCCGAGGCGACGTGGCTGCTCGGGGCACCGGTGGACCGCCGGGGCCTGCTGCGGCCCACCGCGCGGCGGTTCCCGCTCCT
>AXCX01000232.1 GCA_000767215.1 Actinotalea fermentans ATCC 43279 = JCM 9966 = DSM 3133
CCAGCGCGGTCGTCGCCTCGAGGGGCGCGGGCGGTCCACCCGGCGCGGCGAACGACGCGCGGTCGGAGCTGACCGCCCAGAACGCGCCCGCCCGCGCGCCCGTCGCGAGCAGCCCCACGATCTGCCGACGCCGCAGCCGCCGCACCTGCACGTCGATGGTCTGCAGCGTGCGCAGGGTGGCGCGGATCCAGTCGCGCGCGGGCACCTTCGGCTCGCCGAACGTGCCGCCGCCGTCGCTGACCAGCACCGTCGCGCACGTCTTGACCACGGGCTCGAGGCCCAGGTTGTCGTAGACGCCGCCGTCGGTCAGGTGGACGGTGCGTCCGCGGACCCGCAGCAGGTGCGGGGACAGGAACGGCGGGAACGCGGACGACGCCGCCACGGCGTCGGCCAGCCGCAGGTCCGGCGAGCGGACCGGCGAGGTGCGCCAGTCGCCCATCTGCGCGCGCGTGAAGCGCCACAGCGTCCCGGTGGACAGGTTCGTCGCGAGGACGACGAAGGTGGGCCCGGCGTCGTCGTCGGGCAGGTCCTGGAGGGTGGCGCCGTGGAAGACCGCGTGGTCGTACGCCGCCGCGACGCGGCGCGAGATGCGGCCCGGCCACAGGCCCGTGAGCACCGCCGGGGTGTCGATGGTGCGGCCCGCGAGGCGGAGCAGCGGGGCCTCGACCAGCTCGGTGAAGCGGCGGGCGACGCCGTCGTCGTCGAACGCGAGGTCGCGCCACGCGAGGGCGAGCACGCCCGCCGCGAGCGAGCCGC
>AXCX01000233.1 GCA_000767215.1 Actinotalea fermentans ATCC 43279 = JCM 9966 = DSM 3133
CCGAGGCGACGCGCGTCAGGCCGGGGAGCAGCCCGAGCTCGTTCAGGCGGCGCAGCCCGCCGACGTGGAACAGCATCGCCCGGTAGCCGCCGCCCGACAGGCACAGCCCGACGCCGTCGCGCGCGTCCGCGCCGTCGGCGGCAGGGTCGAGCGCCGGTTCCTCGGGTGGCGCGCCGTCCTCGGGTGGCGCGCCGTCGTCGCGCGGGTCCGGCGGGGCGGCAGGTCGGGGGTCCAGGGCTCCGGGGCCGCCCGGCGTCGGCTGCGTCACAGCGGCTGCCCTCCCCCCTGATGGGCCCGTGCCTGCGTGATCACGCTAGTCGCGCGGGCCGGGGCGCGGGAGGGGGCGGCCGTCGTCGTCCTGTCTGCGGACAGTCCCATGCCACCGGCGCCGTCGCGCGCCAGGATGTGCGCATGACCAGGTCGGGTGACGAGGCGCTCGAGCCCGTCGAGCTCATCCGGCAGTCGGGCGCGGTGCTCCGCGTCGGGAAGGCGATGCTCGCGTCGGGCACCGGCTCCTACCGCGTGAAGTCCGCGATGCAGCAGGTCGCGCGCGCGTTCGGGCTCGACCGGCACGAGGCGCACGTGACGCTCACGGAGATCACGACGACGTCCCACCGCGGCGCGATCTTCCGCACGGAGGTCGCGGAGGTGCGCGCCGTCGGGGTGAACGCGCACCGGCTCGGCGAGCTGACGGACCTGACGAACGCGCTGCAGCCCGGCGCGACCGTCGAGGAGGTCAACCGCGAGCTCGACCGGATCGAGGCCATCCGGCCGCTCTACGGCGCGGTCCCCAACGCCCTCTTCGCCGCGACGGCCTGCGGGGCTTTCGCGTTCCTCAACAACGGCGGCGTCGTGGAGGTGGTGGGGGCGTTCCTGGGGGCGGGGGCCGGCCAGGCGTTGCGCCGCTGGTTCGCGCACCGCGGCTTCAACCAGTTCGCGGTGACGATGATGGCCGCCGCGCTCGCGTGCCTGGTCTACCTGGGCTTCGTCACGGCGCTCGACCTCTCGACGGCCGAGGTCGCCGCGCACCACCAGGCCGGCTTCGTCTCGGCCGTGCTCTTCCTGGTGCCCGGGTTCGCGCTGGTCACGGCCGCGCTGGACCTGGCCAAGATGGACTTCTCCGCGGGCGTCGCGCGCGCCGTCTACGGGATGATCATCGTCACGTCGGCGGGCCTGTCGGTGTGGGGCTTCGCGTGGCTGACCGGCCTGTCCGCAGACCCCATCGCGCCCCCCGACCTCGACCTGTGGATCGTCGTCGCGCTGCGGCTGGTCGCCAGCTTCCTCGGCGTGCTCGGGTTCGCGCTGATGTTCAACTCCACGTTGCGGATGGCGCTCGGCGCGGCCCTCATCGGCATGGTCGCCAACGTGCTGCGCCTGCAGATGGCCGACGCCGGCGCTGCCATGCAGGCGGCCACCGTCGTGGCGACGCTGGTCGTCGGGCTCCTCGCGGCCGTCGTCGCGCCGCGGCTGCGCGTCCCGCGCATCACCGTGTCCGTGCCCGCCGTCGTCATCATGGTGCCGGGCGCCGCGACCTACCGGGCGCTGGTCGCCCTCAACAACGGCGACTACGAGGCGGCCGTGGCGGCGGGCGTGACGGCCTTCTTCGTGACGATCTGCATCGCCATCGGGCTCGCGGGGGCCCGCGTCCTCACCGACCGCGCCTGGGCGTTCGAGCGGTAGTCGGCGGGCTGCCGGGCGGCGACTCGCGGGCCGCGGGGCGCCGTCGTGCACCGGGTGGAGCGGTGCTTTGGTCACGGGGGGCTTCGGCCGGTACCCTGGCGGGCGTCTGGGAGACGTCGCATAGCCAGGCCTAGTGCGCGGCCCTGCTAAGGCCGTGAGGGGGGCAACCCCCTCCGTGGGTTCAAATCCCACCGTCTCCGCTCTTGGCCCGGTCGCCCCTGCCCCCTGGGGTCCGCCGGGCCAAGTCGTGCGTCAGGGGTCGGCGGGTCCGGCGTCGGGCGCCGTCCCGGGCCGATCGGCGAGGGCGGGACCATGCGGTTGGGTCCGGACGCCCGGGAGCATGTATCCTCGTCTGCGGCCCTCCGGGGCCATGCGCCCGTAGCTCAATGGATAGAGCATCTGACTACGGATCAGAAGGTTGGGGGTTCGAGTCCCTTCGGGCGCACAGGATCGAAGGCCCTCACCGGCGGGAACGCGGGTGGGGGCCTTCGTCGTGTCAGGATGCTGCCTCCCCGAGGTGCGGAGGCGGACGTGAGCGAGCCGACGACGGCGCTGCTGCTCGCCCGGGTGCGCGCGGCGGGGTTCGAGGACGTCGTCGCCGTCGCGCCGGCCACCGGCGGGCTGGCCGCGACCGCGGGGATCGCGCGGCGGGCGGACGGGACGGCGCTGTTCGTGAAGGCGTTCGAGGAGGCGCCGTCGGGGGAGGCCTTCGCGACCGAGGCGGAGGGGCTGGACGCCCTGCGCGCGGCGGGCGTCGCGACGCCGCAGGTGCTGCACGCGAGCGCGGACCTCCTGGTGCTGGAGGCGCTCGCGCCCCGCCCGCGCGACGAGGCGTTCTGGGAGCGGCTCGCGCACGACCTCGCCCACCTGCACCAGGCGACGACGCACCCGCGGTTCGGCTGGCACCGGGACACGTGGCTCGGCCGTCGGCGGCAGGTCAACACCTGGACCGACGACGGGTTCGCGTTCTTCGCCGAGCACCGGCTGCTGCGCTGGCTGGGGGAGCCGCGCGTCGACGCGGCCCTGGACGCCGAGGACCGGGCCGCGCTCGAGCACCTGTGCGCGCGGCTTCCCGAGCTGCTGCCCGACGCGCCCGCGTGCCTGACGCACGGGGACCTGTGGGCGCAGAACGTCCTCGCGACGCTCGACGGGCGGCCAGCGCTCATCGACCCGGCGGTCTCGTACATGTGGGCCGAGGTCGACCTGGCGCACCTGTGGACGACCGCGCCCCCGCCCGAGGCGGCGGGGTTCTTCGAGCGCTACGCCGAGCTCACCGGCCTCGACGCGGGCTGGCGGGAGCGGATGCCGATCATCCAGCTGCGCCAGCACCTCGCGGTGATCGCGCAGTTCGAGCCCGACTGGGGGGCGGCGGAGATCGCGCGCGCGACGCTGGCACCGTTCCGGCACCGGGGCTGACGCTCGCCCAGCCGTTCGGGCGAAGGCTTCCTACCGGAAAGCGGTAGGAACCCTTCACCGGAGCGCGGGCCCGGCGTGGAGGGGCGGGGACGCCGCGTCCGCGGCGTCAGGCGACGAAGAGCGCGACCACCTCGGTCGAGAGGAGCACCTGGTACGGCAGGCGGCTCAGGGTCTCCGCGTCCACCTCGACGCCCCGCGTGCGGGCCGCCGTCGCGAGCTCGTCCCAGGGGTGGCCGTCCGGGTCGTCGCCGTCGTCGGACCCGACCAGCACCAGGACCTCCGCGATCAGCTCGTCCAGCGGCTGCTTCCACGAGATCGGTGCCCCCGGCGGTGCGCCGTGGTGCGAGGACGAGAAGCCCCGGTCCATGTCCAGCCGGATCAGGGAGTCGTCGGACAGGCGTACGCACTGGGTGATCGTCATGGCGACGGTCGGCGCCGTGTTCTCGGGCGAGGGCGTGCCCAGCTCGCACACGGCCACCGTGGCGATCGGCCGGAGCTCGGTCAGGTCGAACGGTCGCCGCTTGGCCCGGTCGGCCTCGGTCTCCGGTCCCAGCGGCACGTAGTGCCAGTCGCCGTCATCGGTGTGCACGCGGGCCTCCCCGGGGCGTGGGCGGTCGCCGTCCTGGCGAAGGACGGCATCGTGACGCGTTTCGTTCGCCCGGTGCAAGGAACGCTCCACGATGCCGTCCCTCGGGTGGTCCGGGTGCCGGGCGCCTCGGCCTCAGCCCGCGAGGTGGCCCCACTCGTCGACGAGCTCGTGCCACGGGCCGGTCGCGGCGACCCGGCCCTCGTCGAGGACGACGACGCGGTCGGCCCGCGCGAGCGCGGACGCCTTCGACGTCGCGCCGACGACCGTTGTCCCGCGCCGGGCGAGCGCGTCCCACAGCTCGCCCTCGGTGCGTGCGTCGAGGGCGGAGGAGACGTCGTCGGCCACGATGAGCTCGGCGCCCGTCGCGAGCGCGCGGGCGAGCGCCAGCCGCTGCACCTGCCCGCCGGACAGCCGCGCACCGCGATGGCCGACGAGCGCGCCGTGGCCGCCGGCCGCCTCGACGTCGGAGGCGAGACGGGCGTCGTCGGTCGCGGCCTCGAGACCGCGGTCGTGGTCCAGGGCGATGTTGTCGCCGAAGGTGCCGCTGAGGACGCGCGGCACCTGCGCGACGTACGCGACCTGCCCCGGGCGCAGGAACAGCTCGGGGTCCTCGACCTCCTCGTCGTTCCACCTGATCGCGCCCTCGTGGTCGACGAGACCCGCCAGCGCGGCGAGCAGGCTCGACTTCCCGGAGCCCACCCGGCCGGTGAGGAGCACCAGCTCGCCCGCTTCGAGGGTCAGGTCGACGTCGGCCACGCCCACGGTTCCGTCGTCGTGCACGGCGGTCAGGCCGTCCAGGGTCAGGCGGCGCAGCGGGACGCGCGGCGGCGTCGCGGGGGCCGGCGCACGCCCGGTCGCGAGGTCCACGCCCGGGGGCAGCGAGACGAGGTCCGGGCTGCCGGCCAGCTCGGCGGTCGCCTGGAGCCAGCGGCGGGCCACGGGGGCCTCTGTGACCGCGGCGCCGAAGACCGTGCCGAACCAGCCGGAGCCCGCGACCGCCGTGCTGACCAGCAGCGCCGTCGCCAGCCCCCAGAAGCCCGTGAAGTAGACCGCCCACGCGGCCGTCACGCCGGCCTGGACGAGGAACGCGGGGACGCCGTCGAGCACCGACCGCACGCGGTGCTCGCGCACGGAGGCCGCGATGCGGCGCGCGTCGACCCGCGTCAGGTGCGCCTGCACGACGTCGTCCACGGCCGCGAGCTTGATGGTGCGCACGGCGTCGAGCACGGACACGAGCGAGCGGCCGTACGCGGCGCGCTCGTCGCCCGCGACGCGCGCCGAACGGCCCGCGAGCGGTGAGCCGGCCGCAGAGACGACCGCCGAGAGGACGAGCACCGCCGCGACGACGGCGGCCGCGAGAAGGCTGCGCCCGGCGACCCCGGTCGCGACGACCACGGCCACGCCCGTGCCGACGTCGACCCAGCGGTCGGCGTACCAGACGGCCCGGTCGGAGTCGAGGGCGCGCGCGGTGACCTCGCCGGGGGGCGTCCGCGGCAGCCGGTGCTGCCGGGTCTGGCCGCGCAGCACCGCCAGCCGCAGCCGGAGGCCGACCGCGGACCACCACAGCGGGTAGGTGCGGAACGCGATCGCGATGGCGACGGGTGCGGCCAGCAGGACGACGGCGAGCGCGATCGTCGTCGCCCACGGGCGCTCGCCCGCGTCGAGGGCGGTGACGACCTGCCCCCAGAGCCACCCGGTGACCGCGCCGTACGCGCCGAGCAGCGAGGACACGAGGAAGCCCGCCGCGCCCACGAGGCCCCAGCGCGGGTGCACGGTGATCATGCGCGCGACCGTCCGGGCGAGGTGCGGCGCGGGCACCGGAGCCACGGCCCGGCGCGGCCGACGCTCGGCGCGCGAGACCAGCGG
>AXCX01000234.1 GCA_000767215.1 Actinotalea fermentans ATCC 43279 = JCM 9966 = DSM 3133
CGCAGGGCTGGCCGAGCCGGCTGCGCGGGCGGGCGCGGGCGCCTGACCCGCCGGCCGGGACCTCGCGGCTAGGCCGGCACGACCGGCAGCAGGCGCGCGACCTCGGCGATGGACCCCGACAGCGACGGGTACACCGTGAAGGCGTGCGCGACGTCGTCGGCCGTGAGCCGCTGGGCGACCGCAAGCGTGACCGGGAAGATGAGCTCGCCCGCGCGGGGCGCCACCACGATCCCGCCGAGCACGATGCCCGTCGAGGCGTGCGCGAACAGCTTCACGAAGCCGTCGCGCATGCCCAGCATCTTGGCGCGTGGGTTGCGGGCGAGCTCGAGGCGGCTGGTCACGTACCGGGTGCCGGCCTCCTCGAGCGAGCGCTGCGAGGCGCCGACGCTCGCGATCTCCGGGGCGGTGAACACGTTGGCGGCGACGGTGCGCAGGTCGAGCGGAGCGACCGCGCCGCCGAGCGCGTGCGCCATCGCGATCCGGCCCTGCATGGCGGCGACGGAGGCGAGCGGCCAGACGCCCGTGCAGTCCCCCGCGGCGTAGACGCCGGGCGCGGTGGTGCGCGAGACCCGGTCGACGTCCACGTGCCCGGAGGGCGTGAGCCGCACGCCCGCCTCGGCGAGCCCGAGGCCGCCGGTCGAGGGCACCGAGCCGACCGCGAGCAGGCAGTGGCTGCCGGTGACGACGCGGCCGTCGTCCAGGGTGACCACGACCTCGTTCCCGTCGCGGCGCACCGAGGACGCGCGGGAGCGGCTCAGCACCGTCATCCCGCGCGCGCGGAACACCTCCTCGATCACGTCCGCGGCGTCGGCGTCCTCGCTGGGCAGCACGCGGTCCCGCGAGGAGACGAGGACGACGTCGCAGCCGAGCGCCCCGAACGCGCCCGCGAACTCCGCGCCGGTCACGCCGGAGCCGACGACGACGAGCCGCTCGGGGAGGTCGGCCAGGCCGTAGACCTGCGTCCAGTCGAGGATCCGCTCGCCGTCCGGCACGGCGTCGGGCAGGACGCGCGGCGTGGCACCCGTGGCGACGAGGACGGCGTCGGCGTCGAGCGCGAGCGGCGACCCCTCGGCCGGCGCGACGACGACGCGGTGCGGCCCGTCCAGCCGTGCGCGGCCCTCCTCGACGTGGACCCCGATGGACTCCAGGCGCGCCCGGATGTCGGCCGACTGCGCCGCGGCGAGCTCGCGCACCCGCTCGTTGACGCGGCCGAGGTCGACGGCGAACGGGCCGGCCTCGTCGCGGTCGCCGACGTTGCGGATGCCCAGCTCGGGCGCACGGGCGGCGATCGTCATCCACTCGGCGGTGGCGATGAGCGTCTTGGACGGCACCACGTCGGTCAGCACGGCCGCGCCGCCGAGCCCGTGCTCCTCGACCAGCGTCACGTGCGCCCCGGCGCGGGCGGCCACGAGCGCCGCCTCGTACCCGCCGGGGCCGCCGCCGATCACGACGACGCGAGCGCCGGTGCGGACGTCGGACAGGGGTGCGGGCTCGGGGAGCCCGGGCGTCGTCGCGGTCACCCGTGCCATTGTGCCCCGTTGCACCGTGTTAAACCCCTCGGCGCTAGCCTCGATCCATGACGACCCACGTTTCCCCAGGCGCCGCCACGGACCCGTTCGAGACCGCCCGATCGGCGGCCGCGACCCTGTCCGAGCTCACCGGCGTCTCCCACTTCGACGTCGCCCTCGTGCTCGGCTCCGGCTGGGGCGGTGCGGCGGATCTCATCGGCGAGACCGTCGCCGAGGTGCCCGCCCACGAGGTGCCCGGCTTCAACGCCCCCGCCGTGGCGGGCCACGGCGGGATGCTCCGCGCGGTCCGCCTGCGCGACGGCGCGCGGCACGCCCTCGTGCTCGGGGCCCGCACCCACCTGTACGAGGGGCGCGGCGTGCGCGCCGTCGTCCACGGGGTGCGCACGGCCGCCGCGGCCGGCGCGACGACCCTCGTGCTCACCAACGGCTGCGGCGGGCTCGACCCCTCGTGGGGCCCCGGCACCCCCGTGCTCATCAGCGACCACCTCAACCTCACGGCGACCTCGCCGCTCGAGGGTGCGACCTTCGTCGACCTGACCGACCTGTACTCCTCCCGCCTGCGCGCGATCGCGCACGAGGTCGACCCCGACCTGCCCGAGGGCGTCTACGCCCAGTTCCCCGGCCCGCACTACGAGACCCCCGCCGAGGTCGCGATGGCCGGCCGGATGGGCGCCCACCTCGTGGGGATGTCCACCGCGCTCGAGGCGATCGCCGCGCGGCACGCCGGCATGGAGATCCTCGGCATCTCGCTCGTGACCAACCTCGCCGCGGGCGTCGGGACCGAGGCCCTGGCGCACGAGGAGGTCCTCGAGGCCGGGCGTGCGGCCGGTCCCCGGATCAGCCGCCTGCTCGCCGAGATCGTGGGGCGGATCTGATGGCGACCGGCGCCGAGACCGTGCCCTTCGACCCTGACCTCGCCGCGCGCGTGCGCGCCTGGATCGACGACGACCCGGACGCCCAGACCGCGCGTCACCTCGCCGACCTGCTCGACCTCGCGGGCGAGTCCACCGACGACGAGACGATGCGGATCGCCGCGCGTCAGGAGCTCGCCGACCGGTTCGCCGGCTTCCTCGAGTTCGGCACGGCCGGCCTGCGCGGAGCCCTCGGCGGCGGCCCCAACCGGATGAACCGGGCCGTCGTCATCCGGACGGCGGCCGGGCTCGTCCGCTACCTCGGCGACGTGCTGGGCGCCGACGCGCGCCCGCGCGTCGTCATCGGGTACGACGCGCGGTACCTGTCCGACACGTTCGCGCGCGACACGGCCGCCGTCGTCACGGCGGCGGGCGGCGAGGCGCTGCTGATGCCCCGGTTCCTGCCGACGCCGGTCCTCGCCTTCGCGGTCCGGCACCTGCACGCGGACGCGGGTGTCATGGTCACGGCCAGCCACAACCCGCCGCAGGACAACGGCTACAAGGTCTACCTGGGCGGGCGCGTCGTCACGGACGCCGGCCAGGGCGTGCAGATCGTGCCCCCGCACGACGCCGAGATCGCCGCGCGCATCGCCGCGGTGCCGTCGGTGACGTCGGTGCCGCGCGTCCAAAGCGGCTGGACCACGCTCGGCGAGGACGTCGTGGACGCGTACCTGGCCGCCGTGGGATCGCTCGCGACGCCCGGGACGCCACGGGACCTGCGCATCGTCACGACGCCGCTGCACGGCGTGGGTGGCGAGCTCGTCGCGCGCGTCCTCGCCGGGGCCGGGTTCACGGACCTCACCGTGGTTCCCGAGCAGGCTCAGCCCGACCCAGCGTTCCCCACGGTGGCGTTCCCCAACCCGGAGGAGCCGGGCGCCATCGACCTCGCGCTCGCCCTCGCGGACGCCACGGGGGCCGACCTGGTCATCGCCAACGACCCCGACGCCGACCGGTGCGCCGCCGCGGTGCGCGACCCGCGGGCGGCCTCCGCGCACGGCGCGGACAGCGCCCGCGCGGCCGGCTGGCGCATGCTGCACGGCGACGAGGTCGGCGCGCTCCTGGGCGACGACGTCGCCCACAGGCTCGCCGCGGCCGGCACGACGTCGGGCGTGCTCGCGAGCTCGATCGTGTCGTCGCGGCTGCTCGCCCGCATCGCGGCCGACCACGGGCTCGCGTACCGCTCGACCCTGACCGGGTTCAAGTGGATCGCCCGCGTGGACGGTCTCGCGTTCGGCTACGAGGAGGCGCTCGGCTACTGCGTGGCGCCCGACGTCGTCCGCGACAAGGACGGCCTCTCGGCGGCGCTGCTGCTCGCGCAGCTGGCGGCGCGCGTCAAGGCGGAGGGGCGCACGCTCGTCGACGTCCTGGACGACCTGGCCGTGCGGCACGGGCTGCACCTGACCGACCAGCTGTCCGCGCGGTTCGCCGACCTGGCGGCCATCGGCGCGACGATGGACCGGGTCCGCTCGGCGCCGCCGTCGACGCTGGCCGGGTCGCCCGTGGTGTCCGTGGAGGACCTGGCCCGCCCCGAGCCCGGTCCGGACGCCCTGCCGCCGACCGACGGGCTCCGCCTGCTCGCCGAGGACGGCACCCGCGTCGTCGTGCGGCCGAGCGGCACCGAGCCCAAGGTGAAGTGCTACCTCGAGGTCATCGTGCCGGTGACCGGCGAGGGCCCTGACCCAGTCGGCGACGCGCGGCGCACCGCCCGGGCGCGCCTGGACGCGGTGCGCGACGACGTCGCCGCCGCCCTGGGGCTCGAGGGCTGACCTCGCCGCACACGACGAAGGGTCCGCGTCCTCGGACGCGGACCCTTCGTCGTTCGGGCTCAGTAACCCGAGCCGGTCGGCTGGTCGGCCGCGGCGGCCTCGTCCAGGGTCTCCAGCACCGCCTTCGTGCCGGACAGCCCCAGGCGCGTGGCACCGGCGGCGATCATCGCCCGCGCGGCCGCGCCGGTGCGGATGCCGCCCGAGGCCTTCACGCCCAGACGGCCGCCCACGGTCGCGGCCATGAGCTCGACCGCGTGCACGCTGGCGCCGCCCGCCGGGTGGAAGCCCGTGGAGGTCTTCACGAAGTCCGCGCCGGCGGCCTCGGCCGCCTCGCACGCCTTGACGATCTGCTCGTCGGTGAGCGCGGCCGACTCGATGATGACCTTGAGGACGGTCGGCTCGGGCACCGCGGCGCGCACGGCGGCGATGTCGGCCTGGACGTAGTCCCAGTCGCCTGCCACCGCGGCGCCGACGTCGATGACCATGTCGATCTCGTCCGCGCCGTCGCCGACGGCCCGGGTCGCCTCGGCCGCCTTGATCTCGCTGCGGTGCTTGCCCGAGGGGAAGCCGCACACGGCGGTCACGCGGACCTCGCCGCCGTCGACCGGCAGCATCGAGGGCGAGACGCACACGGACCACACGCCGAGGGAGCGCGCCTCGGCGACGAACGCGGCGACGTCGGCCGCCGTCGCCTCCGGCTTGAGCAGGGTGTGGTCGACCATCTGGGCGACCGCGGCCGCGTCGAGGGGCTGCGGGGTTGCCGACGAGGGGCTGGTGGTCATGCGCGGTGCCGTCCGTTCGCTGGTTCGGTGTAGGCGGGAAGGATGACGTCGTCGACGAGCGCGGACCGCTCGTCGAAGGGTCGGAAGGCGGACCAGGCGGCCGTCAGGGCGACGTCGCGCAGATCCGCGAGCGTCCAGCCGGCGTCCGCGACGAGGCCGTGCAGCTCCGTCGTCGGCGACGTGCCGGACATCAGCCGGTTGTCGGTGTTCACGGTCACGGCGAAGCCCAGCCGCAGCAGGGCGGTCACCGGGTGGGTGGCGACCGAGGCCGCGGCGCCGGTCTGCACGTTCGACCGGGGGCACAGCTCGAGCGGGACCTGCTGGTCCAGCACCCACTGGGCCAGGCGGCCCAGCTGCGCGCCGTCCAGGCCGAGCCGGTCGTCGTCGGTCGGCTCGCCGAAGGCGATGTCGTCGACGATCCGGGCCCCGTGACCGATCCGCAGGGCGCCCGTGCGGTGCACCGCCTCGGCGATGGACTCCAGGCCCGCGCCCTCACCGGCGTGCACGGTGACGGGGAAGCTCGCGTCGCGCAGCGTGCGCAGGGCGTTCTCGTGGCGCAGCGCCGGGTAGCCGGCCTCCGGACCGGCCACGTCGAAACCGACGACCCCCGAGTCCCGGTTGGCCAGGGCGAGCTCGGCCGTCCAGTCGCCGGAGTCGAGGTGCCGCAGCGCGGTGAGCAGCTGACCGGCGACGATCCGCCGGCCCGCGTCCGCCGCCTCCGCGACGCCCTCCTCGAGGCCGCCCCGGACGGCGTCGACGACCTGCTGCGGCGTGAGGCCCCCGCGCAGGTGCTGCTCGGGCGCGTAGCGGAGCTCGGCCAGCACGACGCCGCCGGCCGCGAGGTCCGCCACCGCCTCCCGCGCGACGCGCGCGAGCCCGTCGGCCGTCTGCATGACGGCGATCGTGTGGTCGAACGTCTCGAGGTACCGCTCGAGCGACCCCGCCGACGCGCTCTCGACGAACCAGCGGCCCAGCTCGTCGGGGTCGTCCGTCGGCAGGCGGTGGCCCACCGCGGCCGCGAGCTCGACGATCGTCGCCGGCCGCAGCCCGCCGTCCAGGTGGTCGTGCAGCGAGACCTTGGGCAGCGCCCGGACCTCGTCGAACGACAGCTCGGTGCTCATGCGGTCGGGTACTCCTCGTCGTCGTCCGGCACGTCCTGCGCCTGCTCGATCAGGTCGTGCTCGGCTGCGTCGTCGCGCGCCCGGGGCGGCTCGGGCGGCAGCCCGCGCGCGCCGAGCGCCTGCTCGAGCGCGTCCGCCTCGCCGGCGTCGGTCGGCAGCT
>AXCX01000235.1 GCA_000767215.1 Actinotalea fermentans ATCC 43279 = JCM 9966 = DSM 3133
CTCGGCGGCGGCGCGACGCCGCCCGCCGCGCCGCCGGGACCCGCCGCGGAGCTTCCGCCGGGCATGGAGCGCTTCCTGCGACGCTGAGGGCATGACACAGCAGGTCGAGGCGGGGACGACCGAGCCCGTCGCCGGGACGACGTCGGGGCGGCGGCCGGCCCGACGCGAGGACCGGGCCCAGGCCGCCGTCACCGCAGTGCTCCTGCTGGCCCTGTTCGCCGGCGACCTCCTCGTGGCGCTGCAGCTGCCGGTGCGCACCTCGACGTGCACCGACCGCCTGTGCGGTCCGGCACTCGGGGTCGCGGCGGGCGCCGTCGCCGTGGGTGTGCTCGGGGTGGTCACGTGGCTCGTCGGGAACCGGCACGCCGAGCGCGGCCGTGGGCTCTGGCTCTGCTGGGTGGCGCTCGTCCCGGCCGCCGTACCTTGGGCGTTCCTGGCGCTCCGGCTCCAGTGGTGGTGAGCGGGTCCGTCCGCCTGGGCGGGTGAGGATCCTGGGCCGCGCGGGTGATCTTCGTCCAGAATGTGGCGAATCGGACTAATCGGGCGGGTGAACCTGCCAGGCTTGCCCCATGGTGAACCTCGCCTCCCGGACGCAGCCGCCGGTGCTGGCCCCGCTCGACGTCCCCGCCCCGGTCCGCTCGCGCCGCTCGACGCTCGTGCAGGAGATCCTGACGGCGATCCTGCTGGCCGTCGGGGCGGTCGGTGACGTGCTCATCGCCTGGGTGATGCCGACGCGGCTGGACAGCTGCCCGCCGGACGTGGCGATCCTCGACTGCCCGGATGCGCTCACGGTCACGATCACGCCGGGGGTCGCGGCCATCGGCGCGCTGCTCGTCTGGCTCGTGGGCACGCTCGCGCGCGAACGCCGCGGCGGGCTCGCGTGGTGCTGGATCGGCGCCGTCGTCGCGTTCGCCCCGTGGGTCTTCGCGATCCCTGGCCTGGTCTTCTCCTGACGACCGGCCGGCACGTCAGCCGGCCGTCGGGCCCCCTGGCATGGCGGGCGGTGGGGGCGTCGGCCGGCCTGCGCCGGTCTCCTTCTCCCAGAGGTCGAGCTGCTGGGTCAGGGCGCGCGCGATCTCGAACACCTGCTGAGGTGGGATGCGCACGCGGGTCACGACCTTGGCGTTGACGACCGCGCGTCGACCGGCGTCGTCGTCGATCATCTGAGGCGGTCCCTTGGGCACAGCGAAGTCGATGATGAACGAGGTCCGCGTGTGCCAGATGTTGGCGAACTCGGCGGGCACCCCTGCCTCCAGCTCCGTGGGGAGCTCCATCTGGAATCGCACCGGGACCTGGCGGGCGGGCTCGCGGGTCGGATCTGCCATGGCGGCGGCTCCTGCTCGGCCGAGGGGACGTGTCCCACTCAGCCTCTCACGAGGTCGTCAGGCGCCGCGGGCGGCTTCGCGCCGACGCCTCGGCGACACCAGCGCGGCCCAGGCTCGCACCGGGACCAGGCGTGCGGCCTTCATGACCAGGGCCATCCGCCACGGGAAGACGATCTCCACCCGACCGCGCTCGAGGCCGTCGGCGATGGCGCGCGCCGCCTGATCCGCCTCGACGATGAACGGCATCGGGAAGGTGTTGACGGCCGTCATCTCGGTGCGGACGAAACCCGGCGCCACGGTGGTCACGCGGACCCCGTCGTGGCGGAGCGACGCACGCAGCGACTCCAGGAGCGCGATCTGCGCGGCCTTGGTGGACCCGTACGCCTCGGCGCCCGGCAGGCCCCGGTACCCCGCCACCGAGGCGATGGCGACGACGTGCCCGGAGCGGCGTCGGACCATCGCGGGCAGCACGGCGGACAGGACGTTGTTCAGGCCGAGGAGGTTCACGCGGACGTGCTCGGCGAAGGCGGGCCCGTCCCAGGTCCGGGGGTCGGAGCGCTGCCAGTGCCCGGCCGACCAGACCACCGTGTCGAGCCCGCCGAGCACCTCGCGCACCGCCTGCGCCGCAGTGGCCACCGCCCGGTCGTCGGTCGCGTCCAGCGGGACGGCGGTCATCCGTCCGCGCGCCACGTCGGCGAGGCGGTCCGCGCGTCGGGCGCTGATGGCCACCTGCGCCCCGCGGGCGGCGAGCTCGGTGGCGAGGGCCGCGCCGATGCCGCTCGAGGCGCCCACGACCCACACCCGCTGACCCGCCAGGGGCCACCGGGCGTCGGTGCTCACCCCGTCACCCGCCGCAGCCGCAGCTGCGCGACGTCGAGGTAGCCCGTGGCGAACCCGGACTCGCTGTAGGCGAGGTAGAACTCCCACATCCGGCGGAACGTCTCGTCGAAGCCCAGCTCGCGGACCTGCGGCCAGGCGGCGTCGAACTGCGCGCGCCACCGCCGCAGCGTCTCGGCGTACGAGGCGCCGAAGTGCCGCGAGCCGACGACGCGCAGCGAGGTGTGCGCCACGGTGGCCTGCTCGATCGCGCGCGTCGACGGGATGATCCCGCCGGGGAAGATGTACTTCTGGATCCAGCTGAACGAGCGGCGGGTCGCCAGGTAGCGGTCGTGCGCCATGAGGATCGACTGCACCACCGCCGTCCCGCCGGGGGCCAGGAGCCGGTCGATGGCGGCGAAGTAGGTCGGCCAGTACTCCTCGCCCACGGCCTCGATCATCTCGATGCTCACGACGGCGTCGAAGGTGCCGGCGGCCTCGCGGTAGTCCTGCAGCCGGACGTCGACGCGCTCGGTGAGACCTGCGGCCGCGACGCGTTCGCGCGCCAGGCGGGCCTGCTCGTCCGAGAGCGTCAGCGTGGTGACGTGCGCACCGCGCTCGGCGGCCCGCAGCGCGAGCGTCCCCCAGCCGGTGCCGATCTCGAGCAGCCGGGTCCCCGGACCCACGCCGGCGGCGTCGAGCGCGGCGTCGACCTTGCGCAGCTGCGCCTCCTCGAGGCCTTGCCCGGCGAGCGGGCGGTCGTCGTCGAAGAGGGCCGAGCTGTAGGTCAGCGACGGGTCGAGGAACGCTGCGAAGAGGTCGTTGGACAGGTCGTAGTGCGCCTGGATGTTCCGTCGGGCGCCGTGCAGGGTGTTGCGCTGGTGCGCGGGCAGGCGCTCCTCGACGAGCCCGCGCAGTCGCTGCATCCACGCGGGCACGGCGTGGGTGATGCTCGCCGCGAAGGGGCGGAGCGCGACGCCGAGGTCGACGCCGGGAGCAGGCCGCCAGTCGCCCGCCATGTAGGCCTCGCCGAAGCCGATCTTGGGGGCGTGGCCGAGGCGCGCGAAGAAGGCCCGGGGGCGGACGATCTGCAGGACGGGGACGCCGTCGGGCGCCGCGGCCCGGTCCGGCCAGCCGAGGACCGCGCCGCCCGGGCTCTCGACCCGCACCGGGACCCGCCGGACGACCCGCCCCGCGAGGACCCGGGCCAGGCGCGCGCGCACGCACGGCCGGGCGTCGGGGCGAGCGCCGGGGCCCGCGAGGCAGGAGGGGGTGGGGACGGTGCTCATACGACCTCCTGGGTGCGTCGGGAGCCGGGCATGACGGGCAGGCGGCGCAGCCAGAGGACGACGCCGTGCAGGCGGATGAGCGTGCTGACGCGGTAGGGCATGACGGCGTGCCGCAGCGCGGTCCGCAGCACCGCGCGGGGTGTCGCGGGGACGACGGCACCCGACACGCCCGCGTCCACGACGGGCGTCCCGTCGACGAGGAGCCTGATCGACACGGCGGCCTCCTGCTCGCCGAGGACGAGCCGCATCCGGTACGTCCCGGTGACGGGGTTGAACGGGGAGACGTAGAACGCCTTCTCCACGACGGCGCGGCCTGCGTCGTCGGGCCGGACGAGATAAGCGTGCCGCCCCCCGTAGGTGTTGTGCACCTCGACGACGACGGCGGCCACGGAACCGTCCGGGCGGACGCACCAGAACGCGGACATCGGGTCGAACACGTGGCCCAGGGCCCGCGCGTGGGCGAGCATCCAGATCCGGTCCTGCGCCGTCACGTCCACGCCGCGCGCGGCGCAGAAGCGCACGACGTCGCCGCGCAGGCCGCCGCCGAGGCGGCCGCCGTCGAGGTGGTCGGCGGCGTCGAAGCGCGCGAGCCAGCCGAGGGGGCCGCGCAGCCGCGGCAGGTCGTCCACGTCGACGAGCCACGTGTAGTGCCGGTAGG
>AXCX01000236.1 GCA_000767215.1 Actinotalea fermentans ATCC 43279 = JCM 9966 = DSM 3133
CGTGTGCGTCACGGACCCGACGACGAGCGCCGGCACCGGCGGGGGAGCGACCCTCACCAGGAGCCGCCCAGGCGCCGCGCCGCCTCGAGGCCCGACCGGGCGCCGTCCTCGTGGAAGCCCCAGCCGAGGTGCGCGCCGGCGAACGCGAGCCGGGGGCCGCCCGCGCCGCGCAGGCGCGCGGCCGCCGCGACGGCGGCCGGGGTGAAGACCGGGTGGCGGTAGGTCATCTCGGCCACCAGGGCGGCGGGGTCGACGCGCTCCGGCGCGTTCAGGGTGACCACGAGGTCGTCGGCGGTGTCGAGGCCCTGCAGGTGGTTCATCCAGTAGCTGACCAGGACGGCGGAGGCGCCGGTGCCGCACGTCTCCTTGCGGTAGTTCCAGGAGCCGCGGGCACGACGCAGGGCCGGCAGCACCGACCCGTCGCGGTGCAGCCAGGTGGTGTTGGCGGAGTAGCCGATCGCGGCGAGGTCGGCCTTCTCCTCGGGCGTCGCGTCGGCCAGGACCGCTAGGGCGTCGTCGGCGTGCGTGGCGAGCACGACCTGGTCGAACCGCGCCGCGCCGCCGTCGGCCGTGCGGACGACGACGTGGTCCTCCTCGCGCGCGACGGCGACGACGGGCGTCGCCGCACGCACGTCCTCGAGCGTCGCCGCGACCCGGTCGACGTAGGTGCGCGAGCCGCCCACGACCGTGCGCCAGGTCGGCGACCCGCCGATCGTGAGCATCCCGTGGTTCTCGAGGAACCGGAACAGGTGCCGCGCGGGGTAGCCGAGGGCGTCGTCGTCGCCGGAGGACCACACGCAGGCGACCAGGGGGACGGCGAAGTGCTCGACGAAGTACTGCGAGTACCCGCCCTGGTCGAGGAACTGGCCCCAGGTGAGGTCGGTCGAGGCGTCGTCGAGGACGGCGCGCGCGTCCCGGTGGAAGCGGGGCACCTCGGCGAGCATCCGCAGGTACCGCGGGTCGGCGAGGCGGCGGCGCTGGGCGAACAGGCCGCGCGCGCCGCGCGCGCCGGCGTACTGCAGCCCGCACCCCGCGCAGGTGACGCTCATCGACATCTCGGTCGGCCGGGTCTGGATGCCCAGCTCGCGGAAGAGGCTCAGGAGCGTGGGGTACGTCCGCTCGTTGTGCACGATGAAGCCGGAGTCGACGGCGACGCGTCCGCCCTCCGACGTCGCGACGTCGTGCGTGTGCGCGTGGCCGCCGAGCCGCCCGTCGGCCTCGAACAGCGTCACCTCGTGCGTGTGGCGGAGGACGTAGGCGGCGGTCAGCCCGGAGACCCCGGAGCCGACGACGGCGACGCTCGGGCGGCGGGCGGGCCCCACCGGCGTGGTGTCTGCTGCGGGTGCCGACATGTGCCCTCCGTCCAAGGTTTGTCTAGTGCTCTGACCGGCAGATTAGGCGAGGCCTTGCTATCCCGTCAAGAGTTTGTCTAACCTTCGTTCAGGTTGCTCGACCGGCACAGGAGGAGGCTGCGATGATCGTCGTGACGCGTGAGGTGCTGACGAGGGCGACGCCGCGGGTGGCGTTCGGCTACCTCTCGGACTTCCGGAACACGACCGAGTGGGACCCGGGGACGGTCCGCACCGTCCGGCGCAGCGGCGACGGCGGCGTGGGCACCGTCTACGAGAACACCTCGGCCTTCAACGGCCGCACCACCGAGCTGACGTACACCGTGACCGACCACGTGGCGCCGCGCCGCGTCACGCTGCGGGGCGAGAACGGCACGCTCGAGGCGCTGGACACGATCACCGTCGAGCCGCACGACGACGGTGCGCTCGTGCGGTACCAGGCCACCTTCCGGTTCCGCTCGGTCCTGCTCCGGCTCGCCGAGCCGTTCCTGCGGCCCGCGTTCCGTAGGCTCGGCGACGAGGCCGAGGCCGGGATGCGCGCGGCGCTGGCCAAGCTCTGACCCGCGCGGCACCGGCGGGCAGGAGAGGACCGGAGGAGTCGGCGTGTACACGATCAAGCACGCGGCGGAGCTGACCGGCGTCCCGGTCGCGACGCTGCGTGCCTGGGAGCGCCGCTACGCCGTCGTCGCGCCGGAACGCACCGAGGGCGGCTACCGCCTATACGACGACGCGGCCGTCGACCGGCTGCGTGCCATGCGCGACCTCGTCGCGGCCGGGTGGGCGCCCCGCCAGGCGGCCGACGAGGTCCGCGGGCCGCGCCGCCGG
>AXCX01000237.1 GCA_000767215.1 Actinotalea fermentans ATCC 43279 = JCM 9966 = DSM 3133
TGCTCAGGGCCGCGCTCGCGCGCCTCGGTGCCGTGGCGCCCGGGCTCGGTGTCGCGGCGGCGATCGGCGTCGTGGCGATGGCGGTCGGCCGTCTGGTGCCGGTGGTCGGCGGCCCGGTGACCGCCATCCTGCTGGGGATCGTGGTGCGCGAGGTGGTCGGCGAGCGGGCCGCCGTCGTGCCCGGTGCACGGGTGGCCGCGAAGGTGGTGCTGCAGGCCGCCGTCGTGCTGCTGGGGGCCGGGCTGTCCCTGCGCGAGGTGGCGCGCACGGGCACCGCGGCGCTTCCCGTGATGCTCGGCACGCTCACGGTGGCCCTCGCCGGCGCGGCGCTGCTCGGCCGCTGGCTGCGCGTCGACGAGGAGACCCGGACGCTCGTCGGCGTCGGGACGGGGATCTGCGGCGCCTCGGCCATCGCGACGGTGAGCGCCGTCATCGGGGCCTCCGAGGCGGCGGTCGCCTACGCCGTCGGGACGATCGTCGTGTTCAACGTCGCCGGGGCGGTGGCCTTCCCGCTGGTCGGGCACGCGCTCGGGATGTCGCAGGAGGGCTTCGGCCTCTGGGCGGGGACGGCCATCAACGACACGTCGTCCGTCGTGGCCGCCGGGACGGTGTTCGGGGCCGCGGCCGCGTCGGCGGCCGTGGTGGTCAAGCTCACGCGGACGCTCCTGATCGTGCCGGTCTCCGTGGCGCTCGCGGTCCGCACCCGGCGTCGCGCCCGGGCGACACTGGACGCCGGCGGCACGGCCGGCACCGATCGCGTGCCGTGGCGGCGGCTCGTCCCGCCGTTCCTGGTGCTGTTCCTCGTCGCGGCGGCGCTGCACAGCGTCGGCGTCGTGCCCGCGGCGTGGGGGCCGGGGATCTCGGGTGGCGCGCACCTGCTCACGGCGGTCGCCCTGGCCGGCGTCGGCCTCCTCACGTCGGTCGCCAGCCTCCGACGCGCGGGCTGGCGACCCCTCCTGCTCGGCGGCCTGCTCTCGCTGGCGGTCGCGACGAGCAGCCTGGCCCTCCAGGCGGCGACGGGCACCCTCTGACTCAGGTCCCGACGCCCCCCACCGTTTCCCGCGCGATCAGCGCGATCACGTGGAGAGCCGTGGCGGCGGATCGGCCCAACCGGTGCACGATGGCGCCACGGCGCTCCACTTGAGGGGGCGGGCCCGTCAGCGCAGGGCCGGGACGACCTC
Source organism: Actinotalea fermentans ATCC 43279 = JCM 9966 = DSM 3133 (assembly GCA_000767215.1). Lineage (GTDB taxonomy): Bacteria > Actinomycetota > Actinomycetes > Actinomycetales > Cellulomonadaceae > Actinotalea > Actinotalea fermentans. The sequence goes on from AXCX01000237.1 coordinate 1,182, forward strand.
GCGCTCGAAGAGCTCGATGCTCGAGGTGTCGTAGGCGGCGTCGGCGAAGTACGTGATCGCGTACGTCATGCCCAGGCCGCGCAGCTCGGTGAGCTTCTCGACGATCTGCTCCGGCGTCCCGACGAGCGGGCCGCCGCGCAGGCCGGCGACCTCGGCGTCGGCGCGCTCCGGCACGAGCCGGCGCAGCCGCTCCTCGGCCCAGTCGAGCTTCGCCGCGACGTCGGCCTCGGTCTCGCCGATGAACACGTTGTAGTTGGCCGAGCGCGTGATCTCCGCGTAGTCCCGGCCGATCTCGCGGCAGTGCGCCTCGAGCACCGACGACTTGTGCGCGAACGTCTCGGGGTCGCCGGACAGGTTCGCGTAGTCGCCCATCCGGGCCACGATCCGCAGGGTCTTCTTCTCGCCGCCGCCGGCGATCCACAGCGGGATGCGCGGCGACTGCAGCGGCTGCGGGTGCACGCGGGCGCCGTCGACCTGGTAGAAGCGGCCGTCGAGCGTCGCCTCGCCGGTCTCCCATGCCTGCTTCATGATCTGCACGCCCTCGTCGAGCGCCGCGATCCGCTCACCGGCGGTCGGGAACCCGTACCCGTAGGCGCGCCACTCGTGCTCGTACCAGCCGGCGCCGATGCCCATCTCGACGCGCCCGCCGGAGATGACGTCGACGGTCGCCGCGACCTTCGCGAGGTACGCGGGGTTGCGGTACGCCATGCACGTGCACATCTGGCCCAGGCGCACGCGCGACGTCGTGGCCGCGAACGCCGCCATGAGCGTCCACGCCTCGTGCGTGGCCTCCTGGGTCGGCTCGGGGACGGTGTGGAAGTGGTCGTACA
>AXCX01000238.1 GCA_000767215.1 Actinotalea fermentans ATCC 43279 = JCM 9966 = DSM 3133
GGCGTCGGCCCGCGTGGCCAGCCCGTTCATCGTGGCCCACTGGTCGGCCGGGTCGATGCCGACGAGGTCGAGCCGCCAGCCCTGAGGAATGAAGAGTCCGAAGCGCATGCGCAGAACCTACCTCGCGCCACGAATCGGTTCGACCGGGCCGTGCCCGCCGGGTGGAAAGGGGGTCAGCTGGCCGGGTGGTAGCCGAGGTTGGGGGCGAGCCACTGCTCGGCCTGCGCCAGCGTCCAGCCCTTGCGCGCCGCGTAGTCGGCCACCTGGTCCTGGCCGAGCTTCCCGACGGCGACGTACCGCGCGTCGGGGTGGGCGAAGTAGAGCCCGGACACCGCGGACGGCGGCGACATCGCGTAGGACTCCGTCAGGGCCAGCCCCGCCTCGGCCGCGTCGAGCAGCGCGAAGACCTGCTCCTTCTCCGTGTGGTCCGGCTGGGCCGGGTACCCCGGAGCGGGTCGGATGCCTGGGTACCGCTCGGCGATGAGCTCGGCCACGGGCAGGTCCTCGTCGGGCGCGTACCCCCAGATCCGCACCCGCACCTCGCGGTGCAGCCACTCGGCGAACGCCTCGGCGAGCCGGTCGGCCAGCGCCTTCACGAGCAGGGCGGTGTAGTCGTCGCCCGCCGCCTCGTGCGTGCGCGCGAGCTCCTCGGCGCCGTGGATCGCGACGGCGAAGGCCCCCACGTGGTCCCCGGCGAGCGCCACGTAGTCGGCGAGGGCGGTGTAGCTGCCGTCGCGCTCGCGCTGCTGGCGCAGGGTGTGCAGGACGGTCGTCGGCGTGCCCGGCGCGCCCCCGGCCGGCGCGGGCCCGTCCGCGTAGACCTCGATGTCGTCGCCCACCCGGCGCGCCGGCCAGATCCCGACGACGCCACGCGCCTGCAGCGACCCGTCCTCGACGACCTGCGCCAGAAGCGCCTGCGCGTCGGCGAAGAGGGAGCGGGCCTGCTCGCCCTGGCGGGGGTCCTCGAGGATCCGGGGGTAGGTGCCGCGCAGGCCCCACCCGGTGAACAGCGGCGTCCAGTCGACGACCTCGGCCAGCTCGGCGATCGACGGCGTCACGAGCCGTCGCCCGGTCTCCTTCGGCGCGGGCGGCGTCGGCGGGCCGAGCCGCGTGGCGCGGGCCCGCGCGTCGGCGAGCGGGACGAGGGTGTGCTCGCGCTCGCCGTGCCGCTCCCGCAGGGCGGCGTAGTCCGTGGCCGTCCGCTCGGCGAGGGCGTCCGGCCGGGCCAGGATCTCCGCCACGACCCCGACGGCGCGGCTCGCGTCGGGCACGTGCACGACCAGCCCCTCGTAGGCGGGGTCGATCTTCACGGCGGTGTGCGCGCGGCTGGTGGTCGCGCCGCCGACGATGAGCGGCGTGCGCAGGCCGCGGCGCTGCATCTCGGCCGCGATGCCGACCATCTCGTGCAGGCTCGGCGTGATGAGGCCGGAGACGCCGATGACGTCGGCGCCCAGCTGCTCCGCCTCGGCCAGGATGCGCTCGGCGGGGACCATGACGCCGAGGTCGTGCACGACGTAGCCGTTGCAGCCGAGGACCACCCCGACGATGTTCTTGCCGATGTCGTGCACGTCGCCCTTGACGGTGGCCATGACGACGGTGCCCTTGCCGCGCTCGGAGACCTCGCCCGCGGCGACGCGCGCGGCCTGCTCGGCCTCGAGGTAGGGCCGCAGGTACGCCACGGCGGCCTTCATCACGCGCGCGGACTTCACCACCTGCGGCAGGAACATCTGCCCGGCGCCGAACAGGTCGCCGACGACGTTCATGCCGTCCATGAGCGGGCCCTCGATGACGGCCAGCGGCGAGCCGAGCTCGCGGTACGCCTCCTCGGCGTCCTCCTCGACGAACTCCACGAGCCCGTGGACGAGCGCGTGCGACAGCCGCTCGGCGACGGGCAGGGCGCGCCACGCCTGGGCGGCCGGCGCGTCGCGCGCGACCTCCTTGTAGGACTCCGCGAGCGCGATGAGCCGCTCGGTCGCGTCCGTGCGCCGGGCGAGGATGACGTCCTCGACCGCCTCGCGCAGCTCGGGCTCGAGGTCCGCCTCCACCGTGAGCATGCCCGCGTTGACGATGCCCATGTCCAGGCCCGCCTCGATCGCGTGCCGCAGGAACACCGCGTGCATCGCCTCGCGCACGTGGTTGTTGCCGCGGAACGAGAACGACACGTTCGAGATGCCGCCGCTGGTCAGCACCCCGGGCAGGGTCTGCTTGATCCAGCGCACCGCCTCGATGAAGTCGAGCGCGTACCGGTCGTGCTCGGGCAGCCCCGTGGCGACGGTGAGCACGTTGGGGTCGAAGATGATGTCGTGCGGCGCGAGGCCGGCCTGCTCGGTGAGCAGCCGGTACGCCCGGGCGCAGATCTCCTGCCGCCGCTCGAGGGTGTCCGCCTGGCCCTGCTCGTCGAACGCCATGACGACGACGGCGGCCCCGTACCGGCGCACCCGCCGCGCGCGCTCGACGAGCGCCTCCTCGCCGTCCTTGAGCGACAGCGAGTTCACGACCGCCTTGCCCTGCAGCCGCTGGAGCCCGGTCTCGAGCACCGTCCAGTCGGACGAGTCGATCATCACCGGCACCCGCGCGATCTCGGGCTCGGACCCCAGCAGGTTGAGGAACCGGGACATCACCTCGGGCACGTCGAGCATGCCCTCGTCGACGTTCACGTCGACGATCTGCGCGCCTCCGGCGACCTGCTGCGCGGCGATGGCGACGGCGGCGTCGTCGTCCCCGGCCAGGATCGCCTTGGAGAAGCGCGGGCTGCCGGTGACGTTGGTGCGCTCGCCGACGTTCACGAACGGGATGTCGTCGGTGAGGGTGAAGGGCTCCAGTCCCGACAGGCGCAGGCGCGGCTCGCGCGGCGCGGCGACGCGCGGCGGCAGGTCCGCCACGGCGTCGGCGAAGGCGCGGATGTGGGCCGGCGTCGTGCCGCAGCAGCCGCCGACGACGTTGACCAGGCCCTCGGCGGCGAACTCGCGCAGCACGCGCGCCATCTGCTCGGGGGTCTCCTCGTACTCCCCGAACGCGTTGGGCAGGCCCGCGTTGGGGTGCACGGACACGAGGGTCTGCGTCGACGCCGCGATCTCGCGCAGGTGCGGGCGCAGGCGCTCGGGCCCGAGCGCGCAGTTCAGGCCGAGGGAGAACAGGTCGGCGTGCTCGGTGGAGATCGCGAACGCCTCGGGCGTCTGGCCGGACAGCGTGCGCCCCGACGCGTCGGTGATCGTCCCCGACAGCATCACGGGCACCCGGCGCCCGACGGCGGCGAACGCCTCCTCGCACGCGAACAGCGCGGCCTTGGCGTTGAGCGTGTCGAAGACGGTCTCGACGAGCACGAGGTCCACCCCGCCGCGCAGCAGCGCCGTGACCTGCTCCTCGTACGCCGTCGCGAGGTCCGCGAACGTGACCGCGCGGAACCCGGGCCGTTCGACGTCGGGGGACAGGGAGGCGGTCCGGTTCGTCGGCCCGACGCTGCCGGCGACCCAGCGCGGGCGGCCGTCGCGAGCCTCGGCGGCGTCGCACTCGGCGCGCGCGATCCGCGCCGCGGCCTCGTTGATCGCGCCGACGAGGTGGCCGGTGGCGTAGTCGGCCTGCGAGATCGAGGTCGCGTTGAACGTGTTCGTCTTGGTGATGTCCGCGCCGGCCTCGAGGTAGGCGCGGTGCACGCCCGCAACGACGTCGGGCCGGGTCAGGCACAGGAGGTCGAAGTTGCCCTGGTAGGTCCGGGCGTCGTCCGCGCCCTCGAACCGGAAGTCGGCCTCTGCCAGGCCCGCGCGCTGGAAGGCCGTGCCGTACGCGCCGTCGAGCACGAGGATGCGCTCGCGCGCACACTCCCCGATGTCGCTCCCGCTCATCTGTGCCCTGCCTCTCGCCCCTGCGGGCCCGGTTCCTGGGTCCGGGCACCGTGTCCGCGAACGGCCTCCAGGGTACGCGCGGCGGCGAGAGCGCATCGGGACGCCCGGGCGCCGCGAGACGGGCAGGATGGTGCTGTGATCGAGGCCTTCCGCGCCGATGCCGTCCGCGCCGCCGAAGCACCCCTGCTCGCCGCCGAACGAGGGTTCGCCGGCGGCCTGATGCACCGGGCCGCGACGGTCCTGGAGGTCGCCGTCCGGGCCGAGCTGCGCGCCGGCACGGGGCGCGTCCCCGGCGCGTGCGTCGTCGCGCTCGTCGGGCCCGGCAACAACGGGGGCGACGCGCTGCACGCGCTGG
>AXCX01000239.1 GCA_000767215.1 Actinotalea fermentans ATCC 43279 = JCM 9966 = DSM 3133
AGAGCCAGCGGCGGCGGCCGGCCGCCCGCAGCCCGGCCGCCACGCCCTCCGCGAGCAGGACGGCGGCGATGAGGGCGAGCGCGACGGCGAGGACGACCGCGGCGGGCGAGACGTCGTCCGTCGCGGCGATCACGAGGGGGCGCATCGCCTCAGGGTAGGGCGAACCGGTCGCGCGGCGAGCGGTGGAGGGGGCAGCGCACCCGCCGGTCCGTGCGATCCCTCGACGTGCGGGACGTTCTCCCGGGGCTTACCTTCCGAAATCAGGGCCGGTGATCCCCACGGCCCACCGAGGGAAGGGGTATCGCCATGGGAATCGGCGGCATCATCAGCGCCATCGTGGTCGGGCTCATCATCGGCGCGCTCGGGCGGCTCTTCGCCCCGGGCCGTCAGCGCATCTCGATCCTGCTCACGATCGTCATCGGCATCCTCGCCGCGCTGCTCGGCACGTGGATCGCCCAGAACATCGGAGTGGCGGTGACCGACGGCATCGACTGGATCGAGCTCGTCCTGCAGATCGGCCTCGCGGTCATCGGTGTGATGATCGCGGCGCGCACGCTCGGCTCGCGCCGGCGCACCGTCCTCTGACGGCCTGACCGCACGCGCTCCGGGGAGCGTTCCTCTCGCACGTCGGGAGGGACGCTCCCCGCCGCGCGTCGGGCGGGACGCGCGTCGGGCGGGCGTGGGGGGCGGTCAGTCTGCCTGGCGGAGGGCGTCGAGCCGGCTCGCGAGCTCGTCCAGGACCTCCTCGCGCGCCGCGTAGACGCCCTCCTCGCGCGGCCAGTGCACGACGACGTCGGTGAACCCGAGCGCGCGGGCCCGCACTACCGACTCCTCGAACACGTCCGCGGACTCCAGCGCGAGGCGCGGCGCGGCGTCCACGTTGAGGTACCTGTCGACGGCGCCGGGTGCGCGGCCCGCCTCGAGCGCGACCTCGTCGAAGCGGGCGACCAGCGCGCCCAGCCCCGCCCACCAGGCCTCCCACGCCTGCGCGGGCGTCAGGTCGCCGTCGCCCGACGGCGGCCCGTACGTCGCCCAGCCCTGCCCGTGCCGCGCGGCGACGCGCATCGCGCGGGGACCGTTCGCCGCGACGACGAAGGGCACGCGCGGCGTCTGCACGCAGCCCGGGATCATCCGTGCGCCGTGCGCCTCGTAGTGCTCGCCGGTGCGCTCGGTGACGGGGTGCGTGAGGAGCTCGTCGAGCAGGTCCACGAACTCCGCGAACCGCGCCACGCGCTCACCGCGCGTCGGCGGCGGACCCAGCACCTCGGCGTCGTACCCCTCACCGCCGGCGCCGACGCCGAGGAGGAGGCGCCCGCCGCTGACGTCGTCCAGGCCCATGACGTCCTTGGCGAACGGGACGGGGTGCCGGAAGTTCGGGCTCGCGACCCACGTGCCGAGCCGGATGCGCTCGGTCGCGGTCGCGGCGGCCGCCAGGAGCGGCACGGTGGCGAACCACGGCTCGTCGGCGAGCGAGCGCCAGGCCAGGTGGTCGTAGGTCCAGGCGTGGTCGAAGCCGTACTCCTCAGCGCGGCGCCAGCGTTCGCGCGCCACCGGCCAGCGGTCCTGCGGGAGCAGGACGATCCCGATGCGCACGAGCGGCTCCGTCCGGGGTGTGGGGTGTGGGGTGTGGGGTGTGGGGTGTGGGGTGGTGGGTGTCGGGGTGGGTCAGTCCCAGCCGAGCTCGTGGAGGCGCTCGTCGTCGATGCCGAAGTGGTGGGCGATCTCGTGGATGACGGTCACCGCCACCTCCTCCACGACCTCCTCGACCGAGTCGCACACGGCGAGCGTCGGCATCCGGAAGATCGTGATGCGGTCCGGCAGGGACCCGGCCGCCCACCAGTGGTCCCGCTCGGTGAGCGAGACGCCCTCGTAGAGGCCGAGCAGGTCCTGCGGCTCGTCGGCGGGCGGATGGTCCTCGACCAGGACGACGACGTTGTCCATCTGCTCGGCGAGCTCGGCGGGGATCAGGTCCAGGGCGTCCCGGACTGCGTCCTCGAACTCGGCGCGCGACATCGTGACCACGCCACCATTGTGGCCGAGCGGGGGCCGTCCGGGGTCGGGCGAGGAGGGGGCGGGAGGGCCCGCGCTCGGGTGCGGGCGTCGTCGTAGGAAGCCGCTTTGGAGTTCCGAGCCGGAGCCCGTATGCTTTCCGAGGTCTTCGGCGCGTGGACGTCTGGGCGCCCACCAGGGCCCCCATCGTCTAGCGGCCTAGGACCCCGCCCTTTCACGGCGGTAGCACGGGTTCGAATCCCGTTGGGGGTACGGACAGCAGGTCGCAGGACAGCACGGAAGCAGGACAGCAGTCACGCAAGGCCCCGTAGCGCAGTCTGGTTAGCGCGCCGCCCTGTCACGGCGGAGGTCGCGGGTTCAAGTCCCGTCGGGGTCGCTCTCGACCATCCGGTTCGCCGGCAGGTCGAACGGCCACTTAGCTCAGTTGGTAGAGCGTTCGACTGAAAATCGAAAGGTCGGCAGTTCGACCCTGCCAGTGGCCACCTGCAGTCAGCTGGGCAGACGCCCCGCCTCGGATGAGGCGGGGCGTTCGTCGTTCTCGGGGTGGGCGGCAGCGGGACCGGGCATGCGGCAGGCAGCTGTGTTCCGTGCTGGCGATTGGCTGCCTGCGTTCGCTCTGGGCGAATTGCCCCCTCTGCCCGGTTTCGGTAGACTTAGAACACCCGTTCGAAGGGAGTTGAGATGCCGACGGCGAGCGCTGGGGTGGCGACGTCACCGCACCACGCGCTGCGGGACGCCGTCGAGGGCCTCGCCACCCTCGCCACGGGCGCACGCTCCTGGGACGCCGCGCGACGGCGGACCATCCTGACGGAGGTGGACCGGGCGATCGCCGGGCTCACCGCGGTGCGGTCCGAGGTGCTGCTGGCGGAGCGCGACTCGGGTGACTGGCGGGGCTCGGGGGACCCGTCGTTCGCCGCGTGGCGCGGCCGCACGGCCCGCGTGGGCGTCAGAGGTGGAGCCGCCGAGGAGCGCCGGGCCGAGACCCTGACGTCGATGCGGGAGGTCCGGGACGCGACCCTCGCGGGCTCGGTGAGCGTGGCGCACGTCGACGTGATCGGGCAGGCGACGGCCCGCGGCTCCCAGGCGGTACGCGACGCCCTCGGGTCCCCCGAGGGTCAGGCACGCGTGCTCCAGATGGCGCGGCGGCTGGACGCAGGTCGGTTCGCGACCGCCCTCGCGCGCATGGCGGCGAGCGTCGACGCCGCGCACGTCGAGCGCACCCACCAGGCGCAGCGCGCCGAGCGCTTCCTGCACCTCGCGGAGACACCGTCGGGGACGAGGATCTCCGGGCAGCTCGACTCCATGGCCGGGCACCGCCTTCGGCTGGCGCTCGAGGCGTTGAGCCCACGGCCCGCCGCGGACGACTCCAGGGGCCACGCGCAGCGGACGGCCGACGCGTTGGAGGCACTGGCGGACACCGTGCTCAGCCTGCCCAGCACCGGCTCCGGCGCGGCCGTCCGTCCCCACGTCTCCTTCCTCATGACCGAGGAGACCTGGGGCGCGCTCCGCGCCCTTCGCGAGCGCGGCGCCCCAGGCGCGACCGGCCCGACGGGCGCCGTGGACGAGTCGGGCCCGGTCGGGTCAGTCCGGGTGGGTGCGGCGGACGAGCACCGGCGGGTGCTGCCGCCGGCAACCCTCGAGGACGGCACGCCCGTCCCGATGAGCGAGTTGGCTCGCGTCCTGTGCGACTGCGAGCTGACCCGCATCGTGATGGACGCTCAGAACGAGCCCGTGAACCTCGGGCGCACCGCCCGGACGTACACCGGCGCGCAGCGCCGCGGGGTGATCGCGCGCGACGGTGGCTGCGCCTGGCAGGGCTGCGGCATGGCAGCGCGGTGGTGCGAGGTGCACCACCGGCAGTGGTGGGACCGCGACGGCGGCGAGACGTCCGTCGAGGACGGCGTCCTCCTGTGCAGCTTCCACCACCACGAGGTCCACCGACTGGACCTCAGCATCCGACGATGGGCGCTGCACGACGACGAGGCGGACGCCTCCGGGCGCCGGGTGGCGTACGAGTTCGTCCTGCCCGGCGGCCGGGTCCTCTCGGGAGGCCCGCCGGGCGCGCCACCCCCGCGGCGTGCAGCGACACCGGGCGAGCGGGTCGGCGACCCGCGCGATCTGGGCGGGCTGGGCGACGTAAGCGCGCCGCACGACGTGGGCAGACCGCGTGACCTGCGCGAGCGGGGCGAGGTGCCGCTCGCGCGTGCCACGGAGCAACTGGCGCTCGCGATCTGAGGGAGACGGACGCGTCGCCCCGTCGCCGGATTGCCGAACGCGCGGCAGGCGAGTTGGCTGTGCCGGAGAATGCTCACGTGCCCCGCACCTGCCCGGCACGCGCCGCCGCCCCATGGGGCCGACGAAGGACGTGATGAGGTGACCACCAGCAGCCACCGCCCCGACGGCCGTCCGACCATCGGCGAGCTCGTCTCGGCGCTGTCCGAGAAGCTCTCCGCACTGATCCGGGACGAGATCAACCTCGCCAAGGCCGAGATGGCGGAGAAGGCGAAGAACGCCGGCGTCGGGATCGGGCTCTTCGCGGGCGTCGGCGTGCTGGCGTTCTGGGCGACCGGCGTCCTGATCGCCACGATCATCCTCGGCATCGCCGAGGGCCTGCCCGCCTGGCTGGCCTCGCTGATCGTCTTCGTGCTCATCCTGGCCGTCGCCGCACTGCTGGTGGCCCTGGGCATCAAGTCGGTCAAGAAGGGCACGCCACCCGTGCCCGAGCGCGCCGCGGCCAGCATCAAGGCCGACGTCGAGGCCGTCCGTGAGGGCCTCGCGAAGGACGACACTCCCAAGGAGACCCTGTGAGCACCCCGCTGCCGACCACGCCGGACGACGCCGCGGCGGGCACCGGCGCACCGAAGGCCGCCCAGCCCGTCGACACGCGGACCCAGGCGCAGATCGAGGCCGACATCGCGCGCACGCGCGCCGAGCTCCGCGCCACCGTGGACGAGCTGTCCGAGCGACTGAACCCCCGCAACCAGGCGCAGGAGGCCGTGGATGAGGCGAAGGTCGCGTTCGAGGAGCTCAAGCGCAAGCTGACCGGCGAGGTCCGACCGGCCGACGAGCCCGAGCCGACCCGTCGGGGCTGGATCGTCCTGGGCGCGGCGGCGGCGGTGGCCGCCGCCGTCGTGGGAACGATCGCCCGCAAGCTCTGACGGTCCGCCGAAGCACCCCGGAACCGCCGGGACGCCCGCGGAACCGCCAGGACGCCCGCGGGACCGCCAGGACGCTCGCTCGTTCGATCGCCCGCCCGCCCGCTCGCTCGCCCGGGTCAGGCAGCGCCCGGACGACCCTGCCCGGCGTGCCGGCGCTCGTGCTCGAGCAACGCCTTCTTGACCTCGAGCCCGTATGCGTAGCCGCCGAGGCTCCCGTCGGAGCGCACCACGCGGTGGCACGGCACGAACGGGGCGACGAGGTTCGTCGCACAGGCCGAGCCGGCCGCGCGCACCGCGGCCGGACGCCCGCTCAGCTCCGCGAGCTCGGTGTAGGACACGGTTTCCCCCGGCGGGATGGTCCGCATGGCGCTCCACGCCGCCTGCCGGAACGGGCCACCCGGCTGGCGCACCTCGACCTCGTCGAGCGCCGTCAGCTCGCCACCCAGGTAGCGGGCGACGGCGTCGGCGACCGGACCCGGGAGGTCCTCCGGGGCGACCACCCGCGCGCCGAGGGGCGCGAGCGTCCCGACCGGTCCGAACAAGGCGCGGTGCACGACGCCGGCCTCGTCCACGGCAACGGTGAGCGGACCCATCGGCGTCTCGAGCGAGGAGACCACGAACTCGACGTCGCGCCCCTCGCTCTGGCCGCCACCCTGGTGCTGCGTCCGGCCGCGAGTCATCGCGGGAAGTGGACGTGCGTCGGTCGCGTTCATCGGGAGTCCCCTCGTCGGTCGATCAGGCTGGTCCACAGGTGCTGGGCCGCGTATCCGCGCCACGGCCGCCACCGCTCCGCGCGTCCACGCGCCTCCGCGGGCGACACCCCACCGAGCACCTTCCGCAGCACGAGGTCGTGCGCGGGAAAAGCGTCGGGGTCGCCCAGGGCCCGCAGGGCGATGTAGTCGACGGTCCACGGCCCGATGCCCGGCAGCGCGGCCAGGGCGGCCCGGGACCGCTCGCGGTCGGCCCCCGGGGCGAGGTCGAGCCCACCGTCGAGCGCCGCGGCGAGACCGGCGAGCGCCG
>AXCX01000240.1 GCA_000767215.1 Actinotalea fermentans ATCC 43279 = JCM 9966 = DSM 3133
GAGCCGCTCCGCGAGCTGCGGGCGGGGCGCGATCCCGGCCGTGTCGAGCACCTGACGCCACCGGTGCGCCCAGTCGTGGCGACGCAGCGACTGCGCGATCGCGGTCCGGCGCGCGCGCTCCAGGCGCGCCGGGTCCGCGTCGAGCTCCGCCACGACGTCGGCCACCCGCGGGTCGGGCGCGGCGATCGGCACGATGGCGTCGGGCCAGTCGAAGCACGCCTCGAAGTCCGGCGTCTGCGCGGCCGAGCCGAGCATCGTCGCGCCTGCCGCGAGCACCTCGAAGTACCGGTTGGTCAGTGACTCCTCGCCGCCCGTGCGCTCCACCCGCTCCGGCTCGTCGTTGTTGCGGTAGACGATCGAGTAGCGGCTGCGCTGCAGCGTCGACGCGAGCACCTCCCGGTGCTCGACGTGGTCCGCGACGTCGAAGGCCCCCCGCACGGTGTCGTAGTGGTAGAACAGCTCACCCGCCGCGGAGGCGCGGCGCAGCGCCTCGTGGGTGGGCCCGAGCCGCCGGCCGTAGCTCATCACGTCGATGACGCGCGCCGGCGCCGGGGAGCGCGGGGCGAACCGGTCGGCGTCGACCGCCGTGGCGAGGTAGGACACCTGCGCCCCGGTGAGCGCCGCGACGTCGTCCATCGCCCAGCGGTTGAACAGGAAGACGTGGTCGAACCCGCGCAGCTGACGCAGGTAGTCCGCGACCGATGGCACCTGGGGCCGCCACAGCTCGACGATGAACGCGACCTTGACCGCCGAGCGCGCGAGCTGGGGCCCCACGAGCGGCAGCATGCCGATCTCGTGCGGCGCGGCGAACACGGCGAAGAAGAGCTCGGCGTCGATCGCCTCCGTGGTCGCCGCGATCGGTCGCCGTCTCGGGCGGCCGACCGCGCGTCGGGCACGGTTCGCCGCGCCGTGCAGGGCCAGGCCCGCGGGCGAGACCGCCCGGCCCGGCGGCGCGAGCAGGTGCACGTCGTCGACCGCGGCGACGACGTCCTCGAGCTCGAACTGCGAGGCCTGCCAGACGTGGTGCGAGGCGGCGCGCGAGGACAGCAGCACGGTCCGCGCCTGCTCCATCGTGTCTCCCGTCCTCCGGCGCCTCGGGGTCGTCACGCCCATAGCGTATTCTCGGTCATGACCGTGACAAACGCGACAGTCGTCGCTCGTCGGACGGGAGCACCGGTGGGAAGCCAGCCCGACGCGTCTCGGCGCTCCCTACGCTCCGCCATCCGGCGCGGTCTGCGCGACCGCTACGGTCTCTGGCCGCTGCACGAGCTGCGCAACAAGGCCCTGGACTGGCCCGGCGCCGTCCGCCTGCGCGCCTTCGAGCGTGCCGAGGCCCGCCGGCTCGCCGGGGCCACCGACGCGCGGATCCCCTCCGCCACCGTCACGACCGTCATCCCCACCTACCGCCGCCCGGAGAGCCTGCTCGCCGCCGTGCACAGCGCCCTCGCGCAGGACGTCGCCGAGCACACCGTGATCGTGGTGGACGACGGCGCCGGCCTGCCCGAGCTGCCGGCGGACCCGCGGCTCGTCGCCGTCTCGCTGCGCCGCAACAGCGGCTCCGTCGCCGTCGTGCGCAACGTCGGCCTGCGGCTCGCCCGCTCCCCCTACGTCGCTTTCCTCGACGACGACAACACCTGGCGCCCCGACCACCTGCGGATCGCGCTGGCGGCCCTCGCCGACGGCGCCGACCTCGTCTACACGGCCGTCCGGCGCCTGCGTCCCGACGGCAGCACGCTCGACGTCCTCTCGACGCCGTTCGACCGTCGCACGCTGCGCGAGGACTGCTACGTCGACACGAACGCGATCGTGACCAGGCTCGACCGCGACGTGCACTTCAGCCGCCTGCCGCGACCGCGCGGGCAGTTCCCGCGCGAGGACTGGGAGCTGGTCTGGCGCCTGAGCCGCTCCCGCCGCGTCGTGCACGTGCCCGAGCCCACGGTGGCCTACGCCGTGAACCCCGCGAGCTACTACACGCGCTGGCAGGCGCACGACACCGCCGCCGGCGAGGAGCAGAGCCGGGCGTGACGTGCGCGGACGCCCGACCGGTGGCGGAACCCGGACCGATGCGTAGTCTCGAAGACCTCATCTCCTCCACGCCAGGGGGCGCCGTGCGGGGCGAGGACGGGTGCCTCGCGGCCTCGCGGCCCGACGAGGAAGGTCACCACATGCCTGCAGCACACCTGCTCCGGCCGCTGCGCCGCGCCGTCCGTGCCAGGTTCGGCGTCTGGCCCGTGTACGAGTCGTTCAACAAGGTCGTCCGCTCTCCCGGCGCGGCGCGCGCCTTCGTCACCGAGCGTCGCGAGATCGCCCGGCTCCGCCGCGAGCTGGGCCCGCGCCGCGCGGAGGTCGTCACCGTGGTGCCGACGTACCGTCGGCCCGAGTCGCTGGTCCGCGCGGTGGACAGTGCGCTGGCCCAGGACGTCGCTGACCACGTCGTCGTGGTGGTCGACGACGGCGCCGGCACCCCGCCGCTGCCCGACGACGACCGCGTGGTCGTCGCGTCGCTCTCGCGACACACCGGCCACTCCGGCCTGGTGCGCAACGTCGGCCTCGGGATCGTGGACTCGACCTACGCGTCGTTCCTCGACGACGACAACACCTGGCGGCCCGACCACCTGCGCACCGCGCTCGTGGCGCTGGACGAGGCCGACGTCGTCTACACGGCCGTCGACCGCGTGCTGCCGGACGGCCGGCTCATGGACGTGCTCTCCCAGCCCTTCGACCGCGACCTCATGCGCGACAAGGCGTTCGTCGACACCAACGCGATCGTCGCCCGGCGCGACCGCGGCGTGCGGTTCAGCCGGATCCGCCGCCGCCGCGGCGTGCGGCCGCCGGTCGACTGGGAGTTCGTCTGGCGGCTGAGCCGGCGCCGCACGACGGTGCACGTGCCGGAACGGACCGTCCGCTACGCCGTCAACCCGGGGAGCTACTTCACCTCCTGGGACGTGCCCCGGCAGCGCTCGGCCGCCGACCGGGGCCCCGCCCACGCCGCGAGCGCCGGCACACCCCTGCCCGCCGAGAGGAACGGATGAGCGACTCCCCCCGACACCGGACGGCCGAGCCCGCCTCGTCTGCGCCGTCGCCCGCGACGGTGCAGACGGGCCTGAGCCCCGACCCTGCCGACGCCGTCGACAGCGGCGAGCCGCCGACCCGGGACAGCGCCTTCACGCCCGACGCGTCGGGCCTGGTGAGCGCACGGGGGCTGGCGTCGGCCACCCGGTGGATGGTCGTCGGCCGGCTGGTCACCCAGGGCTCGCGCTTCCTCGTGTCGGTCATCCTCGCCCGCCTCCTGTCGCCGGAGGCGTTCGGCGTGGTCGCCGTCGCGATGACGACGATCGTCGCGCTCGAGATCGTCAAGGACCTCGGCACGGGCGCGGCCCTCATCCAGCGCCAGCAGGTCGACCAGCGGCTCCTGAGCAGCGTGTTCTACCTCAACGTGGTGGCGGGCTTCGTCGCGGCCGGGCTCATGGCCGTGGGCGCGCCCCTCATCGCCGACTTCTTCGCCACCCCCGACGCGACGACCGTCGTGCAGGCCTTCTCCCTCGTGCTGGCCGTCGGCGGGCTCACCCAGGTGCACCACGCGCTGCTGCGGCGGCGGATGCGGTTCGGCGGCGTTGCCGCCGTCGAGATGGTCGCGGCGCTGACCAACGGGGTCGTGAGCATCGTCCTGGCGCTGCTCGGCGCCGGCGTGTGGTCGATGGTGTGGGGCAACCTCGCGGGGACCGTGACCGGCTCGGCGGTGGCCTGGGTGGCCTCCGGCTGGCGCCCGTCGCGCCAGCTGCGCCGCGCGGACCTGCGCGCGATCGCGGGGTTCTCGCTGAACACCGCGGCGTACAACGTCACGACGTTCGCGCTCGAGAACACCGACAAGATCCTTGTCGGCCGATGGCTCGGCACCGCGCCCCTGGGCGTCTACACGCTCGCCCAGCGGACGATCAGCTACCCGCTGGAGTCGATCTCCAAGGTGCTCATGCAGGTGCTCTTCCCCGCGTTCGCGCGCGCGCAGGACGACAACGCCACCCTGCGCAAGGGCTACTCGCGGGCGGTCGGGGCGATCGCCTTCGTCACGCTCCCGGTGATGGTCGGGGCCGCCGTCGTCGCCGAGCCGATGGTCCACGCCGTGCTCGGCGAGAAGTGGGTGGGGCTCATCCCGCTGCTGTGGTTCATGGCACCCGCGGGGGCCCTCGGCGCCCTGGTGAGCGCGGTGAACACCATCTACAGCGCGAAGGGCCGCGCGGACTGGATGTTCCGCTGGGGCCTGGCCAGCGGCGCCGTCAGGCTCGCAGCGTTCGCCATCGGTCTCCAGTGGGACCTCCAGGGCCTGGCGATCGCGTACCTCGTCGTGATGGTCGTCGAGACACCGGTGGGCTACGCCATCGTGCTGCGGCTCATCGAGATGCCGCTGCGGGCGATGGCGCGCGTCCTCGCGCCCTACTTCGTGATGACAGCCGCGATGGCCGCCGGGGCGTGGCTCACGGTCCGGCTCCTCGAGTCGACCGGCGCGACGCCCTGGGCGCAGCTGGGTGCGGCGGTCGGCGTCGGCGCGCTCGTCTACGGCGGCCTGGCCCTGTGGATCCGCCCGCCGGCCCTGCGCGACGTCCGCACCCTGGCGACCAGCCGCGGCTGAGGGCGACTCAGCCGCGGACCGTCCGCAGGCGGCTCGGGGCCTTGCCGGCCAGGCGCTCGAACACCGCGACGTACGGGCCCTCCTGCGCGCTCCAGCGCAGCGAGTCCTCGACGCGCTTGCGGCCGATCGCACCCATCCGGCTGCGCCGCTCCGGGTCGTCCAGGAGCTCGGCGATGGCGCGGGCGAGGGCGGCGTCGTCGTCGGGCGTGCCCGTGGTCCGCACGGTGACCGCGGCGTCGGCGGCCGAGCGCGCGTTCTCCGTGAGGTCGAAGCCGACGACGGGCAGCTCGTAGGCCATGTACTCGAGCGTCTTGTTCATCGTGGACTTGTCGTTGAACGGGTTCTTGGGGTCGGGGGTGACGCCGAGGTCCGCCGCCGACAGCCACCGGCCGATCTCCGCCGGGCCGACCTTGCCGGTGAACGTCACGTAGTCGTCCAGGCCCTGGCGGTGCGCCTGGGCGCGCAGGTCCTCCAGGCAGTCCCCGAAGCCCATCAGGCCCACGTGGACGTCCGTGCGGCCCATCCGGTGCACCAGGTGGTCGACGGCGTTCAGCAGCCGGTCGACGCCGTCCTGCGGGCCCATGATGCCCAGGTAGCAGATCAGGTGCTCGCGCCCGTGCCGCAGCGCGGGGTCGGGCGCCTCGCGGCGCATCCGGTCCGGGTCGGGCGCGGAGCGCACGATCGTGGTGTGCTCCAGCGGCACGCGGCCGCGCGTCGTCGCGACCTCCCGGTAGGACTCGTTGGTCGAGATGACGTGGTCGGCCGTGGCGAACGTGGCCCGCTCGAGCGCGAGCAGCCCGCGGTGCAGCAGCCCGCGGCGCCCGAAGCGCGCCTCGTAGACCTCCGGGTTGAGGTCGTGGTGGTCGAACACGAACCGCTTGCGGGCGAGCAGCCGCCACAGGCGCCCCAGCAGCCAGTACGTGTCCGGCGGGTTGCAGGCCTGGAGCACGTCGAAGCCCTCGTGGCGGGCGACGTGGAAGGAGAGCCCGGCGGTCCGCAGCCAGGAGTAGGCGAACTCCACGAGGTAGCCGGCCACCCCCGAGCGCGCTGGCGCCGGCCGGTATGTGTGGATCCGGACGCCGTCGAGCGTGCGGTGGGGCGGCTGCCCCTCGTCGCGCGGGCAGATGACGGAGACCTGGTGCCCCGCCGCGACCAGCGCCTGGCACTCGAGCCACACCCGCCGGTCCAGCGGCACCGAGAGGTTCTGCACGACGATGAGGACGCGCGGCCGGCGGGCGCCGGTCCGGTCGGTCGGCTGGTCGGTCGGCTGGTCGGTCGGCACGGTCTGTCTCCTCGGGAACGGGGCGCCTGGTGGGCGCCGTGCGGGCCGTCTCACGCGCCGGTGGGCGCGCCGGTCGGGTCGTTCAGTCGCGGGCGGGGACGACGAGCGAGGCGTCCAGGTCGGCGAGGCTCGGCGCCCCGGCGAGGGCCATGGCGTGCGCGAGGTCGTCGCGCAGCGCGGCGAGGGCTTCGTGCACGCCGGCCTGCCCACCCGTCGCCAGGCCCCACACCACGGGCCGGCCGACGAGGACCGCGTCG
>AXCX01000241.1 GCA_000767215.1 Actinotalea fermentans ATCC 43279 = JCM 9966 = DSM 3133
CAGCGAGCAGCCCCGCGGCGGCCGCGACCTCACGCCATGTCACCGCGCCAGGGTACGGCCGTCCGGCTGGGCGGCCGCCGCGAGCCAGCCGCCACGGCGGTAGGCCGGCGTGCCGACGGCGAGGACCACCAGGCCGAGCGCGAGCGCGCCGAGGATCGTGCCCGTCATGGCCGCGGTGTCACCGCCCAGCGGCCCGACGGCGGAGCTCAGCACCCCGCTGACGCCCAGCTGCACGAACCCGAGCACCGCCGCCGCCGTCCCGGCCCGCTCGCCGTGCCGCGAGATCGCCAGCGCCGAGGCGTTCGCCTGGATGAAGCCGAGCGTCGCGAGGGTCAGCCAGAGCATGACCACGGTGCCGGCGAGCCCACCGAGGCGTCCCACCGCCACGACCGCGAGCACGGTGGCGAGCACGACGGCCGTCGGCAGCGCGGCGCGCAGCAGCCGCAGCGGCCCGACGCGGCGCACCACGGCGGCGTTGGCCTGCGCCCCGAGCACCAGCGACAGGCCGACCACGGCGAACAGCACCGCGAACTCCGGCTTCGAGAGCCCGTGCTCGGACTGGAACACGAACGACGACCCCGCGACCCAGCTCATGATGACCGCCATCCCCAGCCCGGGCAGCAGCGCGAGGGCGAGGAACTGCCGGTCCCGCAGGATCCCGCGGTACCCCCGCAGGACCGAGCCCACCCCGGGGGTCGCGCGGCGCTCCGGCGGCAGCGTCTCGGGCAGGAACGCCATCGTGACCGCCCAGATCACGGCCGCGAGCGCGGCGAGCGTGACGAACA
>AXCX01000242.1 GCA_000767215.1 Actinotalea fermentans ATCC 43279 = JCM 9966 = DSM 3133
GACGAACCCGCCCACCGACGGCGCGAGCAGGGGCGCCGCCGCGATGACCAGCATGAGGCGGGACAGCAGCCGCGCCGCCTCGGCGCCGTGGAACAGGTCGCGCACGACGGCGATCGCGACCACCGTCGCGCCCGAGGTGACGAGCCCCTGCGTCACGCGCAGCGCCGCGAGCTGAGTGATGTTCCCGGCGACGGCGCACAGCAGCGACAGCACCACGTGCAGGCCGATGCCGATGAGCGCGGGCCGCCGCCGGCCGACGCGGTCGGCGAACGGGCCCACGAGGAGCTGCCCGACGGCTCCCCCGACGAGCATCCCCGTGATCGTGAACTGCGCGCCCGCACGGCTGGTGCCGAGGTCGGCGGCGACCTCCGGCAGCGACGGCAGGTACATGTCCGTGCTCACGGCCGGCAGCAGGCTCAGCGACCCCACGACGAGCACCAGGGCGGCGCCCCGCGGGACCCGGGGACCCGACCCGACCGGCGACGGGTCGGCCGGGTCGGCGACGTCGGCCGCGGGCCCGGTCGGGGCGTGCGGTGGGGGCGGCTGGCTCACGACCCGAGTATCCGTACAGATCGATTCGACGCGCGAGCCCTTTCCACGGCTGCTGTCGGGGCTGGACGGCAGACTGGGGCCATGTGCGGACGCTATGCGTCGTTCCGCGACGCCCAGGACCTCGCCGACGCCTTCGCCGTCGCGCCGCCTGACGTGGCGCCCGACGCGGCCGGGCTGCCGCCGTCCTGGAACGTCGCGCCCACCGATCCCGTGCGGGTGGTCGTGGAGCGCGCCCCGAAGCACGCCGGCACGGACACCGCGGCGCCCGAGGGCGCGGGCGAGCACGACGACGCCCCGCGCCGGTCCCTGCGCCTGGCGCGCTGGGGGCTGGTGCCCGGCTGGGCCACGGACCCGTCGATCGGCTCGCGCATGATCAACGCGCGCGTGGAGACGCTCGACTCGAAGCCCGCGTTCCGCAAAGCGGTCGCCGCGCGGCGCTGCCTCGTGCCCGCCGAGGGCTACTTCGAGTGGCAGGCCCCGCCCGCAGACGCCCCGCCCGCCACCGGTCCCACCGGCCGCCGCCGCAAGCCCGCGAAGCAGCCGTTCTGGATCCACCCGGCCGACGGCGGGCCCCTCGCCTTCGCGGGCCTCTACGAGTTCTGGCGGGACCCGACCCGCGCCGACGACGACCCCGAGCGCTGGCTCGTCACGATGACGATCGTCACGGGCGGCGCTCCCACCGACGACCCCGCGCTGGCCGAGATCCACGACCGCCAGCCCGTCATCCTCGACCCCTCCCGGTGGGACGCGTGGCTCGACCCGCACGTGAGGGACCCGGCCCGCGTGATGGACCTCCTGCGCCGCCCCGCGCCGCCGCTGGTGGCGACGCCCGTGTCGACCGAGGTCAACTCCGTGGGCAACGACGGTCCGCACCTGGTGGAACCGGTCGAGCTGGCGGTGCCGATGACGCTCGACCTCGGCTGAGCGGGATGGCCGGCGCGGCCATCACGCCCGGCCCCGCACCGCCGGGCGTGATCGTCAGGCGCGCTCGAGACGGGACGGCGTGACGGGCCCGATGCCCGCGAGCTCGCGCTCGTCGAGGCCGGTGAGCCGCAGCGTCGGGTCGGCAGCGAGCGCCTGGGCCGTCGCGTCGTCCACGAGCACCTCGCCGGGCGCGGCCTCGCCGGTGAGCCGGGCCGCGAGGTTGACCGGCGTGCCGTACACGTCTCCGAACCGCGCGAGCACGTGACCCCAGACGAGGCCGACGCGCACCGGCGTCGCCCCACCGACCGGGAAGGCCGCCGCCAGGTCGAGCGCCACCGTGGCGCCGCGCCGCGGCTCGTCGGCGACGAAGAAGACGGCGTCACCGATCGTCTTCACCGTGCGCCCGCCCGCGCGGCTGACGACGTCGCGCGCGCGGGTCTCGAAGTCCTGCACGAAGTCGGCCAGGCCTTCGGCGGTCAGGCCGGCCGTCCGCGCCGTGAAGGAGACGATGTCCGCGAAGCCGACGGCCCGCGCCAGGGGCAGCCGGGTGGGGGGCGTCCCCTCGTCCAGCTGAGTGGCCATGAGCGCGGCGTGGGCGACGAGCTGCCGGCGCCACGAGTGCACCAGCTGGTCCTCGAGCAGCGGCACCACGTCCACCAGCCGGTCCAGCAGGACCAGGCGCGCCGAGATGTCGTCGAGCCCGAAGCGGTCGGCGATGTGGTCGACCAGCGCCTCCAGCTGCCACACGGCCAGGCGGTCCGTCAGGTGGGCCGCCGACCGCACCAGCGACGACGCCGCCGTCGGGCCGAGCATGTTCTCCTCGCTCACCGCGAGCAGGCGGCCGACGATCTCGGCGTCGCGCTCCGTGAAGACCTTGTCGTCCCGGTCCTCCGGCAGCCCGAACGGCCGCCACACGAACTCCAGCCGCTCCTCGCCGACCCCGAGACGCTCGGCGAGCTCCGGGAGGCTCAGGACGCGCGGACCACCGAGGACCTGCTGCTCGAGCCGGGCAAAGGTCGAGGACTCCGGAACCGCGCCTTCCTCCACCCGGCCAGGCTAGGCCACCCGCGGCGCACCTGTGACCTGGGTCATACCTGCCCGGTCGTCGACGGGCGGCGGGTCCTCAGGACCGCAGGCGCTCGACGTCCCCCGCGAGCACCGCGTGCACGTGCCCGGACGCGTCTGCGACGCGCAGCGCGCCGTCGTCGCCGAGGGAGACCGCCCGCCCCTCGAGCACGTCGCCGCCCGGCCGCAGGACGCGGACCGGCGCGCCGAGCGTCGCGCACACGGCCGCGCACTCCGCGGCGATGTCCGCCTCGACGGCGTCGCCGCCGGCCGCGCGCCACGCGTCGTCGAGGTCGAGCAGCGTCGTCAGGACGCGCGCCAGCAGGTCGGCCCGCTCGACGTCGACCCCTTCGACGGCGAGCGACGTGGCACTGGGCACGGGCAGGTCCTCGCGCCCGAGGCCGACGTTGATGCCGATGCCCAGCACGGCCGCCGTGGGCACCCCCGACTCGTCCGCGGTGACGTCGCCGAGCACGCCGGCGACCTTCCGGTCGCGCCCCCAGCCGGCCAGCTCGTCGCCGACGTCCGGGAGCAGCACGTCGTTCGGCCACTTGAGCAGCGCCTCGACGCCGATCCCGGCCAGAGCGCGGACGACGGCGAGCCCGCCCATCAGGGGCAGCCACCCCCACGCGTGGGTCGGCACCGGGGGGCGCAGCAGCACCGAGAACGTCAAGGCCGTCCCCGGCGGCGTCTGCCACGTGCGGCCGGCCCGGCCACGCCCCGCCGACTGGTGGTCCGCGACGAGCACCGAGCGGTCCGGCGCGCCCGCGCGCGCGGCGGCGACCAGGTCCGTGCTCGTCGACCCCGCCTGCGGGACGACGCGGACCGACGACAGCCGTCCGCCCAGGCCACCCGCGGCGAGCGCGGCGCTGACGACACCCTCCGTGAGCTGCGACACGTCGCCACGCTACTCCGCGCCGACGACGGGCCACCGGGCGCGGGCGTTTGTGGATGTCCACACATCCCAGGCCCGGACACGGTCGAAACCCGCCACCCCGGGTGTCGGGAGGCGACAACTACGGTGGGCAGGTGACCGACGTCCGCGCGTCCGCAGCCACGACGGCAGGCCCTGCCGGGACCCCCCGGTCCGAGGGTCCGGCCGGCACCGCCGACAAGCTCGCGGACCTCGCGCACCGCCAGGAGGCCGCGGTCGACGCGGCCGAGGAGAACGCCGCGGCGCGCCAGCACCCGCGCGGCAAGAAGACCGCCCGCGAGCGCATCGCCGCCCTGCTCGACGAGGGCAGCTTCGTCGAGCTCGACGCCTTCGTGCGGCACCGCTCGACGGCCTTCGGCCTCGGCTCCAAGCGCATCCCGGGCGACGGCGTCGTGGTCGGCTACGGGACCGTCGAGGGCCGGCAGGTGTGCGTGTACAGCCAGGACTTCACGGTCTTCGGCGGCTCGCTCGGCGAGGCGCACGGCCAGAAGATCACCAAGGTCATGGACCTCGCGCTGCGCACGGGCGCGCCGCTCATCGGCATCCTCGACGGCGGCGGCGCGCGCATCCAGGAGGGGGTCGCGGCGCTCACGCAGTTCGCGGAGATCTTCCGGCGCAACGTCGCCGCCTCGGGCGTCATCCCGCAGATCTCGCTCATCCTCGGGCCGAGCGCCGGCGGCGCCGTGTACTCCCCCGCCCTCACCGACTTCGTCGTCATGGCGGACGGCACGTCGCACATGTTCATCACCGGCCCGGACGTGATCCGCGCCGTGACCGGCGAGGACGTCGGCTTCGAGGAGCTCGGCGGCGGCACGACCCACAACGCGCGCTCCGGCGTCGCGCACTACCTCGGCTCCGACGAGGACGACGCCATCGACTGGGTGCGCACCCTGCTCGGCTACCTGCCCAGCAACAACCTCGCGGACCCGCCCGTGTGGGACGAGGACGAGGAGGCCGACGTCACGGACGCCGACCTCGAGCTCGACACCCTCGTGCCCGACTCGGACGCCCAGCCGTACGACATGCGCACGGTGGTCGAGCACGTGCTCGACCACGGCGACCTCTTCGAGGTGCAGGCGCTCTACGCACCGAACGTCCTGGTCGGCTTCGGGCACGTCGAGGGACACCCGGTCGGCGTCGTCGCCAACCAGCCGCTGCACATGGCGGGCACGCTCGACATCAACGCCGCCGAGAAGGCCGCGCGGTTCGTGCGCACCTGCGACGCGTTCAACCTCCCCGTGCTGACGTTCGTCGACGTGCCCGGCTTCCTGCCGGGCACGGACCAGGAGTGGAACGGCATCATCCGCCGCGGCGCCAAGCTGATCTACGCGTACGCCGAGGCCACGGTGCCGCTCGTCACGGTCATCACGCGGAAGGCGTACGGCGGCGCCTACATCGTCATGGGCTCCAAGCAGCTCGGCGCCGACGTGAACCTCGCCTGGCCGACGGCCCAGGTCGCCGTCATGGGCGCGGGCGGCGCGGTGAACATCCTGCACCGCGGCACGCTCAAGGCGGTCGCGGACGCCGGTGGCGACGTCGAAGCCGAGCGGGACCGCCTGGTGGGCGAGTACGAGGACGCGCTCATCAACCCCTACGACGCCGCCGAGCGGGGCTACGTGGACGCCGTCATCGCGCCGTCGCAGACGCGCCTGCAGGTGGTGCGCGCGCTGCGCGCCCTGCGGACCAAGCGCGCCACGCTGCCCAGCCGCAAGCACGGGAACATCCCGCTGTGACCCCCCAGGTGCGCGTGCTGCGCGGGTCCCCGGACGAGTTCGAGCTCGCGGCGCTGGTCGCGGGCATCGTCGCCGGCCGCGCGCCGGGAGCCGACGACGACGCCGTGGCCCGCCGGGCG
>AXCX01000025.1 GCA_000767215.1 Actinotalea fermentans ATCC 43279 = JCM 9966 = DSM 3133
GTGTGGATGGCCCGCGTGAAGACGTCGTAGCGCATCAGCGACGGCGTCCCGAAGTCGCTGAGCGCGTAGAGCGCCACGAGCAGCGCGCCGGCGGTGGCGGCCGGGCGCGCCATCCGCGCCGTGACCGAGAGCGAGGTGCGCAGGGCCCCGCGGCCGAGCGACCGCGCGACCTCCTCGAGCGCCGGGTCGGTGCCGCGCAGGGCTGCCGCGACGGGCAGGTACACGTACGGGTAGGTCGAGAAGCTGAGCACGAGCCACGTGCCGAGGAAACCCGAGACCTGCGGCAGCACGGAGATCCACGTGTACGCGGCGACGAAGCTCGGCACGGCGAGGGGCAGCGCGGCGACCACGCCCCACGCGCGCCGCCCGGGCAGGTCGGTGCGCGTGGTGAGCCAGGCGAGCGGCAGCCCGATGGCGAGGGCGGTGGCCGTGACCGCGACGGCGAGGACCAGGCTGCGGGCGACGAGCGCGAGCGTGCGGTCCCGCAGCAGGATCTCGACGACGGCGCCCCAGCCTGCCTCCGCGGCACGGACGACCAGGTACGCCACCGGGAGCAGGGCGACCGCGGCCGCCACCACCGCGGGCAGCACGAGGACGCCGGCCGGGGTGGCGCCCGTCAGGCGCCCCGGCCGACGCCGGGTGCGGGGGTGGGTCCCCGGCTCGCTCAGGACGCTCAGGTCAGGCCCACCTCGCCGAGCAGGGCCAGGGTCTCCTCGAGGGACTCCAGGGCGTTGAGGTCGACGACGAAGCCGGTGAGCGCGGAGAGCGGCGCGAGGTCGTGCACGGTGGACGTGACGCCCTCGACGACGGGGTACTCGGCGGTCTCGTCGGCGAAGTACTGCTGCGCCTCGTCGGAGAGGAGGAACGCGGCGGCGGCGGTGGCGGCGTCGGGCATGTCCGTGCCCTCGAGGATGCCGACCCCCGCGACGTTCACCAGCGCGCCGGGGTCGTCGCTCGCGAGGAACCGGATGCGGGCGTTGACGGAGCCGGCGCCATGCTCCGCGACGCGCTCGAACCAGTAGTAGTGGTTGATGAGGCCGATGCCGACCTGGCCGGCGTCGACGGCGTCGAGGACCGCGTTGTTGTTGTCGTAGGCCTGCGGCTCAAGCGCCGCGAAGTCCTGCAGCCACTGGCGGGCGCCGTCCTCGCCGCGGTCGATGCGCAGCGCGGTGACGAACGACTGGAAGGAGGCGTTGGTGGGCGCGAAGCCGATCCGGCCGCGGTACCGCTCGTCGAGGATCTGGTCGATGCCGGTGAGGTCCGCGACCTCCGGGGCGGACGCCGGGTCGTAGGCCAGCACGCGGGCGCGCGCGGAGGTGGCGACCCACCGGCCGTCGGCGTCGCGGTAGTGCTCGGGCACCCGGTCGAGGACCGCGTCCGGCAGCTCGGCGAGCCGGTCGGCGCCCTTGAGGGCGCCCAGCGCGCCGGCGTCCTGGGAGAAGAAGAGGTCGGCGTCGGTGGCCTCGCCCTCCTCGAGGAGCTGGGCGGCGAGCTCGGCGGTGCCGGCGTAGCGCACCTCGACGGGCACGCCGACCTCCTCCTCGAGGCGGTCGAGCAGCGGGTCGACGAGCTCCTCGTTGCGGCCGGAGTAGATGACGAGCGCGCCCGTCTCGGCGGCGGCGGTGCTCGCCCCGCCCGCGGTCTCCGGTTCGTCGTCCGCGGCGTCCGCGCTGCAGCCGGCGAGGGCGACGACGGCGAACGTCGCCACGGCGCCGGCGGCGGCGGTCCGGGCACGACGAGTGGTGGCACGGGCGGGGCGGAGCGGGCTCATGACGTCCTCAGGGTCCGGGTGCGGGAGGCCCGCGAACGGGCCGGTCCGAACCCTAAGGTAAGCCTTACCTAAGAACCAACTCCAACGAGGTCAGACTCCACCCAGGTCAGTACAGGGCCCAGTCCACGAGGTCCGCCAGCTCCACGACGTCGGGGTCCCGGTCGACCGACGTCGGCAGGGCCCGCGCCGCCTCGCGCAGGTCGGCGGCGGAGACGTACTCCGACCACGGGCCGCCGGTCAGGTGGTCGGTCAGCATCGCGACGACCAGGTCCTGGTACAGCCGGGGCGACGCCTCGCGCGGCGACCGCGCGCAGTCCGTGGCGACGAGGGAGCCCGAGCGCTCGACCGGGCGGCCGGCGTCGTCGAGGTAGCGGACCGTCGCGGTGACGAACGGCTCACGCGAGCGCGACTCGCGCAGCGCGACCTCGTACAGCGCGGTGGTGGTGTGGCCCGCGAACACCTCGCCGCCGTCGACGGCGTCGTTGCGGAAGTCCTCGTCGGCCATGGCGCGGTTCTCGTAGCCGATGAGCCGGTACGCGGCGACCTGCTCCGGGTCGAACTCGACCTGGGCCCGCGCGTCGGTCGCGGCCACCACGAGCGAGCCCGTGAGCTCGGTGGAGAAGACGCGCTCCGCCTCCGCCTCGCTGTCGACGTAGACGTGCCAGCCGTCGCCCTGGTCGGCGAGCTGCTCGAGCAGGTGGTCGTTGTAGGTGCTGATGCCGACGCCCACCGAGACGAGGTTGATGCCCGCCTGCGCCTCGGTGCTGATCCGGGCGAGGATCCCGTCGGGGTCCGTCTCGCCGACGTTCGCGACGCCGTCGCTGATGAGGATGACGCGCGTCATCCGGCCCTCGCTGCGCATCTCCATGGCCAGGTCGTAGCCGAGCGTCAGGCCGGCGGCGGCGTTGGTGGAGCCCATCGGCTCGAGCTCGTCGATCGCCCAGAGGATGCTCTGGCGCTCCGCGACGGGCGTCGGCTCGAGGAAGACGTCGGCCTCGGTCGAGTAGCAGACCATGGCCACCCGGTCCGTGGGCCGCAGCGAGGTGACGAGCGTCTGCAGGGCGTCCTTGGTCATCCCCATCTTCCCGTACTCGGCCATCGAGCCCGAGCAGTCGACGACCAGCACCAGGTCGGCGTCCTCGCGCGCGGCGCTCGTGGCCGGTGCGCTCGCGACGCCGACCCGCACGAGGCGGTGCTCCGGGCGGAACGGCAGCACCGTGGCGTCGACGCTCACGGCGAGGCCGCGCTCGGGGGTCGGGTAGTCCTGCGTGAAGTAGTTGACGAACTCCTCCGTGCGGACCTCGGCCGGGTCGAGGTACCCGCCGTTGGTCACCGCGTCGCGGAAGCGCGTGTAAGAGCCGGTGTCGATGTCGAGCGCGAAGGTCGACAGCGCGTCGTCGGCCGGGTCGGTCATGCCGTTCCACGCCGCGTACTCCGGGTAGAGCTCCGGGTCCGTGCCGTCCGGCCCGGGGTAGGGCTGCTCGGGCCGGCCCGGGCCGGGCTCGACGTAGCCCGCGTCCTCGCGGGCGCCGTCCAGGGAGGCGCTGTCGCCGCCGTCGCCGCCGTCGTACCCCCCGCCGGAGCAGCCCGCCAGGGCCATCACGACGACGAGCGTCGCGCCCGCCAGACCTGTCGTCCTGCCGCGGTTGGTGCTCATCGCTGCCCCCGTCTACGCCGTCGCTGCCGTTGCCGGGAACGTAGGGCGCGGGGTGTGCGCGTGTGGTCGGAGTTGCCGGGTCGTGACCGGACTGATGGGGTTCCGTAGCCGAAACCGGCCTCTCGTGTCCGGCCCGTGACCTGGGCTTATGCAGTCCGAGACCTTGTCCGACGGGCCTCGTACGGTCCGTCGGCGCCCTCGCAGGCGCCGTCGCGGTGCCGTCGCCGTGCCGTCGCCTGGCGGTCAGGCGTCGCGGACGGTGAAGCGCCCGAGCAGGTGGTCGCGCCCCCGCGAGGACGGGCCGACGCCGACGACGAACTCGCCGGGCTCGACCACGCGGCGTCCGGTGGCGTCGACGACGGTGCAGTCCTGCACTGCGACCGCGAGCTCCACCTCGGCCCGCTCGCCGGGCGCGAGCGCGACCTGGCGGAAGGCCTTGAGCTCGCGCTCGGCCCAGGTCACGGACGTCACGACGTCGGTGACGTACGCCTGGACGGTCTCCAGCGCGGGGCGCGCACCGGTGTTCTGGACGGTGACGCGCAGGCGCACCGTGTCGGACGCGCTCGCGACGGGCGGGTCGACGACGAGGTCGGTGTACTCGACGGTCGTGTAGCTCAGGCCCTCGCCGAAGCAGTGCGCCGGCTCCTGCGTCAGGTCGGCGTAGCGCGTGCCGTGCTGGCCGCGGACCTGGTTGTAGTAGGTCGGCTGCTGGCCGACGTGCCGCGGCACGGACACGGGCAGGCGGCCGCTCGGCTCGACGAGTCCGAGCAGCAGCTCCGCGACGGCGCGCCCGCCGAGCATGCCCGGGTTGGCGGCCCAGACGACGGCGGCGGCGCGCTCGGCCGACGCCGGCAGCACCAGCGGCTTGGACGCCACGACGACGACGATGACGGGGGTGCCGGTCGCCACGAGCGCGTCGAGCAGCGCGGTCTGCGCGCCGAAGAGCTCCAGGGTCGCGGTCGAGCGCCCCTCGCCCACCAGCTCGATCCGGTCGCCGACGACGGCGACCACCCAGTCCGCGGACGCGGCGAGGGCCGTGGCCTCGGCGAGCAGCTCCGGGTCCGGCGCGGCGGGGGTGGCGATCGGGGGACGCGGCTGCCCGTCAGCGAACGTGGGGCCCTCCGGGTCGGGGACCAGGGTGAGGATGTCGGCGCCGCGCGCGTGCCCGACCTCCCAGCCGTCGGGGGCCAGCGCACGGAGCCCGTCCAGCACCGTGGTGATGGCTTCGCGCGGGTGCCCGTCGGGCATCCAGTCGACCTGGCCGGACGACCCGGCCCAGTCGCCGAGGAGCACCTGCGCGTCGTCGGCGTTGGGCCCGACGACGGCGATCCGGCGCGGTCCCGCGACGTCGGGCAGGGGCAGGGCCCCGTCGTTGGTCAGCAGCACGAGCGACCGTCGCGCCACCTCGAGGTTGAGGGCCGTGTGCTCCGCGCGGCCGACGACGGCGCGCTGCCGGGCGACGTCGGGCCGCCGGGGGTCCTCGAACAGCCCGAGCCGGAACTTCAGGGCCAGGATCCGCGCGACCGCGCGGTCGATGTCCGCCTCGTCGAGGAGCCCGCGCGCGACGGCGTCCTGCGCGCCCGCGAAGAACGCCGGCGTCGTCATGATCATGTCGTTGCCGGCGCGCACGGCCGCGGCGGCCGCGCTGGCCGCGTCGGGGAAGATGCGCTGCTCCCACACCATGCGGCCGACGTTGTCCCAGTCGGTGACCAGCGCCCCGGTGTAGCCCCACTCCCCGCGCAGGACGCCGTCGAGCATCCAGCGGTTGACGGTCACCGGCACCCCGTCGATGGCCTGGTAGCCGAGCATGAAGGCGGCGCACCCCTCGCGCGCGACCCGCTCGAACGGCGGCAGGAACCACGACCGCAGCTTGCGCTGCGTGAGGTCCGCCTCGCTGGCGTCGCGGCCGCCCTGGGTCTCGGAGTACCCGGCGAAGTGCTTCGCGGTGGCGAGGATCGCGTCCGGGTCGGCCGCGCCGCCGCCCTGGTAGCCGCGGACCATGGCCGCCCCGAGCTCGCCGACGAGGAACGGGTCCTCGCCGAAGGTCTCGTCGATGCGTCCCCAGCGCAGGTCGCGGGCGACGTCGAGCACCGGCGAGAACGTCCAGTGCAGGCCCGTCGCGGCGACCTCGGCGGCGGTCGCGCGGGCGACGCGCTCGACCAGCTCCGGGGACCAGCTCGCCGCCATCCCGAGCTGGGTCGGGAAGATCGTCGCGCCGGGCCAGAACGAGTGCCCGTGGATGCAGTCGTCGGCGATGAGCAGCGGGATGCCGAGGCGGGACGCGGCGGCGAGGTCGTGCGCCTCGCCGACGTCGTCGGGCGAGGTGTGCAGCAGCGAGCCGGCGTGCATGGTCACGACGGGCTCCCGGACGCCGTCGCGGGCGTCGAGCTGGAGCATCTGCCCGACCTTCTCGGGCAGCGTCATCCGCGCGACGAGGTCCGCCACGCGCTCGGGGATGCCGCGACGCGCGTCGCGGTAGGGCGCGTCGTCGGCTGCGGGCCGGGCGGGCGGGGTCGAACCGTTGCTCATGGAGCCCTCCTTCGCCGGATGCTCTCACAGTCCGCCGCGACACCCTTGACAGGTTTCTGTCGGATCATATTTTATAGTCGGCAAGAAGGTCCAGCGGGCGAAGAAGGCGCAGATGTGGGCTCATCCCGGCCCCGTCGTCGCCGGCCGCGTCAGCCGGGTCGTCATGATCGGGAAGGCATGGGCGCTCGTCCTCGAGGGAGGAGCGGCAGCCCACGCCGGGCCGGTCGAGGGGGGGCCCGCCGGTACCCAGGCGAGCCGGGTAGCCGCGCAAGAGGACTTCGTACTCAAGGGAGAGTGACTATGAACAAGCGTCTGTCCACGCGCCGCGTTCTCGCGGGGGTGACGTGCACGGCGCTCGCGGTCGGGCTGGTCGCCGCGTGCTCCGACTCGACTGACGAGGCCGAGCCCGACGCGACAGGGTCCGCGCCGGCCGAGTCCGGCCCGACGGGCGACATCCGCGTCCTCGCCGTCGAGGGGCCGGAGACCGACTCCCTCGCCGCGCACGCCGCGGAGTTCACGGACGCCACCGGCATCGGCGTGACCGTGGACAAGGTTGCCCGCGACGTCTGGGGTCAGCGGAAGGTCGCCGAGCTCGCGCAGGACGCCGGCACCTACGACGTCGTCTTCGCGGGCGGTGGCGACGACGCGCAGTGGCTCCTCCGGCACGCGCACGCCCGCGACCTGAGCCAGTACCTGGGCGACGACGTCGTCGGCGACCTCGTCAACGCGGACCTGTTCACGCGGGACGACGGCGCGCTGGTCGGGGTGCCGCAGTACTACAACTTCCCGGTGGTGCTCTACCGCACCGACCTGTTCGAGAACCCCGAGGAGCAGGCCGCGTTCGAGGCGGAGTACGGCCGCGAGCTCGCCCCGCCGACGACGTTCGACGAGCTGGTCGACGTCGCGACCTTCTTCAACCGGCCCCCGGAGATGTACGGCACCTGCCTCGGCGGCGTCGACTGGTCCGTGTTCCTCGACGACACGTACTTCACCTACGGCCAGGGCGCGAACTTCGGCGACCTGGAGACCGGTGAGCTCACCCTGGACACGCCCGAGCAGGTCGCGTCCATGGAGTACATCGACGCGCTGACGTCGCTGAGCGCCCCCGGCTGGGAGGCCCTGAGCTTCTTCGACTGCGACAACCAGATGGCGGCCGGCCAGATCGCCATCTACCAGAACTGGCTGTACGCGTGGCGGACCGTCGGCGACCAGATGGACGGCAACCTCGGCATCGCCCCGCCGCCCGGCGAGCAGACCCACCTGGGCGCGATGCTCGCGACCATCCCCGAGTCGGCGCCGAACCCGGACGCCGCGGGCGCCTTCGTCGCGTGGATGACCTCGGACGAGTTCCAGCTGCCGCAGACCGAGGAGACGGGCAACCTGCCCGTGCTGGCGAGCCAGCAGGACAGCGCAGACTTCGCCGCGGTGCTCCCGGAGCTCGACATGCTCAAGTCCGTGGCGAACCGCCTGACGTACCTGCACACCACGTGGTCGGGCGAGCTGAGCTCGGGCGTCTCCGAGGCGCTCGCCAAGGTCCTCTCCGGTGAGATGACCGCCGAGCAGGCCGCGGCCTGGCTGCAGGACGAGAAGTTCGCCGGGCGCGAGGCCATCGAGTGACCACTGTTGCTCAGTCCCGCCGCGGGGAGGACGCCCCGTCCTCCCCGCGGCGCGGGCCCCGATCCGGCCACGGTGTGAGGGGAGGTGCCGCTGTGCGGACCCAGTCGCCACGACGCAGGCTTGCGGGGATTCTCTTCACCCTCCCCTCGATGCTCTTCGTCGGCGCGGTCATGGCGTACCCGCTGCTCTACCTCGGGTACATGGCGCTGCACACGTACCGGCCGCTCACGTCGTCGGAGATCGAGCCCGCCGGGCTGAGCAACATCACCGCCCTGTTCACGGACTCGACGGTCACGAACTCGCTGCGGGTGACGCTGCAGTTCACGGTCGCCTCGGTGGTCATCGAGGTCGTCGTCGGCACGGCCTGCGCGATCCTCCTGGCCAACGTGATGCTGAACCTGAAGGGCCGCTTCGGCCGGCTGTTCTCGCGCGTGGTCGCGTCGGCGTTCATCGTCCCGTTCGCGGTGCCGGCCATCGCCGGGGCCTACGCGTGGCGGATGATGCTGGACGCGCAGTTCGGCCCCGTGAACGAGCTCCTCGGCACGTCGACGCCGTGGCTCGTGGAGCACCCGCTGGTGTCGATCATCGTGATCGACGCCTGGAAGATGATGCCCTTCGTCCTCTTCGTGATGCTCGCGGCGGTGATGTCGATCGAGCCGTCCCAGTACGAGGCCGCGGCGCTCGACGGCGCCGGCTCCGTGCGGATCCTGTTCCGGATCACCCTGCCGTCGATCCTGCCCGTCATGCTCATCACCGGCGCCTTCCGCGCGGTCGACGCGTTCACGAAGGTGTTCGACACCGTGTTCGCGACGACGGGCGGCGGCCCGGGCGACGACACGCGGGTGCTGCCCCTGGTGATCTGGCGGACCGCGTTCACGCACCTCGACTTCGGCACGGCGTCGGCGCAGGCGCTCCTGGCGCTGGTCATCTCGCTCGGCTTCGGCGGGGCGCTCCTGATCGTGCAACGGAGGAACCGCTGATGCGGCTCACCTACTCCGCCCGCAAGCGGCTCGGCGCCACCAGCGCCGGCGTCGTGCTCACCGTGATCGCGCTGGTGATGCTCGCGCCGATGGCGTGGATGGCGTTCGTCTCGACCAAGCCGGACGCGGACATCTTCAGCCGCACCCCGCTGAGTGCGCCCGAGGAGCTCACCGGCGGCCACTACGCGAACCTGTTCGACCAGTTCCACTTCGGGACGTCGATCACGAACTCGCTGGTCATCGCTGGTGCGACGGTGGTGATCAGCCTCCTGCTCGGAGGTCCCGCGGCCTACGGGTTCGCGCGGTACCCGTGGCGGGGGAGCGGCGTCGCCCTGGCCTTCCTCATCGTGGCGCGCATGGTGACGCCGGCGGCCCTCGTGGTGCCGATGTACACGATCATGCAGAACCTCGGGCTGCTGAACTCGGTGACCGGCGTGATCGTCGGGGTGTCGGTGCTGAACCTGCCGTTCGTGATCTGGATCCTCAAGCCCTTCTTCGAGCAGGTCCCGAAGGAGGTGGAGGAGGCGGCGGAGCTCGACGGGCTGACCCCCGGGTGGGTCTTCTTCCGCATCGTCCTGCCCCTGGCGCTGCCCGGGATCATGACGGCCGTCCTCTACAGCTTCCTGGCCGGCTGGACCGACCTGATCTTCCCGATGACGTTCATCACCGACGCGAACGTCATGCCGCTGACCTCGAGCCTGCTGCAGATGCAGACGGGCTACCGCATCTACTGGGGCGAGCTGATGGCCGGCGGGATCGTGCTGACCCTGCCGCCCGTCGTCCTGTGCTTCGCGCTGCAGAAGTACCTGCTGCGCGGCCTGCGCACCGGCTACTGAGCCCCCTGACGAGGAGAACGATGAACGAGCTTGCCGGGATCCGCTGGGGGAGCGCCGTCGCCGCCTACCAGGTGGAGGGCGGGGTGCGTTCCGGCGGCCGCGTCGAGAGCATCTGGGACACGTTCACGGCGCGCCCGGGTGCGATCACTCGCGGTGACACGGGCGAGGTGGCCTGCCGGGTGTACGAGGACCCGGCGAAGCTGCTCGACACCGTCGCCTGGCTGGGCCTGGACACCTTCCGGCTGTCGGTTGCCTGGGCGCGCGTGGTGGACGCCGAGGGGCGGGTCAACGAGGAGGGCGTCGCGTACTACCGGCGCGTCCTCGAGGGCCTCCGCGGCCTCGGCGTGCGGCCGGTCGTGACGCTCTACCACTGGGACCTGCCGCAGTGGCTCCAGGACCGCGGGGGCTGGTCGACGCTCGAGACGGCGACGGCGTTCGTCGCGTTCGCCCGCGTGGTGGTCGAGCGCCTGGGCGATCTGGTCGACGACTGGATCACGATCAACGAGCCGTTCTGCGCGGCGTTCCACGGGCACCTGAGCGGGCTGCACGCGCCCGGCCTGACCGACGAGGCGACGGCGCTCCGAGCGGCCTTCGTGCAGATGCACGCCCACGCTCTGGCGGTGCCCGTGCTGCGCGAGCTGGCGCCGTCGGGCCGGGTGGGTTTCGCGATCAACCTGTCCGACCTGGCCCCGGCCGGCGACCGGCCTGAGGACCTCGCGGCCTGGGCGCGCGCCGACCTCGTCGAGAACCGGCTCTTCGTCGACCCGCTCCTGCACGGGCGCGTCCCCGCCGATGCCGAGGGGTACTTCGGCGGGGCGGCGCTGGCCGCCGCGCTGGACGGCATCGACGTCGCGACCCTCGCGCCGCGCGTCGACTTCGTCGGCGTCAACTACTACGAGCACAACGTCGTGCGTGCGGACGAGCCCGGCACCGACCCGGTGGTCCGCGGCATCGACAAGCTGCCCGTCCCGGAGCCGCGGAGCGGGCACGGCGTCGCCGTGCACCCTGCGGGACTGACGCGCGTGCTGCTGCGTGTGGCGGAGGCCGCGCCCGGCGTCCCGATCTGGGTGACGGAGAACGGGATCGGGCTGTGGGACTACGTCGGGCCGGACGGCGCGTGCCGCGACGTCGAGCGGGTCGCCTACCTCGACGCCCACGCGCGCGCGGTGGGCGACGCGATCGCCGCCGGTGCGCCGGTCGAGGCGTACTTCTTCTGGTCGCTCATGGACAGCTTCGAGTGGGCCCAGGGCTACCAGCTGCGCTACGGGCTCTTCTTCACCGACTACCCGACCGGTCGGGTCGCCCCGAAGCTGAGCGCCGACCGCTACCGGGCTCTGATCGCGGAGAACCGGGCGTCCGCCGCGGCGGGCGAGGCTTGCGGGAGGACTTCTGTCACGCTATAAAATAAGAATGGAGGATGGCGCGAAGGGCCGTCGCAAGGCGTCCGTGCGGGACGTCCGACGCGCGAACCGCGCGCTCCTCCTGCGCCACCTCCTGCTCGCCCGCGACTCCAACCGCTCCGAGGCCAGCGAGGCGACCGGGCTGTCCCCGACGTCCGTGACGAACATGGTGGGCGAGCTCGTCGCGGAGGGCGTCGTCGTCGAGGGCGGGCAGCTGGACTCGGCGGGCGGTCGGCCGCGGACGATCGTCACGGTGAACCCCGACGCCGCGTACGTCATCGGCGCCGACGTCGGCGAGGCGGACGTCGTCACCGAGATCTTCGACCTGACCATGACGCGCATCGCCGCCCGCTCCCGGCGGTTCGAGGAGCGCCGCATCTCGCCCGAGGAGGTCACGCGCGTCATCGCCGACTCGGTCGCCGAGCTCCTCGCGGAGGCGGAGCAGGTGCGCGGGCCCGACGTCGCCGGCCGCGTCCTCGGCGTCGGCGTGGGCGTGCCCGGGATCGTCGAGCGACCCGAGAACCTGGCCGGCTGCGGCGACCCGACGCTCGAGCCGATCGTGCACGCGCAGGTGGTCGGGTGGGACGAGACCGACTTCGCTGCCCTCGCCGAGCGTCTGGACCTGCCGCTGATGATCGACAACGGCGCCAAGACGACGACGCAGGCCGAGGCCTGGTTCGGCGCCGCCCGGGGCGTGGACCACGCGATCGTCGTGCTCGTGGGCGACGGCGTCGGCGCCGGCATCATCACCAACGGACGGCTGTTCCGCGGGTCGTCGAGCAGCGCCGGCGAGTGGGGCCACACGAAGATCAGCCTGGATGGCCCGGTGTGCCGGTGCGGGGCGCGCGGCTGCATCGAGTCCTTCGTGGGCGCCTCGGCGGTGCTCGCCGCATGGCGGGGCCCCGACCCGTCGCGGGCCGGCCACGAGATGGAGGACGTCGAGGCCCTCCTCGCCGCGTACCACGCGGGCGAGGAGCGCGCCCTGGCCGCGATGGACCTGCTCGTCGCCCGCCTCGGCGTCGCCCTGTCGAACCTGGTCAACCTCTACAACCCGGCCCGGATCGTGCTGGCGGGCTGGTTCGGCGACCGGATCGCCGAGGAGCTCCTGCCCGACGTGCGACGGAGCATGGTTGCCTCCTCGCTCCCCCAGCCCGGGCGCGAGGTGGCCCTGGTGCGCTCGCAGCTCGGCCGGAGCGCCGTGGCGCTGGGGGCCGCCACGCTCCCGCTCGACCGCTTCATCGAGCAGGGCTGGCCGGCGCGGCCGCGGGCGGCGACGGACGGGCGCGTCAGGGGCTGGTCCTAGCCTGAGGCGATGAGGCGCTTCGTCATCGACGCTCCGACCCTGCTGCACCTCGTCGACGCCGCCGTGCCGGTGGCCGCGGACGTCCAGCTCGTCGCCCCGAGCTCGATCCGCTCGGAGGCACTGACGTCGCTGCTGCGCGACGTCGGGGCGGGCCGCCGCACCGAGAAGGAGGCGCTGGCGGCGCACGAGCGGCTCACCGAGTTGAAGATGCGCCTGCTGGGGGACCGCGTCTCGCGCGGGACAGCGTGGCGGATCGCCCGCGAGCACGGCTGGGACACCCTGCGCGACGCCGAGTACCTGGCGGTCGCGCGGCTGCAGGCCGACGCGCTGGTGACGGTGGATGCCGAGCTGGCGGCCAAGGCGGAGGGCGTCGTGCCGGTCGCGGCGCTGGAGGTGCTGGTCGGCGGGGAGTAGGTCCCAACGACGAGGGGCCAGGTCGAGAAACGCTCTCTGACCTGGCCCTTGACGCGGAGCGGGTGACGGGAATCGAACCCGCGCTCTCAGCTTGGGAATCGGACTCCGTCGCGTTTCCGGGACCTGGTAGGTGAGTAAAACTGCTGGTCAGGCGCTTGCGAGCCTACACGGAGATGAACCGAGAGGCACCGATCTGAACCCCCTTATGGCACGTTATGGCATGCCACTCGGGGCTGACTCCGCGCCTTGTCGTCGCGAGTTCGATTGGGAGGGCCCGGCACTCAGGCCGAGAGGTGCTTCCTCAGGACACAGTCCAGTGCTTGACGTTCGGCGAGAGGGTCCCCGTCGGACGCTATGCGCATCGTCGCTGCCAAGAGATCGTGCTCGAGTTCGTCGAATGAGAGCTCGTCGGGGATGAGGATCTCAAACGAGACGCCAGGCGGGGGCGCCGGCGCGGCGCGCTCCGCGACGTAGGACGCGATATCGCGCTCGATCCCGCGGACGTCTTCGGGGGTGATCTCTTCGCTGTGCTCTGTGCGAACGCCGTCATGCACCGTCACTACCCGCACGTCGTTGTACCGACGCGCCACGGTGCGGACACGTCCGGGACCGGCCAGGTATGCGATGAGCGCGCCCCAACCGTTGTCCGGGACTCGCACCCAGTGGCCGCCCGTGCTGGCGGTTGTCATGAGCACTTCGTGCCATGTGATCATCGTCAGACCTCCGAGGATCGGGGCTGGCTGGACGACGCTCGCTCGCCAGCCAGCCCCGATCAGTAGATCACGGGAAGTAGCAGTTGCCCGTGCCGAAGCAGTTGAAGTTCGGAACTCGAACGGTGGTCATCCCCCACGAGACGCTCGTATCGACGGCTGGTCCCAAGCGGCCCGTGAGGTCGACCCAGTAGTCGTCGGACTGGGTCAGGGGGGCGAAGCTCCTGAGTCCGCTGGTGTACCTGCCAAGGCTTGTGAGGTTCACGGTGCCGGACGTCGTCACGTCGATGTGCCCGCACGTACCGTCGAACGTCTGATCCTTGACGCAGTTGAAACTCTGGCTAGTGAATCGGACGGCGCCGCCGCTGTCAGAGTCGTACCACGCTTCGACCCTGGGCGAGCGTCCATTCAGGTTAACCCTGATCGCAACCGAGAATGCGGCATAGTTCTGCCCGTTGTAGACCATCAGCCAGTTGTTCTTGGCTTCGGCCGTGTAGTCGTTGATGATCCGAGTGCATGCCTGAGGCTTCGAGTCGCACCAAGAGTCCATGTCGGGACTGACGCTGTTGATGCCGATGCCCGGTTGCTGTCGTGAGGCGATGCCGGGCGGGGTTGCGGAACCGCTCCGGAAGTTGCCCCGAAGAGGCTCGGATCGCTGAACGTCCCGTCCGGTGGAGTCCTTGACGATGTAGAGGAACTCAGTGCCGGAGCAGAGGCCATTCTCGACGCCGGCGCGTGCGGCTGCGTCAGTGCACGACTCTTCCCATGTAGTGGTCGTCGCGCCGGGCCGCGGTGCTGCGGCGGCGGGGCCGGCACTTGCCACCAGCAGGGTAAGGACTGCTGCCGCTGCGAGAGCAGTGACTCGACTTAGTGAAGCGTTGCCCATTCTGGATCGCACCCCTTGTGTCTCGGTCGATGTAAGCATCTTCCGGGCAGGGGCCAGTGACGCCAGCCCCCTGCTAGGCGTTCGTTGATGCAGGCGCAGTCTCGCATCATGTATCGCCTCGGGCGATCGGCCAAGTGGGTGATGCTGCGCCTCTCGCGCCGGTCGATCGCCGGTAACACCGATGCCTGTTACGCAAATGTGAAATCGATACGAATGCTGGGCCGGGTGCCGTGGGGAGGGACCATGGGCCGCTCTCTGCGCCTCGTCATCGCTGTTGGGCGCGCGGAATGACGCGCGCCGGCTCGAGCGAGTCTTCAAGGTCGGCCCGGCGGATGCGGACGACGCGGGCGCCGACCTTCACGGCCGGCAGTGTGCCGTCGGCTATGAGCTTGCGGATGAAGCGCTCCGTGACAGCGAGCTCGTCGGCGGCCTCGGCGACCGTCAGGAACGGCCGACCTGACGGGCCGGTGGCGATGGCGGACATGGCGCTCCTTCGGGTGCTCGGCTGGTCACAGTGATCGAGTAGGTGGATCGAGAACAGGTGCGGCCGCGGCCGGCCGGTAGGCGGTGAGCCGTGAGCGCGCGGGCGGGCTTCTCGGGAGCCGGAGCCGGCTCGGGCGTGCTCGGGTGGTACGTCTCCCAGGTCTCGGTGGCGGTCGGCTCGGCGTGGGATGTCGCGAGGATCCCGTCGAGCACGTCCCGGTACGACGTCGCGGGCGTCGCCGCACCGGGCACGCACTCGTCATCGGGCCCGTCCGTGACGACGTACACGCGGTTGGCCTCCCGGCCGCGCGACATCGCGACGTACAG
Source organism: Actinotalea fermentans ATCC 43279 = JCM 9966 = DSM 3133 (assembly GCA_000767215.1). GTDB lineage: Bacteria > Actinomycetota > Actinomycetes > Actinomycetales > Cellulomonadaceae > Actinotalea > Actinotalea fermentans. The sequence continues at coordinate 14,914 of AXCX01000025.1, forward strand.
GTCCTCCCGTCCCATCCCTGGCGCGGCAACGGTGTGCGTCTCGTCGACCGTCATGCCCTGCGTCCGCGCGGTGCTGGTCGCGTAGCCGAGCTCGACGTGCTCGGCCACGTAGGCCGCTGGGAGCAACACCGGCCCGCCTTCCCGCCATCGGCTGCCGGCTGGCCGTACCCGCAGCGCGCCATCGCCCTCCACGGCGACGACGTCCCACAGGTTCCCGTTGCGCACGAACCCGTCGGCCGTGCGCAGCCGTCGGTGGTTCCGCCGCGTGACGAGGCGATCACCGACGCCGGCCACCAACCCGTCATGGAGCTCGACGCCGCTCTCCCGAACGGCGCCCGATCGCACGCCGTCGGCATGTGCCATCGCGTTCAGGTCGCGCACCGTCCGGTTGTCGGCGGCCTGGAGCACGGCCACCCGTCCCGCCGCACCGGCAGCCAGGTAGCCGCCGAGCGCGGCGTCGAGCATCTGCTCGCGCAGCCCGCCGACGCGCAGCCCGCCGACGAACGCGCCGTGCGCGTCGTAGGCGTCGAGCGCGGCCGGCTGGCCGCTGCGCAGCTGCAGGCTCGCCCGCGCCTCCCACGGATGCCGGAACCGACGCAGTGAGGTGAGCTCCGCCGTCGGGCCGCGGCGGGCGAGCATGCCGAACGCGCCGCCCGCGTCGACGGACCCGCGCTGGAGGTGGTCGCCGACCAGCAGCACCTTTGCGCCCGCCGCCTCCGCCTGGCCGACGACGGCGGCGAGGCTGCGGGTGTCGGCGAGCGAGGCCTCGTCGACGATCACGAGCTGGCCCGGCGCGAGCGACCACCGACCGGCCTCCCGGCGCAGGGCAACGGCCTGGTGGTCGCGCCGCCCGTCGCCACCGCTCGCCGCGCGCCTCACCTCCGCCGCCGCGTAGGCGCGACCGCGTGCATGGGCGCCTTCGCCCAAGGTCTCGTAGAGCCACTTGGCCGTCGTCTCGCACGGCACGCCGAGGGACGCCTCGAGCGCGCGGGCGGCCGTCGCCGACGGCGCGAGCCCGACGACGGGGCCGAGGTTCTCCGTCCAGAGCTCGGCGAGGCTGGCGAGCGTCGTCGTCTTGCCGGAGCCCGCCGGGCCGACGAGCGCGTCGAGCCGCCGGCCTGAGGTCAGCACCGCGCGGACGGCGGCCCGCTGGTCGAGTGCAAGCCGCCCGAGTTGGTGGTGCGCCCGGTACCGCGGCTCGTCGATGAGCCGGGCGTCGATGACGATCGCGCCGGGCGCCTCGCTCGCGTCGATGAGCGACTTCTCCGCCGCGAGCAGCTCGGTGGAGGTGTAGAGCGCCTCGCCGACGCGGACCCGCTCGGGGTCGCGGGTGTCGTCGAGGTGGACGCAGCGGGCGGCAGCCTCGGTGGTGATCCCGTTGAGCAACCGGAGCCGCTCTGCGGGTGACGCCATCCGCAGCGGCAGCGTCGCCCGGGCCGCGGCCGCACCGAGGTTCCAGGTGGTCCAGACCGAGCGGCGTGTGGCGACGTAGTCGAGCACCGCCGCGATGACGGCGGCCCGCACCTCTTTCCCGACGTCGTGGGCCCGCAGCCCGCGGGCGTAGGCGCCGGCCAGGGCTCGGGCGGCGAGGTCGCGCGGCTCGACGCCGGTCAGCGCGCGGGCACGGTTCGCCCACTCGGCGAGCAGGTCGCGGAGCGGTCGGACGATCTTGGGCGGGCGCGTCGCGCGGGTGAGGTGCTGGCGCGCCCGGCTGGTCTCGACGCGCGACGGGCTCCGGCCGTGCGAGGCGACGAAGCTCGCTGCCCACTGCTGCTCGGCGCAGTGGATCTGCTCGGCGCGCGTGGAGAAGGCGGCCAGGACGGCGTCGTCGATGCCCTCGAGCTCGAAGGCGGGGTTGCGCCGCTCGCCGCGCGACCGGTGGGACCAGCGCACGGGCAGGCGGCGGGTGAGCTCGTCGGCGAGGAGGGAGTCGTAGAGCGCCGAGACCGTGACCGTCGCGGCGTGGACGGTCGTGCCGTCGAGGGAGCGCCAGACGCCGTCGGGGCCCTGGACCTTGTTGGCGAGCACGACGTGCGTGTGCAGGTTCGGGTCGCCGGTGCGCGAGTCCCAGTGGTCGAACGCGGCTGCGATGACGCCGCGCGTGCGGACCTGGCGGCAGCCCGCGTGTCCGACGCGGGTGCGGGCGACGGTGCGCTCGACGAAATGGAGGGCCTGGTCGACGGCGGCGCGGTGCGCGGCGTGGACGGTGGCGCGGGTGGCGTCGTCGCCGAGCGCCCAGAGGACCGAGGCGGACTTGGGGACGGTGAAGGTGAGGTCGTAGCCGACGACGGCGCGGTCGGTGCGGTCACGATAGGAGCGGCCGAGAGGAGCGTCGGTCAGCGGGTCGTGACCGTCGCGGAAGAGCGCGGCCATGGCGGGTTCGGTCACCGCGGCGTTGGGGTGGAGGCGGTCCGACGCGTCATTGCCAAGGCCGGTGAGCCCGCGGCCGAGCCAGCGGCCGGGTGGGTTGCCGGTGGCCTCGTAGTAGGCGACGAGCGAGTCGGCGTGGCTGAGGCCGGCGTCGCCCGCCGCGACGTGCCGGGTGAGGTACGTGTAGCCGTCGCCGGCCATGAGCTTATGCATCGCCATCATCGGGAGCCGCCTCCTTACGTCGTCGACCGTCACCACCGGGAGGTGTGCAGCGGGAGCGAGGAGATGTCTCGCGCCCCGTTGCTGCCGGGTCGGGTCGTGCTGTGGCGGTCAGCCTGCTCAGGGGCCATAGCCAAACCGATGACGGAACCGCGCCGCCGGCGGCGAGGCGATGACGCGACGTACCCGGGCCGATCGCGTCATCGGTCGCGCGGCGTGCGTCATCGGGCGGGCGCAAGCGTCATCGGCTCCGCGCGCGCCCGTCATCGGACGTGGCAGAACGCGAGGCCGGTCAGGAGCCGGTGACGTCCCGCGCGGCGTCGACCATGCGCGTCGCCCACTCGACGGCCTTCGTCGCGTCCATCCGGCTGATCGGCCCCGCCTGGTACTGCGCGGCGGTCTTGAGCCCGAGGAGCCGGCGAAAGGTCGACTCGAGTGCCTTGCCCGCAGGTCCGGCAGCGGCGAGCTCCGGCACGGCGGAGCGGTGGTCCTCGGACTTGCCGGTGCGACCCGTCAGCTGAAGGCAGATCGCGTCCTTGGCGTTGATGCCGGCGAGCACGGCTGACGACGCCGCGGCGGTATTCAGGTCCATGTCCAGCTCCAGGACGGCTGCGTCGAGGAACTCGCGGGCCTTGCGGAGGTGACTGAGCGCGTCGTCCCGGGCGCCCACGTCAGGCCGCCCTAGAGGCCGGGACCAGGGAGATCGAGCCGACGATCGCTCGTCCGTCGCGGCGGATCTCGCTCAGGAGACGCTCACCCGCTGCGGCCATGGCTCGAAGCTCCTCGCGGGAGCGGTCGAGGATCTCGCACGGGTTGCCGGACCAGCGGGTGACGCGCGCGGCGAGGTCGGTGACGTTCGCGTGCCAGTCGGCGTCATCGGCGCCCACTTCGGCAGGGCGGATGACGAGGAGGTCGATGTCGCTGGCGGTGCCGCCGTCGCCCCGCGCGGCAGACCCGTAGACGACGACGCCGTCCGGAGGGTTGGCCCAGCCGCCGGCGTGCTCGGCGATCCTGCTCCACAGTTGCTGGCGCAGGGAGGTGAGCGCCTCGACGGCCGAGGCGGCGACGTGGTCTCGGTTCAGCGAGAAGAGCGATGCGGCCCCCGCGGGCGTCCGGTCGACAAGGCCGGTCTCGGCGAGTTCAGTGAGGATGCGCGCGACGCGCGCCTGGGAGACTCGTGGGCGGGTGAGCTCGGCGATCGCACGGCCGGTGAGCGGTGTCGAGGTGGAGGCCAGCACGGCGAGCACCGGGCCGTGGGCGGACGGCACCACGTCGGCGATCGGGTTCGAGACGTCCATCATCAGCTCCAGGTGAGTCGTGAAGTACTCACATGAAAACTATAGTACTCACTCGACTCCTTGGGTCCCCTGGTCCTACCGTCAAGCCATGCCATGTTCCGACGGCCTCCAGGGTCAGGTCGACGGTGGGGTGCCGCGGTTGGCGAAGCTCCGGGCGAACCGGGCCCGCATCCACACCATCGCCAGCGGCCATGGCGCCTCGAACGTCAGGTTCTTCGGCTCGGTGGCGAGGGGCGACGACGGGCCGGGGTCCGACGTGGACCTACTCGTCGACCTCGACGTGCACACGCGCGGCCTGCTGCCCCTCGCGGCGATGTCGGATGAGCTGTCCGTGCTTCTGGATGAGCGGGTCGACGTCGTGGCGTCGGGTGCCCTCGCGCGCGAAGTCCTCACCTCCGCTCTCTCGGAGGCGGTGCCGCTGTAGGCGGAGTCCCAGTCCCACCGAGGCGATGACGGGCCGTGACTCTTCTTGCACTTCGTGGCGCTGCCGCTCCGCAACGCCCGTGGCTGGCAGCGCTGCTGTCGCCGGGTCGCCAGACGCGATGCGATAGGTCCGCTTCGAGCCGAACCCTGGCGGCTTCAGCGAGCGCCCGAACCCAGTGGGCTCGGCCGTGGCGCGCCGCCCTGCCCGCCCGCAGGCGTTGGACTAGGGTCCGTCGCCGTGAGGCGCGTCTGGCTCGAGCTGCTCGCGGCTGCCGCGCGCGCCCCCTGGCTGGGGCCCGCCTCTGGTGGCCTGCTCGGCGTAGCGGGGATGCTCGTCGGACCTTGGCGCTGGTGGTCGGCAGCACCAGCAGCGCTCGGCCTCGGTGGACTCCTCTTGGAGGCGTACGCCAAGCAAGCGCTCAAGTCGAAAGCGGCCGAGCTGAAGGCGCTCATGGAGTCTTGCCTCCAGCCGCTGGTGCGGTGCCTCCTATCCCTCGCAGCGAAGACGACGAGGGCCCAACGTCAGCCGGCTCTACGCGACGTGCTCTGGGCAGCCCTCACCGCGGCCCTCACACTTGCCGATACTCACGGATCACGCGCGTCGATTTACAGGCGTCGGCGCAGCGACGCTGACGACGTCTTGGAGCCGGTTCCGGAACTGTCTGCTGGGCGGGGGGATGCGCCGGTCTCGTGTTTCACCCGGGGGTCAGGCGAGGGCAAGGACGTGTGGGCAGCCGCCGAAGCCGACATCGTGACGTTCTACGAAGATTTGCTGCGTGACGCCCCGCCGAACATGGACCGTTCACGGGCGCGCAAGTACCGCACGTTCATCACAGCCCCCATCAAGTCGAACGGTTCGGTGCAGGGCTTGCTCACGATCAACGCAGAGAACCCGGGAGACCTGACGTCAGACGATGCTGGCATCATGCGGGTGGTCGCGACATTGTGCGGTGTGGCGCTCACGCTTACGGGCGGCTGGCCCGGCGATGCGGCAGACTAGGGTGCGTCCAGAGGGAGGTGCGCGATGGCGAACGACAAGTGGGCGGCTCAGATGGACCGCAGGGTAGAGCAGATGCGCCGTGACCCAGTCCAGTACGTCGAGGCAGCAAAGCGAGAAGCCTCCAGGACGGTCCTCGTCGCTAGTCGGCCGTCGACATCAAAGGGCAAGTCCGGACGCCGCTGAGGCCCCACGGGGACTTGACCCGATGGCCCCACGTGGTGCCGCGTGACCACCCCGCGTCTGGTCGCCTGGGTGCGTCCGACGCTGGCAAGTCGAGCGTCTGCGGTCAGCGAGTCGCCGCTTCTGGTCTTGGTGGCGCGTTGAGGGCGGCGTCCAGGTTGCGAGCGATCCGCTGTTGCGCGTCGTCGGCGGCGTGCTGGTAGTGGAGGGCGGCGCGCGGCGTGGAGTGGCCGGCGCGCTGCATGAGCTCCGGCAGCGTCGCACCGGTGAGGGCAACGAGCGTCAGCGCTGAATGGCGTAGGTCGTGCCAGGTGAGGTCGTCGCGGCCGATCGCACGACGGGCGCGGGCGAACATCGTCGAGCGGCTGCCGCTCGTGAGCGGGCGGTCCGACACCGTGCCGAAGACGAGGGCGTCACGACGCTCCGGCGTGAAGCGCGCCATGTGGTCGGCGAGAGCCTCGACGGCGACCGCTGGCAGAGCGACCGTGCGGAGGCCTGCCCGGGACTTCGTCGTCGAGAACGGACCGGCGCCATCTGTGCCCGAGCGCGCGAGCGACTGCTCGACGCGGATCGTCCCGGCCCGGAGGTCCACGTGCTTCCGCTGGAGAGCGAACAGCTCGCCCGCCCGCAGCCCCGACAGGAACGACACCACCACCGCCGCGCGGTAGCGCTCAGGCATCGCGTCGGCGAGTGCCCACAGCTCGTCGGGCGCCAGCACGCGGCGCTCCGTCCGGTGCCGGGAATCGCGCTGGCTCGCGCCCTTGATCGCGCACGGGTTCGCGGGGATCAGCCCGTCGGACACCGCCCGAGCCATCCCTGTGTGCAGCAGGCGGTACGCCTGCGCGGCCTCGGTGCGACCGAGGTTTGGGCGGCTCTCGCGGGCGTCCACGACGACACCGCCGGTCGCCTCCAGCCACGCCTCGCGGACCTCGACCGGCATCCGCCCGGTTCCCGCCACCGCACGCCCGTTCTCGATCGCCCACGCCCGGATCGCCGCGTTGACCCGCTTCGGCGTCGACGCCGCCCGCGACCACCGCTCGCCCGCCCGCCGCGACGCCTCGGCCAGCACGGCCGCGTCCCACTCGCGCACGGCGGCCGGCGTCACCGACGCCAGCGACTGTGCCCCGATCCGGACCGCCCTCGGCCGCGCTCCACCCACCACCGGCACATCGGCATCGATCCAGCGCTCCAGCAGCTGCCCGTACAGCGCCCGGGTGCCCGGCGCGAGATCCGCCCGCGTCGCGATCCACCCGCGGAACCACTCCCCGAGCGGCTGCTCCCCGAGCCGCGGGTCCCGCCAGACCCCCCGCGCCATTCGCGAGACCTCGTGCGCCAGCTCCTGGTCGGCCTCGGCCTTGGTCGGGAACGTCCCAAGGGTCCGCAGCGCGCCGTCGGGCCCGGTGTACCTCGCCTGCCACCTCCCGGACGGGAGTCGGCGGACGGCGCCGGAGGCGCGGCGGTGGCGTCGGGCAGTGGTCGCAGTCGTCATGGTCGGATCCCACTTCGCTATGGCACGTTATGGCACGAGCCGACCAGCAGAAGGGTCCCAGGGAGGTCCGACAGAGCGCCCGCAACGCTCTGACCTGCGGAGACGATGGAGCGGGTGACGGGAATCGAACCCGCGCTCTCAGCTTGGGAAGCTGAAGTTCTACCATTGAACTACACCCGCGCGGCGCTCCGAGGAGCGCGCTCGACGATGATACCGGCATCCGGCGCGGCCCGGGCCAGCCGACCGTCATCGGCCCGCCGGAGCGGCGTCCGCGCTGGTCACGGCCCCGCGTCGGTCGAGCCGCGCGCCGAGGCCCGCCCCCCGCTCACCCGCACGTGATGACGTTCACCCCGGTGAGCTCGACCTGCGACGTCGCCGCGTCCGACCCGGACCCGTAGAACTGCACCCCGCCGGCCTCGACGTAGAGCATGTCGAGGCTCGCCAGGTACTGCGGCGTCGTCGCGCCCGGCAGGGCCAGCGCGTCCGAGAGCGGCTGGTACGGCGTCACGCCCGACGCGACCACGACGTCCGCCGACAGCGCGCCGCGGTGCGGGTTGATGTCCCAGCCCCACAACGCGCCCTCGAGCGTGCTCACCGACAGCGCCCCCCACGACAGCGCGTCGACGTCGCCGGGGCCGCAGGCGACGTCGTTCGTCTCCTGCTCCGCCGGCCCGAGCAGCGCCTCGAGCGCGGCCCGTGGGTCGGGCGTCCCCATCGCGATCCCGCCGACGCCGGCCGCGTCCAGCACGATGCCGGTCGCCGCCGGTGTCTCCTCGGCGGTCGCCTCCGCGCTCGGCTCCGCACTGGGCGACTCCGGCGGCTCGGGCGTGGGCTCGGCGCTCGCCGGCGCGGTGGGCGACGGCGAGGCGGCGGGTTCGTCGTCCCCGGTGCAGCCGGCCAAGGCAAGGAGCGCCAGCCCGACGACGGCGAGGGCCGCCATCCGGCGCGTGGACGACATGGGCCCGTGAGCGTGGGCGGACGGAGGAACGGGTGTGCTGCTGCGAACGGTGAGGCGCGACATCGTTGTCCCCTCCGGGGTGTGCACCCGCCGACCGAACGGCCCGACGGGACTCCCCTGGACCAACTGTGGCAGCGCTCCGGCCGCGCCCGCACCCCCTCGAGTGGAACGTCGTGCTCCACTTTCGTTCCATTCGGACCCCGATCACGGCCGTTTCGTTCCACTCGAGGCTGAGGCGGGCGTTCAGCCCCCGGACACCGGCCGTACACATCTTTTGTCCACAGGGCTGTGCGTGCTCTGAGCACGGAACGGCCAGACCTGTGGACGAGGGTGTGTACGGGGAACCTGCGCAAATCACACGTCACGAACCCCTTGCGGGGGTCTTCGGGGCGGGTCTAGAACTTCTCCAACGGCGATGCCGGGACACAGAGAACCGAGGGAACTCGGATCGGTGACCCACCAGGGATCGCTGGGCTGACCGGAGAACGGTGGACCGTCTCGGAGGGGCAACCCGACGGGCTGTGGCTGGCGCCGCAGGTGTCCGAACGGACCGGAAGGCCGGTCGTCATCGGTCGTCAGGCCCGGGCAACCGGGTGGTCGACCAACCGCACGCCAGAGCGGGGTCGTGGATGCCGGGCAACCGGCGCTTCGGCTCGACGGCCAGCGAGGCCCCTCCGACGCTTACTCGGAGGGGCCTTCGCTGTGCTCGGGGTCAGGTGCCGGCCTCAGTCGAGCCAGTCCTGACCACGGCCTTCGCATTCGCCCCACCCGCGGCTACGGTGACCAGCGTGCTGCTCTCCGACCGCGACATCCGCGACCAGCTCGACTCCGGCAGGGTCGTCCTCGACCCCTACGACCCGGCGATGATCCAGCCGTCGAGCGTCGACGTCCGCCTGGACAAGTACTTCCGGCTGTTCGACAACCACAAGTACGCGGTGATCGACCCGTCGGCCGAGCAGCCCGACCTCACGCACCTGGTCGAGGTCGAGGGCGACGACCCGTTCGTCCTGCACCCCGGCGAGTTCGTCCTCGCCTCCACCTACGAGGCCGTCACCCTGCCCGACGACGTCGCCGCTCGCCTCGAGGGGAAGTCCTCCCTCGGCCGGCTGGGCCTGCTTACGCACTCGACCGCGGGCTTCATCGACCCGGGCTTCACCGGGCACGTGACCCTCGAGCTCTCGAACGTCGCGACCCTGCCGATCCAGCTGTGGCCCGGCATGAAGATCGGCCAGCTCTGCTTCTTCCGCCTCTCGTCGCCCGCGGAGAACCCCTACGGCTCGGCCCGCTACGGCTCGCGCTACCAGGGCCAGCGCGGCCCGACGGCGTCCCGCAGCGCCCAGGGCTTCCACCGCACCCGCATCTGACGCCCGCGCGGCGAAACATCGGCGCCGCCGGGGAAACACTCGCGACGCACCCGCGTGACACGGCCGACCTAGTCTGGCGGGCATGGCACTGCCCCCGCTCGACATCGTCGAGGACCTCGACGACCACCACCTGCTCGTGCTGCCCACCGGCATCGGGCCGGAGTCCGTGGAGATCCTCGCGACCAGCCGGTTCCCGCGCGCCGCGTGGGAGCCGCCCGCGGCCACGCCGCAGGTGGGCGCCCGGGCGCCCCGCCTGGCGACGCC
>AXCX01000243.1 GCA_000767215.1 Actinotalea fermentans ATCC 43279 = JCM 9966 = DSM 3133
GCCGTCGCGCCGCCCGCCGAGACCGCCACCCCCACGCCGACCTCGGTCACGCCCGAGCCCCGCGCGGGCGTCGGGTGCGGCACCCGGCTCGACGCCTTGCCCGAGCAGCCCGACGGCGCGCCCGACGTGTCCGTGCAGGTCGAGGTCGCGCAGCCGACGGTGCGCGTCGGCGACCCGATCGAGGCCACCGTCACCACCACCGTGGTGATGGACCCCTCGCTCCCGCACAGCTACACGTTCGGCGTGTGGCTGGTGCGCGACGGCGTCGTCGTCGGCTGGCCGAAGCCCGGCTGGACGGACGAGGGGCGCCCGACCGGGTCGCGGGAGGACGCGAGCGTCGAGACGCGGGAGGTCCGCGCCCAGTTCTTCGAGTGCGTCGCCGAGGCACGGACGCCGATGGGCCCGGCGGACTTCGACCTGGTCGCGGTCATGGAGGACGTGCAGGTCGACGGGGGTCCGGCGTCCGCGCCCGCCGTGAGCAACCTCGTCGTCGTGCACGTCGGCGAGGGGACGACCGACCAGGGCGACCAGGGCGACACGGCGAACCAGGAGTGGTTCGCCCGGTTCGTCGGCGACGAGGGCTGGGCGGACGTCGATCCGGCCTCGGTCCCGGGCGACCTGCCCCTGTCCCTCGACGACGGCGACAGGGTGATCCGGAGCCAGGCGTACGAGGACGGCTTGCACTGGCGCGTCACGCTGTCCTACGCGCACGGCCTGGACGCGTACGAGCGGGCCCGGGGCGCGCTGGCCGCCGCGGGGTACGTCCTCGAGGAGGAGCGCACCGACCCCGACCGGCCCTTCTGGACCGCGGGCACGTTCACGCGCGGCGCCGTCACCGTGCACGTCGACACCTCCAACGAGACCGGTGAGGGCTTCTACACCGACTTCTTCGTCGAGGCCTCCTGGTAGTCCCGCCCCAACCGATCCGAGGTCCCCGGTGTCCTAGCTGGTGAAGGATGGCACCGGCGATCGCGGAGGACCCATGAGCTGGGAACACGAGCTGACGGCGCTGGCCCGCGACCGCGGGTCGGCGCTCGTCGCGTACGCCTACCTGCTCACGGGCGAGCAGGCCTCGGCGCAGGACCTCGTGCAGGACGCGATGGTCGCCACGTTCTCCCGCAGGCACCCGTCCCAGGTCGAGCACCTCGAGGCGTACGTGCGGCGGGCGATCCTCAACGCCTTCCTCAACACGCGGCGGCGGCGCGACCGGTGGGACGGCATCGCCTGGCTCGTCGCCGACGACGAGCGGGTGGCCGGCGCGGGGCACGCGGCGCCCGACGCCGTCGCGACCGCCCGCGCCGACGTGCACGCCGCCCTCGCCCGGCTCACGCCCCGCGAGCGCGCGTGCGTCGTCCTGCGCCACTTCGAGGACCTGCCCGTGCGCGACATCGCGGACCGGCTGAACGTCTCGGAGGGCGCCGTCAAGCGATACCTGTCCGACGCGCGTCGTCGTCTCGCACCGATGCTCGGGGCCTGGGACGACGCCGATATCCACCTCGTGGGAGGGGGGAACCGATGAGCGAGCAGTTCGACGCGGGCCTGCGGGACCTGTACGCGGCGGCGGAGATGGCGCACGACGCGCGGCCCGGGCTGGCGGTGGGCGCCATGATCGCCCGCACAAGGCGCACGAGGCGCACGCGGGTAGCGGCGGTCACCCTGGCGACCGCGGCCGCCGTCGTCGGCGTGGCCGTCGCGGGGACGGCCGTCGTGAGCAACCTCGACGCGACGCCCGCGCCGCCCGCGGACGGGCCGACGGCCACCGACGCCCCGGACGACGCGGTCACCGACCCCGCGGCCGCGCTCGCGTGCGGCTCCCTGCTCGGCGACGTGGCGACCGTCCCACCGGACGCCGGCCTGACCCTGAGCATGGGCCTGGAGACCCCTGAGCTCTCGGCCGGCGACCTGCTCGCGTGGCTCGGCACGAGCACCGGCGACGGCGCGGCCGCCGATCAGGCGACGCAGAACTGGCTCCCGGCCGAGGGCGGGGGCATCCCGGCGGGCTACGGCTTCGTCGTCACGCAGGACGGCGTCGTGGTCGGCACCACGCTCGCGTCCCTGAGCGAGGTGGACGCGCCCGACGGCGACCCCCGCACGCACGAGGCGCGGCTCGCCGCCGTCGGGTGCGACGGCCGGGCGCTCGCCCCGGGCGCCTACGAGCTCGTCGCCTACCTGCCCCTGCAGCTCGAGACGGGCCCCGACGCGTGGACGCCCGCGACGCTGCTCAGCGGGCCGGTCGCCTTCACCGTGCCCGACGCCGGCCCCTTGCCCCCTGCGGACGCGCACTACCTGCCGGACGGTGCCTCCGCCGTCCCGCCCTCCGACCCGGCCGCACCGCTGCCCGACGGCAGCTACCTCGCCCACGTCAGCGACATCGACGCCGCCGCCGGGACGGTCTCGGCCGACGTGGTCGTGCTCTACTTCGGCTCCGCGGCCGAGGAGTGGGTGGCGGCGAACGCGCCGGGCACCGAGATCCTCGACGACTACGTCAGCGACGACCCCGACGGGCAGACGGACCGGGTCATCCCCCTCGCGACCGACACCCCGGTGTGGGAGGTGTGCTGGGGGCCGAACGAGCAGAAGGTCCGGCGCACCGGCGGCGTCGCCGAGTGGGCCACCGCACCGATCGAGGACGGGGAGAGCCTGTGCTCCGACACCTCGACCATCCCCGTGGGCGGCCTGTACTGGCTCGACGTCCGCGGCGGCGTGATCGCGCAGGTGGTCGGCCAGTTCGTGCCCTGAGCCCGATGCCCTGAGCGCGTGACGCGCCCGGCCCCGCGGGAGGATGATCATCGTGGGGCCGGGCGCGAAGGAGCGTGCGTCATGGGCGGGTCACGTCGACTGCCGTGGGTGCTGGTGGCGCTGCTGCTCATGGTCGTCACCGCGCTGGTCGTCGTCCTGGTCATGCGCGACGACGACGCGGCCGACGACGCCCCAGCCACCTCCCCGCCGGCCGAGACCCCCAGCGCGACGGCGACCGCCGAGGTCGAGCAGGCGGAGACCGGTGAGGGCGACGAGGCGGACGAGGGCGACGACGACCCGTCGGCGGGCGACCTGCCGCTGCTGGACCCGGGCGAGCACCTGCCCGCCGACGGCGTCTCCGACATCCCCGCGGTCGGCACGGACCTCGTCAACGGCGACTACGTCGCGCACGTGACCGACGCGGACCTGAGCACGATGGTCCTCGGCGCCGACGTCGAGGTGCTCTACATCGGCGCGGCCGCCGACGAGTACCTCCTCGAGCACGACCCGACCGCGGAGATCCCCCCGCCGAACGGCTTCGTGCTCGTCAACGACTCCACCGACGTCCGGCAGGTCCCGATGGCGGACGACGTCCGCATCTGGGACTGGTGCTCGGGCGACGACGGCCAGCTCACCTTCCTCGAGCGCACCCCCATGGACTGGTGGCTCGCCCCCGCGCCCGGCTCGCAGCAGTGCTCCGCGGGCGCGGGCCTCGGGCACGCCGGGAACCTCTACTGGCTGCAGGTGCGCGACGGCGAGGTGAAACGCCTCATCGGGCAGTACTTGCCCTAGCAGGACGGGCGCGACGCGAAGGAGCGTGCGTCATGAGGAGATCGGATCAGCTGCCCTGGGTGATCCTGGGCGTGCTCGGCGTGGTGCTCACGGCCTTGGTCACGATCCTGGCGATGCGCGGCTGCCGCGGCTCGCCGGACGACGCCGACGCCACCGACGACGTCGGTGCGGTCGATGCCGCCGCGACGGACGCCGGGGCCACCACCGCGACCCGCAGCGCCACGTCCGCCGTCAGTCCCGGCTCGACCGACGCCCCCGGGCCCGCGGGCGCGGCCGACGACACCGAGGGCGACGAGGGAGCGGCAGCGGACGCCGGTGACGTGCCTGCGGACGAGGGCGGGCCCGGCGAGGAGGGCGCGGCCGCAGGTGCCGGCGACGTGCCGACCGAGACGCTGCCGCTGTGGGACCCCGGCGAGCGGCCGGACAGCGTGTCCTCCGACGTCCCGATGGCCGGCGAGGACCTGGTCGAGGGCGACTACTTCGTGCAGGTCACCGGATTCCATCCGATCGAGAGGTTCGTCTCCTTCGACGTCCAGCAGCTCCTCCTCGGAGAGGCGGCGGTCCAGTACCTCCTCGTGCACGACCCGACGGCGGAGATCCCGCCGCCGAACGGGTACGTCCTCGTGAACGAGTCCGATGCCATCCGCTCCCTGGACCTGGCCGATGACGCCCGCCTGTGGGACTGGTGCTACGACGGCGGCGCCCTCTCCTACGCCGAGCGGACCTTCGACGAGTGGGTGGACGCGTTCTTCGACGGGTGGTCGCAGGAGTGCTCCGCCGGGGCCGACCTCGGCCACGGCGCATACCTCTTCTGGCTCCAGGTGCGCGAGGGCGAGGTGCAGCGCGTCATCGGGCAGTACCTGCCGTAGCGCTCCGCAGGGGAGCCGAGAGGGGCGTCAGGCCGTCAGTCCTCGTCGGCTGCGACGGCCTGCTCGGCCGCGAGCGCCTCGTCGAGCGTCGCGTGGATCTGGAAGACCTGCGTGAGCGCGGTGATGCGGAAGACCTTCAGCACCTTCTCCTGGTCGATGACGAGCCGCAGGTCACCGCCCGTCGTGCGGGCGCGCTTGAGGGCGCCGACGAGGACGCCGAGGCCCGTCGAGTCCATGAACGGGACCTCGGTGAGGTCCACGACGAGGTGCACCGGCGCACCCTCCTGCTGCGCGGCGAGCTCCTCGCGCAGCGCCGGCGCCGTGTAGACGTCGATCTCGCCCACGACGTGCACGACCGTGCGGTCGCCGCTGCGCCGGCTGGTGACGGACACCTCCACGAGAGCCTCCTCAGGACGTCGGGCGCAGGTCGCCCGCCGGTCCATTAGACCAAAGCCTGCGCCCACCCACCCGGGAGGGCACGTCGAAGGTCAGGAGGCGGTGGGCCCAGGGTCAGGAGGCGGTCGGGTACACGATCACGTGGTCGCGGACGCCCATCTGCGCGAGGTTCTCCTTGAACGCCTCGAGCACCTGCGGCGTCAGCACGGCCGGGTCGACGACCGTGCGGACCTGCAGGTCCACGCCGGCGTCGAGGCACAGCCGCAAGCTCGCGTAGGCCTTGTGCGCGCTGGCGCCGACGCCGGTGATCGCGCGGTAGAGGGTCGCCGGGGCCTTGACCTCGAGCACCACGCGGTCGGCGAGCGAGAGGACGGCGGCGAGGCGCTGCGGGTAGGAGCCCGAGGTGTGCAGCCCGACGGGCAGGCCCAGCGCGCGGACCTGCTCCATCGCGTCCGCGAGACCGTCCTGGCGGGTCGGCTCGCCGCCGGAGAAGACGACGCCCTCGAGCCCGCTGCGTGAGCGGACGAGGATGTCCCGCACGTGCCGCCACGACACCGCACCGGGGATCAGCGGATCGCGCAGGTCCGGGGTGTCGCACGACGTGCAGGACCACGGGCAGCCCTGCATGAGGACGGTGAGGACGGTCCGGCCGGGCCAGTCGTCAGCGGCCGTGGCGGTCCACCGGTTGATCTTGAGCGTGTCGGCGGACCAGAGCACCTCGGGCGGGATCGCGTGCAGCGATGTCGGTGACATGGTCGGTCCCCTCATGAGGCACGTCCCGGGAGGACGTGCACGGCCGGTTCCAGTCTCGGTTCCGCGGCTCGGCGTGCCTTCGGACCTACGTCCCTGAACAGGGAGCCCGCGGGACGAGGGCGGCGGCGGAGCGCCGACGAGGGCGGCGGCGGAGGCTCGCGGCACGATCTGCGGCCGCGTGCGCGTCGGTCGCCGGTGCGAGGATCGACCCGTGCCCGACCTCCTCGACGTGCTGCTCGCCGGCGGCCGGCGCGCCGACCGGGTGACGCACGTCGAGCACCTGCCGCCGCGGGAGGGCACGGTGGCCGACTGGCCGTCGTGGGCCGACCCGGACCTGGTCGCGGGCTACCGCGCGCTGGGCGTGACCAGACCGTGGCGCCACCAGGTGACGGCCGCCGACGCCGCGTGGTCGGGCCGGCACACCGTGCTCGCGACGTCGACGGGCTCGGGGAAGTCGCTGGCGTTCTGGCTGCCGGCCCTGAGCGCGGTGCGGGCGGAGGCGGCCGCG
>AXCX01000244.1 GCA_000767215.1 Actinotalea fermentans ATCC 43279 = JCM 9966 = DSM 3133
CGCGCCGGCATCGGCCGCGCCCGCCGTGCCTGCCGCGCAGGTGACGGCGCCGGTCACGACGGCGCAGGTGGCGACGGCGCAGGTGGCGACGGTCGTCGACCCGGCCCCGCCCGTGGCGCCCACGCCGCCGACGGCCCCGACGAACGACCCGACCGTCACCATCGACATCAACGGCGTCAACGGCACCCCGGACAGCTCGGTCGTCGTGCTCCTGGCGATCACGCTGCTCTCGGTCGCGCCGTCGTTGCTGCTGATGATGACGAGCTTCACGAAGATCTTCGTGGTGCTCGCGCTGACCCGGAACGCGCTCGGCCTCACGGGTGTGCCGCCGAACCAGGTGCTCGCCGGAATCAGCCTCTTCATCAGCCTGTTCATCATGGGCCCGGTGCTGGGCGAGGTGAACGAGGTCGGCGTGCAGCCCTACCTCGACGGCGACGTCACGTTCTCCCAGGCGGTCGAGGCGGGTTCGGACCCGCTGCGCGAGTTCATGCTCGGGCAGACCCGCGAGGACGACCTCGCCCTGGTCACCCGGGCCGCCGACCAGCCGAACCCGGAGACCCGGGAGGACGTCGGCATCCTCACCCTCATCCCGGCGTTCCTGCTCTCGGAGCTGCGCAGCGCCTTCATCATCGGCTTCGTCGTGTTCGTGCCGTTCCTCGTCATCGACCTCGTCGTGTCCTCGTCGCTGATGTCGATGGGCATGATGATGCTGCCGCCGGTCATGGTGTCCCTGCCGTTCAAGCTCCTGCTCTTCGTCCTCGTCGACGGCTGGGGCCTGATCGTCACGGCGCTGGTGGGGAGCTACGGCTGATGGACACCAACGCCGTCCTCGACATCGGGCTCGACGCCCTGCTGGTCGCCGCGAAGCTCGCGGCGCCGATCCTCATCACGGCGCTCGTCGTGGGCTTCGGGATCTCGCTGCTCCAGTCGATCACGCAGATCCAGGAGGTCACGCTCAGCTTCGTGCCCAAGGCCCTGGCCGTCGGCATCGCGCTGCTCGTCGCCGGGCACTGGATGATCTCCGAGATCGTCACGTTCACCACCGACCTGTTCGAGCGCATCCCGCAGCTCCTGGGCGGTTGAGGCAGCCGTGATCACCCTTCCCCTGGCCGGCCTCGAGGTGGTGATGCTCGCGGGCGTGCGCATCGCCGCCTTCCTCGTCATCGCGCCGCCCTTCGCGCACCGCGGCATCCCCGGCACGGTCAAGGCGATGCTCGCGACGGCGCTCGGGCTCCTCGTCGCGCCCCGCGCGATCGCGGCCGGCGGCCCGGAGCTCGGGACGACCATCGCGTCCGGCACCGCGCAGTTCCTCGGCGGCGTCGCGCTGCAGGCCGTCATCGGGGCGGGGCTGGGCTTCCTGGTCATGCTGGTCTTCGGCGCCGTGACGTCGGCCGGCAACCTCATCGACCTGTTCGGTGGCTTCCAGCTCGCCCAGGCCTTCGACCCGATGGCGATGAACAACGGTGCCCAGTTCTCCCGGCTGTACCAGACGAGCGCCGTCGTGCTGCTGTTCGCCTCCGGTGGCTACCAGCTGATGATCGCCGGGCTCAGCCGGACGTTCGAGGCGCTGCCGATCGGCACGCCCCTCGACCTCGCGGCCCTCGGCCAGGCCGCCACGACCGGCCTGACGGACATGTTCATCGCGTCGCTGCAGATCGCCGGGCCGCTGATCGCCGTGCTGTTCCTCGCCGACGTCGGGCTCGGCCTGCTCACGCGGGTGGCGCCGGCCCTCAACGCGTTCGCGCTGGGCTTCCCGCTGAAGATCCTGCTCACGATCGTGCTGGGGGTCTCCGCGTACCTCGCCCTGCCCGAGATCGTCGGCGCCCTCACCGGCGACGCCGTCACCACCGTGCTGGAGGTGGCGCGATGAGCGACGGCCAGGACCGCACCGAGAAGGCAACCCCGAAGCGGATGAAGGAGGCGCGCCGCAAGGGGCGCCTGCAGCACTCGCAGGACCTGTCGGCCTGGCTCGGCATCGGCGCCGCCGCGCTCGTGCTGCCCGTCGTGCTGACCGCCGGGGCCAGCGCCGGCCGCGACCAGTTCGCGCTGCTGCGCGACGTCATCGCGAGCCCCGACCCCGAGCAGGCCGTCACCGCGCTGGGCGACGGGCTGGGGTCCATGCTGCCGACGCTCGCGCCGCTGGCCGCCGTCGTCGTGCTCGCCGCCATCGCCGCGACCGCCGTGCAGGGCGGCATCCACCCGTCGACGCACCGGCTCAAGCCCACGTTCAAGCAGTTCAACCTGGCCGCGGGCGTGAAGCGGCTCTTCGGCATGCAGGCCGCGTGGCAGGGCGTGAAGGCGGCGCTGAAGGCGGGCGCCATCGGGCTCGTGCTCTACACGGTGGTGCAGGGCATGGTGCCGCTGCTGCTCGGCTCGGGCACCCACTCGCTGTCGCAGGTGCTCGACACCGTCGCGGGCGGCACCAGCAACCTCATGCGGACGGCCGTCATCGCCGGTCTCGTCCTGGCCGCCGCCGACGTGTTCGTCGTCATGCGCCGCAACCGCAAGCAGACCCGGATGACCAAGCGCGAGGTCCTCGACGAGTACAAGCAGACCGAGGGCGACCCGCTGGTCAAGTCCCAGATCCGGTCCCGCCAGCTCGCGATGAGCCGCAACCGGATGATCGCCGACGTCGCGGGCGCCGACGTCGTGCTCGTCAACCCGACGCACGTCGCCGTCGCGCTGAAGTACACGCCCGGCTCGGGTGCGCCGAAGGTCGTCGCGAAGGGGGCCGGGCACGTCGCGGCGCGGATTCGCGCGAAGGCGACCGAGAAGCACGTCCCGATGGTCGAGGACGTCCCCCTCGCGCGCGCCCTGCACGCCGCGTGCGAGCTCGGGCAGGAGGTGCCGCCGCACCTGTACATGGCGGTGGCCCGCATCCTCGCGTTCGTCATGGCCCTGCGCCGCCGCGGCGCCGCCACCGGCCTGCACCGGCCGCCGGGTGGCCCGACCGAGGTCCCGGTGGCCGCATGAGACGCACCGGCCCGCCGCCCGCCTCGCACCCGTCGCCCCGTCAGTCCCGTCAGTCCCGCAGCAAGGAGGCCCACCGATGAACGGTCGCCCGGTCCAGCTCGCCGTGCCGATCGGCGTGGTCGGCGTCGTCCTGCTGCTGATCATCCCGCTGCCGGCGGCGATGCTCGACGTGCTCATCGTGGTGAACATCTCGCTGTCGCTCGTCGTGCTGCTGACCAGCATGTACGTGAAGCGGCCGCTCGACTTCTCGGTGTTCCCGTCGCTGCTGCTGGTGCTCACGCTGTTCCGGCTCGGCCTCAACGTGGCGTCCACGCGCCTGGTCCTCAAGGACGGCTACGCGGGCGAGGTCATCAACGCGTTCGGGCACTTCGTGGTCGGCGGGTCGCTCGTCATCGGCCTCGTGATCTTCCTGATCCTCGTGGTCATCCAGTTCGCGGTCATCACCAACGGTGCGGGCCGCGTCGCCGAGGTCGGCGCGCGGTTCACCCTCGACGCGATGCCCGGCAAGCAGATGGCCATCGACGCCGACCTCAACGCCGGCCTCATCGACGAGGACACGGCGCGCCGGCGCCGGGCCGACGTCGGCGCCGAGGCGGACTTCTACGGCGCGATGGACGGTGGCTCGAAGTTCGTCAAGGGCGACGCCATCGCCGGCATCGTCATCACGGTCATCAACCTCATCGGCGGGTTCGCCGTCGGCATGCTGCAGATGGGCATGTCCGCGGGCGAGGCCATCGAGAAGTTCAGCCTCCTGACCGTCGGCGACGGCCTGGTCACGCAGATCCCGGCCCTGCTGATGTCGGTCTCCACCGGCCTCATCGTCACGCGCGCCACGAGCGAGTCCGATATGGGCACGACGGCGGGCAACCAGCTGACCCAGAGCCGGATGGCCCTGCAGATCGCGGGTGCCGCGGCCATCGGCCTGGCGCTCGTCCCGGGCATGCCGAAGATCCCGTTCGTGCTGGTCGGCGCGGCGCTGCTACTCGCCGCCCAGCGCGCCAAGTCGGCCGAGGCCACGGCCGCCGAGGTCGCGGCCACCGAGCCGGTCACCGCGGCCAACCCGGACACCCCCGAGGCCCTCATCGAGCAGATGCGCGTGCCGGCCCTGGAGATCCTGCTCGCCCCCGACCTCGTCGACCTCGTCGGCAGCGGCACCGAGGCGGACCTGCTCTCGCGCGTGCGCGCCCTGCGCCGCAAGATCGCGCTCGAGCTCGGCGTCGTCGTGCCGCCCGTGCGCACGCGCGACTCCGTCGACCTGCCGCGCTCCACGTACGTCGTCCGGATCGCGGGCGTCGAGGTCGGCCGGGGCGAGGCGCCCGCGGGCCGGCTGCTCGCGCTCGGCGACAACCTCGACGGCATCGGCGGCACCGCCGTCGTCGAGCCGGTGTTCGGTCTGCCCGGCAAGTGGATCCCCAGCGAGCTGCGGTCCGCCGCCGAGATGGTGGGCGCGACCGTCGTCGACCGGGTCTCGGTGCTCATCACCCACCTCGGCGCGATCATCGAGTCGAATGCCGGCCGGCTCCTCTCGCGCGAGGACGTCCGCGTGCTCACCGAGGGCGTGAAGGCCGTCAACCCGTCGGTCGTCGACGAGCTGGTCCCGGGCCTGCTCAGCCTCGGCGAGGTGCAGCGCGTCCTGCAGGGCCTGCTCGCCGAGCAGGTGCCGATCCGCGACCTCGGCCGTATCTACGAGGGCCTCACCCTGCGGGCCAAGGTCAGCACCGACCCGGAGAGCCTCGTCGAGGCCGCCCGGACCGCGCTCGGCCCCGCGCTCGCCGCCCCGTACGCGCGCGACGGCGCCATCGGCGTCGTCACGCTCGACGGCGGCCTCGAGCAGACGCTCCTGGAGTCCGTGCGGCCGGGGCCCGACGGCTCGCAGCTGCTCATCGACCCGGTTCGCGCGGACCGGCTCCTGTCGGCCGCACGCCGCGTGGTGTCCACCGCCGAGAACGCGGGCCACGACGTCGTCCTGGTGTGTGCGCCGGGACTGCGACCCGCTCTGCGCCGTACGGTTTCCCTGGGTATGCCGGGCCTCGCCGTCCTCTCCTACCCGGAGGTGACGAACTCCGGCCTGCGCATCGAGACCCGGGGAGTGATCGAGGATGCCCACGCGCTTGCTGCTGGACGGTGACGACCTCCCCGAGCTCATGATCCGGATCCGCGAGGAGATGGGTCCGGCGGCTCGGGTGGTGAAGGCCGAGCGGATCCGCACCGGCGGGTTCGCGGGCTTCTTCGCGCGCGAGCACTACGAGCTCACCGTGGAGGTCCCGGACGCGCCCACCGCGCAGGAGCGGTGGCGCGCGACGCACGGGGGCGGCGGCCTGGACGCCCTGATGGCGGCCGCTGACGCGGCCGACGACGCCGTCGAGTCCGTCGACCTCGAGCCGGAGGCGCCGCCCGTCTCCACGGCCGGCCCCGAGTTCGCCGAGGTCCTCGCGTCGGTCCGCGCCATGGTGGGTCAGGGCGAGACTGCGGGGGTCGCGGTGTCTCCGGTGGCTGGGTCCGGCGTCGGCGGCGAGGCCGGCGCCCCGCCCGCGCCTCCAACGCCTGCGATGCCCGAGCCGAACCCCGACGAGGCGCCCGGCCCGGCCGCCTCTGCCGGCCCCGTTCCCTTCGTGTTCCCCCGCCTCCACGGCGAGGCCGACATCGAGGAGGGTCCCGAGCCGACGCCCGCCGTCTCTGAGGAGAGGCAGGAGGAGAGGGCGGGCGCCACCGCGGCCGGGCTGCTCGAGCTCGGGGTGCCCGTGCGGCTGCTCGAGGGGTTCGCGAGCCTGACCGATCCCGTGCCGCTGTCGATGCTCGTGCGGCGGTTCGACCGGCCGCCGGCGGTGCGCCTGGAGCCCGGGGCGACCGTCGTCGTCGCGGGGGCGGGCGAGCACGCCCTGCGGACCGCGAGCCAGATGGCCGGCCGCGCGGGCCTCGACGAGCGGGACGTGCTCCTCGCCGGCGAGATCGACTCCGTCGCCGGGCACGGGCGGCGCCTGCTGACCGTGG
>AXCX01000245.1 GCA_000767215.1 Actinotalea fermentans ATCC 43279 = JCM 9966 = DSM 3133
CGTCAGCGCGAGTGCCACGACGACGGCGCCCACGGCCACGAGCCGCGTGGCCCGACCGGCCGCCAGGCGGGGCCACAGCAGGGCGAGGAAGGCCGCGGCCGCCGCCGCGTCGAGCCCCCAGCGCCGGGGGTCGCCGATGGCGTTGCCGACGAGCGCTCCCAGCAGCGTGAACGCGTTCCAGAGCACGAAGACGCCCACGCCGGTCCACCAGAAGCCCGTGCGCGCCAGCTCCGGTGTCCGCTGCGCGGTCGCCACCGCTGTCGACTCGTCGATGGTGACGTGGGCCGCGGCCAGGCGCCGGGCCCCGGTGGCCCGCAGCAGCGGCGCCATCGCAGCCCCGTAGAGGGCGTTGCGCGCACCCAGCAGCGCGGCGGTCCCGACGGCGGCGACACCCGCGCCACCCGCACCCAGGACGCCGACGAACGCGAACTGCGAACCACCGGTGAACATGAGGAGGCTCAGCGCCGCCGTCTGCCAGACGTCGAGCCCGGCGGCCACGGACAGGGCGCCGAACGAGACGCCGTACAGACCGGTGGCGGTCGCCACGGACAGCGCCTGCCGGACGACCGCCCGCCGGCCGCCGTCGGTCACGGCCGGTCGCTCGCAGGTCGGGGGAGGGTGGGCACGTCCCGAGTATCGCGCGTCCGCACCGGGGCGTCGGTGGCCGGGCCTACCCTGGGGCGCATGCCGCAGCCGACCTCTGCTCCCGTCGACAACCCCGTCGACGCCCCCGTGGACACGCAGTACGAGGACCTGCTGCGCCGGGTCCTCGCGGAGGGGGTCGCCAAGGGGGACCGCACCGGCACGGGGACGCGGAGCGTCTTCGGCCACCAGATGCGCTTCGACCTGTCGGCCGGGTTCCCGCTCGTCACGACCAAGCGCGTCCACCTGCGCTCGATCGTCTACGAGCTGCTGTGGTTCTTGCGCGGGGAGTCCAACGTCGGCTGGCTGCGCGAGCACGGTGTGACCATCTGGGACGAGTGGGCGGACACCGCCGGCGAGCTCGGCCCGGTCTACGGCGTCCAGTGGCGCTCCTGGCCCACGCCCGACGGCGGCCACGTCGACCAGATCGCCGCGCTGATCGAGGGCATCCGACGCGACCCGGACTCGCGCCGGCACATCGTCTCGGCGTGGAACGTCGCCGAGCTGCCGGCGATGGCGCTCGCGCCGTGCCACGCGTTCTTCCAGTTCTACGTCGCCGACGGCCGGCTCTCCTGCCAGCTCTACCAGCGCAGCGCGGACCTGTTCCTCGGGGTGCCGTTCAACCTGGCCTCCTACGCCCTGCTCACGCACATGGTCGCCCAGCAGACCGACCTCGAGCCCGGCGACTTCGTGTGGACCGGCGGCGACTGCCACATCTACGACAACCACGTCGAGCAGGTGACCACACAGCTCGCACGTGAGCCGTACCCGTTCCCGCAGCTGCGGCTGCGCCGGGCGGCGTCGATCTTCGACTACGCGTTCGAGGACGTCGAGGTGGTCGGCTACCAGCACCACCCGGGTATCGCCGCCCCGATCGCGGTCTGAGGGGCGCCGTGACGAGTCGGCTTCACCTCGCGGCGATCTGGGCACAGTCGGTCGACGGCGTGATCGGCCGCGACGGCGGCCTTCCGTGGTCGCTCCCCGAGGACCTCGCGCACTTCCGCGCCCTGACGGCCGGGCACGTCGTCGTCATGGGTCGTGCCACCTGGCAGTCGCTGCCCGACGCCTTCCGGCCGCTGCCAGGGCGGGAGAACGTCGTGCTGTCCCGGCGCGACCTGTCAGCGCCCGGCGCCACGGTCGTGCACGACGTCGCCGAGGCACTCCGCGTGGTCGGCGACCGCGCGGCGTGGGTGGTCGGCGGGGCGCAGGTCTACGCCGAGACGCTCGACCTGGTGCACCGCGTCGAGGTGACCGACGTCGACGTCGTGGTCGGGACGGGGGTCCGGGCACCGCGGCTGGACCAGGGGTGGCGCGAGCTCGCCGTCGACCCTGCGGACGGCGGCTGGCACACCTCGCGCACCGGGCTGCGCTACCGGTTCCGGTCTCTCGAGCGGGTCTGAGGCGCCCGGGGTGGGCGGTGCGTGGGACGGTGGCCGCGGGGACGGTCAGGCTCCGGAACGCCGGGGCACCGTGAGCGGCACCGACGGTAGGTTGTGCGCCATGGCTCCCGCGACATCCCGGCCGTTCGGCGCGCTGCTGACGGCGATGGTCACGCCCATGGCGCCGGACGGCGCCGTCGACGTCGCTGCCGGGGTCGCGCTCGCGAAGCACCTGGTGGACCACGGGCACGACGGCCTGGTGCTCAACGGGACCACGGGGGAGGCCCCGACCACCCACGCGCCAGAGAAGGCCGAGCTCGTCCGCGCGGTGGTCGAGGCGGTCGGCGACCGGGCGATGGTCCTGGCGGGCGCCGGCTCCAACGACACCGCGCACGCCGTGCGGATGGCCGAGCAGGCCGCCGACGCCGGCGCGCACGGCCTGCTCGTCGTCACGCCCTACTACTCGCGGCCCTCGCAGGAGGGCGTCTACCGGCACACCGTGGCGGTCGCGGACGCGACGGACCTGCCGGTGATGCTCTACGACGTGCCCGGCCGCACGGCCGTCCGGTACGCGGACGCCACGCTGGACCGCCTCGCCGAGCACCCGCGCATCGTCGCCCTGAAGGACGCCACCGGTGACCCGCAGGCGGCGCTGCCGCGGATCGCGCGCACCGGCCTGGCCTGGTACTCGGGCGACGACGGTCTCCTGCTCCCGTTCCTGGCGGTCGGTGCCGTCGGCCTCGTCAGCATGGCCGCCCACATCGTCGGCGACGAGCTCGCCGCCGTCATCCGCGCCTTCGACGACGGCGACGTCGCCGCGGCGCGGACCCAGTTCGCGGACCTGCTGCCCGTGATCGACGTCATCGGTGGCTCCGGGAACGGAGCCCTGCGGTCCAAGACCGCCCTGCACCTGCTGGGGCTCATCCCCAGCGCCACGATGCGGCTGCCCCACGTGGGCGCCGACGAGGCCGAGACGGAGCACGTGCGTAGCGTGCTCGTCGCCACCGGCCTGCTGCCCTGACCGGAGGTTCCATGTCCCACCCCCACCCCGAGCTCGGTCTGCCCCCCGTTCTCGCGCCCGGAACGCTGCGGGTGGTCCCGCTCGGCGGCCTCGGCGAGATCGGCCGGAACATGAGCGTCCTGGAGTACGACGGGCGCCTGCTCGTCATCGACTGCGGCGTGCTCTTCCCCGAGGACCACCAGCCGGGCGTCGACCTGATCCTGCCGGACTTCGACTACATCGCCGACCGGCTGGACGACGTCGAGGCGCTCGTCCTCACGCACGGCCACGAGGACCACATCGGCGCCGTGCCGTACCTGCTCCGGCTGCGCCCGGACATCCCCGTGGTCGGCTCGCAGCTCACGCTCGCCTTCGTCGAGGCGAAGCTGCGCGAGCACAACATCACCCCGTTCACGCTCGGGGTGAAGGAGGGGCAGCGCGAGCGGTTCGGGGTGTTCGACTGCGAGTTCGTCGCGGTGACGCACTCCATCCCGGACGCGCTCGCGGTCTTCATCCGCACCCCCGCGGGGACCGTGCTCAACACCGGCGACTTCAAGATGGACCAGCTGCCGCTGGACGGCCGGATCACCGACCTGCGCGCCTTCGCGCGCCTGGGGGAGGAGGGGGTCGACCTGTTCATGGTCGACTCCACCAACGCCGAGGTGCCGGGCTTCATCACGCCGGAGGTCGAGATCGGCCCGGTGATCGACAAGCTCTTCGCCGAGGCGGAGCAGCGCGTGATCGTGGCGTCGTTCGCCTCGCACGTGCACCGCGTGCAGCAGGTGCTCGACGCCGCCGCCGCGCACGGCCGCAAGGTGGCACTGATCGGTCGCTCGATGGTGCGGAACATGGGCATCGCGGCCGACCTGGGCTACCTGCACGTGCCCGAGGACGTCCTCGTCGACGCCAAGGAGATCGACCGGCTCCCGCCCCAGGAGCAGGTGCTCATGTGCACGGGCTCGCAGGGCGAGCCGATGGCCGCCCTGTCGCGGATGGCGAACCGCGACCACAAGATCGAGGTCGGCCGCGGCGACACCGTGATCCTCGCGTCGTCCCTGATCCCCGGGAACGAGAACGCGGTGTTCCGCGTGGTGAACGGCCTGACCAGGCTCGGTGCGCGCGTCGTGCACCAGGGGAGCGCGCGGGTGCACGTCTCGGGCCACGCGAGCGCCGGCGAGCTGCTCTACTGCTACAACATCCTGCGCCCGCGCAACGTGATGCCGGTGCACGGGGAGGTCCGCCACCTCGTGGCCAACGGCGCCATCGCGGTGCGCAGCGGCGTACCGGTGGAGAACGTCGTGCTCGCGGAGGACGGCGTCGTCGTGGACCTCGCGGGTGGTCAGGCGCGGATCGTCGGTGCGGTGCCGTGCGGCAACGTGTACGTCGACGGCTCGAGCGTCGGCGGCATCACCGACGCCGAGCTCAAGGACCGGCGGATCCTCGGCGAGGAGGGCTTCATCTCGGTCTTCGCCGTGGTGGACTCCCAGTCCGGCAAGGTCCTCGCGGGCCCGACGATCAACGCTCGTGGCGTCGCGGAGGACGACGAGGTCTTCACCCAGATCCTCCCTGACGTCACGCGCGCCCTGGAGGACGCGGTGACGGCCGGCACGGTCGACGCCCAGCAGCTGCAGCAGGTGGTGCGCCGGGTGGTCGGCCGGTGGGCCGCGAACCGGCTCCGGCGACGCCCGATGATCATCCCCGTGGTGATCGAGGCCTAGCCGAAGGCGGCGCGACCGGCGGCGCGCAGCGCACGCGTGTAGCGGTCGGCGCGCTCGTCGGCGTCGCCGGGCAGCAGCCCGGCGAGCTCGAGCGCGACCAGGCCGTGCACCTGCGCCCAGAGCGCGTAGGCGACCTCGTCGGCGTCGCCGGTCGCCAGCACCCGGGCGACGGCGTCGCGCAGGGTCCTGAACGTCTCGCGCTCGGCCGGGCGCGGTGCACCGGGTCGCGGCCGGTCGAACATGACGCGGTAGAAGTGCGGGTCGGCGAGCGCGCTGCGGCGGTAGGCGAGGCCGAGGGCGAGCAGGTCGTGGCCGGCGTCGGCCGTGCGCGCCACGGCCGCCAGGTGCGCGCCGAAGCGCCGGAAGCCCTCCTCGGCGACCTCGGCCAGGAGCGCGTCGCGGCTGCCGAACAGCGCGTAGACGGCCGACGACGACGTCCCCGCGAGGCGAGCGACCTCGCGGACCGTGACGGCGGCCGTGCCGGCCGTCGAGACGAGCTCCGACGTGACCTCGAGCATGCGCGCGCGGAGCGCGTCGTCGTGGACTCGGGGCCGGGGCACGGCGTCAGCATAGGGCTTGACGGCTGTTCCGTAACATCGTTTCATAACAATGTTCTGAAACGATGTCACGCACCTGGGAGGCGCCATGATCGAGCTCGCCGAGGAGGCCCGCGTCACCGCCGGGATCGTCCTGCTCACCATCGTCACCATCGAGGCGGGCGGGGGGTTCCTCGTCGCCGTCGCGACCGGCAAGGTCCCGGCCACCGAGTTCCAGCGGCGCTTCTTCCGCGCCGGGCACGCGCACGCCGGCGTCCTCGTGCTGCTCGGGCTCGTCTGCCTGCTGCTGGCCGAGGTCACCGCGCTCGAGGGAGCGTGGCTGTGGCTGGCCAGGACCGGCGTCCTCGTCGCCGCGGTGCTGATGCCGATGGGCTTCTTCTTCTCGGCGATGGGACGGGACCGGACCAGGCCCAACCGGGCGGTCTGGCTCCTGCCCGTCGGCGCCGCCGTGCTGGCCGCAGGCGTCCTCACGCTCGGCATCGGGCTCCTGACCGCGTGAGCGGGCTGGTGGTCCGCCCACGACACGGGCCGCGCCCGTCCCGGGCTCGGCGGGTGCGCGCAGGTACCGTGGACGCCATGGCCGGCCGGACCTCCGCGACCGCCGGGCGCGCTGCGCCCCGCGGGACGTCCCGAGCCGCC
>AXCX01000246.1 GCA_000767215.1 Actinotalea fermentans ATCC 43279 = JCM 9966 = DSM 3133
CGCCCGCCGCGGAGCGAGTCGGCGCTGCGGCGGATGCGCTCGCCCATGGACGGCGCGCTGCCGCCGCTGACCGGTCCGCTCACCGGGCGCACGCCCGGGACGTCGTCGATCGGCGCGCCCGCCGGGCGGTCGCCTCGAGGCGCCGGCGTCTTCTTCGGCGCGATCGAGGGCGGTTGGGTCCGCTCGCTGCTCATCGGTCTCCCTCGGTCGGGTCCGCCTCAGCCGATGTCGACTCAGCCGTCCCCTGCTCGTCGGCCGGCGCACCCGGGTCGTCCGTGGTGTCGTCGGTCTGCCCGGGCGTGCCCGCGGCGGGGTCAACGGTAGCCGCATCAGCGGCCGGAGCGCCGGTCGAGCCCGGGACGGAGTCGTTCTCGTCACCGTTCTCGCCAGAGTTCTCCACGTCCTCGCCACCGAGGTTCCGCTCGACGTTGCGCGCGACGGCGAGGATGTGGTCCCCGGCGTCGGGCTTCGCGAGGATGACGCCGGCGGAGTCGCGGCCGTAGACCGGGATCTCGTCGACGCTCGAGCGCACGACCTTGCCGCTCTCCATCACGACGAGCACCTCGTCGCCCTGCTCGACCATCTTGGCGCCCACGAGGTTGCCGCGGCCGTCGGGCAGCCGGACCGCGCGCACGCCCTTGGTGCCACGGTTGGTGCGCCGGTAGTCCAGGTGACCCTGGGCGTTGACGCGGTGCATGTCCGAGCGCTTCGCGTAGCCGCCGTCGGTGACGGTGACCAGGTACGAGCCCTCGCGGATGACGTCCATCGCGAGCAGCTCGTCGTCGCCCTCGAACTTCATGCCGGTGACGCCGGCCGTGGCGCGGCCCATCGGGCGGAGCTGGTCCGCCTCGGCGCGGAACCGCACGGCCTGGCCGAGGCGCGAGACCAGCAGCAGCTCGTCGCCGTCGTCCACGAGCACGGCCGACACCACCTCGTCCGCCGCCCCGTCCTCGTCCTCGCGCAGGTTGATCGCGATGAGGCCGCCCGACCGCGGCGAGTCGTACTCCGACAGGCGCGTCTTCTTCACGTGGCCGCGGCGGGTGGCGAGCACGAGGTACTCGGCCTGCTCGTAGTCGCGCAGGTCGATGACCTTCGCGATCTGCTCGCCCGGCTGGAACGCCAGCAGGTTCGCGACGTGCTGGCCCTTCGAGTCGCGGCCGCCCTCGGGCAGCTCGTAGCCCTTCGCGCGGTACACGCGGCCGAGGTTCGTGAAGAACAGGAGCCAGTGGTGCGTCGTCGTCACGCCGAAGTGCTCGACGACGTCGTCCGCCCGCAGCTGCGCCCCGCGCACGCCCTTGCCGCCGCGCTTCTGCACGCGGTACTGGTCGCTGCGGGTGCGCTTGACGTACCCGCCGCGCGTGATCGTGACGACGACCTCCTCCTCGGCGATGAGGTCCTCCATGGAGACCTCGCCGTCGTAGGGCAGGATCTGCGTCCGCCGGTCGTCGCCGTACTTGTCGACGATCTCGCCCAGCTCGGTGCCGACGATGTCCCGCTGCCGCTCGGGCTTGGCGAGGATGTCGTTGTAGTCGGCGATCTTCGCCATGAGCTGCTCGTACTCGTCCAGGATCTTCTGGCGCTCGAGGGCGGCCAGCTGGCGCAGCTGCAGGTTCAGGATCGCGCGGGCCTGGATCTCGTCGACCTCGAGCAGCCCCATCAGGCCCTCGCGCGCGTCCTCGACGGTGGCCGACGCGCGGATGAGCGCGATGACCTCGTCGAGCGCGTCGAGCGCTTTGAGGTAGCCGCGCAGCACGTGGGCGCGCTCCTCGGCCTGGCGCAGGCGGAACCGGGTGCGCCGCTGGATGACGTCGAGCTGGTGGTTCACCCAGTGCCGCACGAACGCGTCGATCGACAGGGTCCGCGGGACGCCCTCGACGAGCGCGAGCATGTTCGCGCCGAACGTGTCCTGCAGCTGGGTGTGCTTGTAGAGGTTGTTCAGCACGACCTTCGCGACGGCGTCGCGCTTGAGCACGACGACGAGGCGCTGGCCGGTGCGGCCCGAGGTCTCGTCGCGGATGTCCGCGATCCCGGCGACCCGGCCCTCCTTGACGAGGTCCGCGATCTTCGACGCGAGGTTGTCGGGGTTCACCTGGTACGGCAGCTCGCTGACCACCAGGCACGTGCGGTTCTGGATCTCCTCGACGGTGACCACCGCGCGCATCGTGATCGAGCCGCGGCCCGTCCGGTACGCCTCCTCGATGCCGCGCCGGCCGAGGATCGTCGCGCCCGTCGGGAAGTCCGGCCCGGGGATGCGCGCGATGAGCGCCTCGAGCAGCTCCTCCTTGGTGGCCTCCGGGTGCTCCAGGTACCACTGCACGCCCGACGCGACCTCGCGCAGGTTGTGCGGCGGGATGTTCGTCGCCATGCCGACGGCGATGCCGGCGCTGCCGTTGACCAGCAGGTTCGGGAACCGCGCGGGCAGGACGACGGGCTCCTTGGTGCGCCCGTCGTAGTTGTCGCGGAAGTCGACGGTGTCCTCGTCGATGTCGCGCACCATCTCCATGGCGAGCGGCGCCATCCGGCACTCGGTGTACCGCGGGGCGGCGGCGGGGTCGTTGCCCGGCGAGCCGAAGTTGCCCTGGCCCTGGACCAGCGGGTACCGCATGGTCCAGTCCTGCACGAGGCGGACGAGCGCGTCGTAGATCGCGACGTCGCCGTGCGGGTGGTACTTGCCCATGACGTCGCCGACGACGCGGCTGCACTTGGAGAACTGCCGGTCGGGGCGGTAGCCGCCGTCGTACATCGCGTACAGGACGCGGTTGTGCACCGGCTTGAGGCCGTCACGCACGTCCGGCAGCGCGCGGCCGACGATGACGCTCATCGCGTAGTCGAGGTACGACCGCTGCATCTCCAGCTGCAGGTCGACCGGCTGGACGCGGTCGACCGTCGGCTCGGTGTCGGCGGCCTCGACCTCGGTGGTGGTCGGCTCGGACGTCGTCGGCGTCGTCGGCTCGGCGCCGGTCGGCTCGCCGTCGTTCGGGGGGGTCTGCTCGCTCACGTGTCCTCGTCTCGTCCGGTTCCTGGGGGGCGACCGCGCAGGGCGCGCGGGCCGCCGTCGGCCATCGCTAGATGTCCAGGAACCTCACGTCCTTGGCGTTGCGCTGGATGAAGGAGCGTCGGGACTCCACGTCCTCGCCCATGAGCACCGAGAAGATCTCGTCGGCCGCGGCCGCGTCGTCGAGGGTGACCTGCAGCAGGATCCGGTGGTCCGGGTCCATCGTGGTCTCCCACAGCTCGTGGTAGTCCATCTCGCCGAGACCCTTGTAGCGCTGGATCCCGTTCTCCTTCGGGATCCGCTTGCCGCCGGCCTGCCCAGCCGCGAGGACGGCGTCGCGCTCCCGGTCGGAGAACACGTAGTCGTGCGGGGAGTTCGACCACTTGATGCGGTAGAGCGGCGGCTGCGCGAGGTACACGTGCCCGTTGGTGATGAGCTCGGGCATGTACCGGAACAGCAGGGTGAGCAGCAGCGTCGTGATGTGCTGGCCGTCGACGTCCGCGTCGGCCATGAGCACGATCTTGTGGTACCGCAGCTTCGCGATGTCGAAGTCCTCGCCGATGCCCGTGCCGAACGCCGTGATGAGCGCCTGGACCTCGGCGTTCCCGAGCGCGCGGTCCAGCCGGGCCCGCTCGACGTTCAGGATCTTGCCGCGCAGCGGCAGGATCGCCTGGGTGCGCGGGTTGCGGCCGCGGACGGCCGAGCCGCCTGCGGAGTCACCCTCGACGATGAAGATCTCGGACTCGGACGCGTCGTTGGACTGGCAGTCCTTGAGCTTGCCCGGCATGCCGCCCGACTCGAGCAGGCCCTTGCGCCGCGTGGCCTCGCGGGCCTTGCGGGCCGCCATCCGCGCCTGGGACGCCTGGATCGACTTGCGGATGACGTCGCGCGCCTCGCCCGGGTGCGCGTCGAGCCAGTCGGCGAGCTGGTCGCCGACGACCTTCTGCACGAACGTGCGCGCCTCGGTGTTGCCGAGCTTGGTCTTGGTCTGGCCCTCGAACTGGGGCTCGCCGAGCTTGACGGAGATGACGGCGGTCAGGCCCTCGCGGACGTCGTCGCCCGTGAGGTTGTCCTCCTTCTCCTTGAGGATGTTCTTCTCGCGCGCGTACTTGTTGATGAGCGTGGTCAGCGCCGCGCGGAAGCCCTCCTCGTGCGTGCCGCCCTCGGTGGTCGAGATCGTGTTCGCGTAGGTGTGCACGGACTCCGAGTAGGCGGTGGTCCACTGCATCGCGATCTCGACGGAGATGCGGCGCTCGGTGTCCTCCGCGGAGAAGTCGATGACCTCCGGGTGCACGAGCTCGACCTTCTTGGTGGAGCTGAGGTGCTTGACGTAGTCGACGAGGCCGCCGTCGTACTTGTAGACGACCGTACGCGCCGGCGTGCCGTTGCCGGCCTCGGTGATCCCGTCGGCCTCGTGCGCGGTCTTCGCCGCGACGGCGTCGGTGATCTCGTCCTCGGTGCCGGTGTGCTGCGGGCGCTCGTCGGTGAGCGTGATCTGCAGGCCCTTGTTGAGGAACGCGTACTGCTGGAACCGCGAGCGCAGCGTCTCGAAGTCGAAGTCGACCGTCTCGAAGATGTCGTCGTTCGGCCAGAAGGTGACCGTGGTACCGGTGACGTCGGTCTCCTCGCCCACCTCGAGCGGCGCCTGCGGGACGCCGTCGCGGTAGTCCTGGCTGTGCACGTGACCCTCGCGACGCACCTCGACCCGGAGGCGGTGCGACAGCGCGTTCACCACGGAGACGCCGACGCCGTGCAGGCCGCCCGACACCGCGTAGCCGCCGCCGCCGAACTTCCCGCCCGCGTGCAGCACGGTGAGCACGACCTCGACGGCCGGCTTGCCCTCGCTCTCGACGATGCCGACCGGGATGCCGCGGCCGTTGTCGGCGACGCGCACGCCGCCGTCGGCCAGGAGCGTGACCTCGATGTGGTCGCAGTACCCGGCGAGCGCCTCGTCGACCGAGTTGTCGACGACCTCGTAGACCAGGTGGTGCAGACCGCGCGGACCGGTCGAGCCGATGTACATGCCCGGGCGCTTGCGGACGGCCTCGAGACCCTCGAGCACCGTGATGGCGCTCGCGTCGTAGCCCGGCGAAGCGGGCTCCGGGGGTGTCACGGGGAGGGTGCTGGCGGTGGGATCAGCCACGGGCGAAGGTGCTCCTCGTGCGTGCGACGCGCGCGCGGACCGGGAGGGTGCGCGGGCGCAGGGACCTGGCGGCTGCGAGGCAGCACCAGCGGGCACGCCGATCGGCCGAGCCCGCGGCGCGGCGCGCGCGAACACCAGGAATGACGGGCTCAAGTCTACCGTGTGATGCCCCTCTGGGCCGCTTCCGCACAGCCTGGACGCGCGATCGGATCCGGGGGGTGACCAGGGGGTGGCCGGGCCGGGGTTCTCGCGTCAGAGGGCGCAATGAGGGCGCGGCACGCGCGGGACGCGCTCCGGGGTCCGTCGCGGGCGCCGGAGACCGGGTTCGCGTCGGGTCAGCCGTAGGTGTCGCGCGGGCCTCGGCCAGGCACCGAGCGCTTGCCCTTCGCCCAGCGCGGGCCGCTCGGTCCCAGCACGCGCACCTCGCGCACGACGTCGGGCCCCACCTCGTCCGCGAGCCGCCCCAGCAGCTGCGGAGCGAGCAGGCTCAGGTTCGTCGCCCACGTCGTCGAGTCCGCCCGCACCACGAGCAGGCCGTCGTCGAACGTCTCCGGGGTGCAGTGCTCCGCGACGTCGTCGCCGACCACCTCCCGCCACCGCCCGACGACGCCCCCCACCGAGAGCGGCTCGCTCCAGCCGCGCTCGGACGCGAGACGGGAGAGCGTGTCGCCCACGAGCACCGGGTCCCGGCCGCTCCCGGTGCGCACGTCGCCCACCGGGCCCGACGCGCGGCGCGGGACGGGCTTGCCGGGCTGGGCGCC
>AXCX01000247.1 GCA_000767215.1 Actinotalea fermentans ATCC 43279 = JCM 9966 = DSM 3133
GCGTGACGTGCCCGGGCGTCCGGTCCCCGCGCGGCCGGCCCGCCCGCCGCGCGTGACGGCGCGCACCCGCGCGCCACTGCGGGTGCGGCGGCAGAAGATCCTCCTCGCCCTCTCGCTCGTCCTGCTCCTCGTGTGCGCGGGCCGTCTGGTGTACGTCCAGGCCATCGCCGCCCCGGCGTTCGCCGCCGAGGCGCTGCGGGGGCGCACGGTGACCCAGGTGGTGCCGGCGGAGCGCGGCGAGATCCTCGACCGGTCCGGGGTGGTCCTGGCGACGTCGGTCGAGCGGTGGAACATCGTCGTCGACCAGAAGCAGCTCGCCGACTGGAAGAAGGACGGCGACAGCGCGGCCCACGCCGCGGAGCTGCTCGCACCGTTGATGGGGACCTCGGCCGCGGAGCTCGGCCCCAAGCTCCTCGGCGACTCGACGTTCACCTACCTCGTCAAGGGCGTGCCGCCCGAGGTGTACGAGCAGATCATGAAGCTGCGGATCATGGGCGTGTGGGGGGAGCGGGTCTCCCAGCGGCTCTACCCGGCCGGCACGACCGCCGGCACCATCCTCGGGTTCGTCGGCACCGACGGGTACGGCCTGGCCGGCCTGGAGCAGGTGTACGAGGAGACGCTCGCGGGCCAGGACGGCTCCGACACCTACGAACGGGGCGAGGGCGGCCAGCGCATCCCGACGGGCGAGGAGCAGTACGTCGCCCCGCAGCCGGGCCGGGACGTGCAGCTCACCATCGACCGCGACCTGCAGTACACCGCGCAGGCGGCGATCGACGCCCAGGTCGCGGCGACGGGTGCGCCCTGGGGCGCGGTGCAGGTGGTGGACACGCGCACGGGGGAGATCCTCGCGCTCGCCGACTCGGGCAGCATCGACCCGAACAACCCCGGCGGCAACGCGCAGCCGAGCCGCGCCGCGTCGTACACGTACGAGCCGGGCTCGACGGCCAAGGCGATCTCGATGGCCGCGATCCTGGAGACGGGCGTGGCGACGCCCACCAGCCAGTTCGTGGTGCCCTACCAGTACGCGACGCCGAACGGCGAGGTGTTCAAGGACTCCCACGCGCACGGCGACCTGCCGCTGACGCTCACGGGCATCCTCGCGGAGTCGTCGAACACGGGCACCGTGATGGTCGGGCAGAACGTGCCCCCCCAGGTGCGGCTCGACTACCTGCACAAGTTCGGGTTCGGCCAGCGCACCGGCGTCGGCCTGCCGGGCGAGTCGCCGGGACTGATCGTCGACGACGTCTCCGGCTGGGACCACGACGGGCGCTCGCCGTACGCCGTGCTGTTCGGCCAGGCGGTGGGTGCGACGACGCTGCAGAACACCCAGGTCTTCGCCACGCTGGCCAACCACGGGCTGCGCGTGCAGCCGCACATCGTCGCGGCCGTCGAGGACGACGACGGCGTGCTGCAGCCGGTCGAGCTCGCCGACCCGGTCCAGGTCGTCTCCGCCGAGACCGCCGACACCGTGGTGCGCATGCTCGAGAGCGCCGTCACCGAGGGCACCGGTGGCAACGCCGAGGTCCCCGGGTACCGGATCGCGGGCAAGACGGGCACGGCGCAGGCGTTCGAGGGCGGCGGGGTCGTGAAGACCGTGGCGTCCTTCATCGGCATCGCGCCCGCGGACGACCCGCGCATCGTGGTCAACGTCGTCCTCTACGACCCGAAGACGTCGATCTACGGCGGCACGGTGGCAGCGCCGGTCTTCAGCCAGGTCACGGCGCAGGCGCTGCAGCACCTGGGGATCCCGCCGTCGGGGACCGTGCCCGAGCTCTTCCCCACCACGTACCCGTGACCGCCGGAGGGCTCGGCGCGGCAAGGGCCGGTGCGGACGGTACATTCGGGGCCGTGACGTCCCCCCAGGGCCGTATGCGCCCGGCGAGCCGCCCCCGGCGTCACCTGTCCCACCTCGTCGAGGCCTTCGGGCTGGCCGGCGAGGCCGGGGAGGTGACCGTGACCGGGGTCGCCGTGGGCTCCGCCGACGTGCAGCCGGGCGACCTGTTCGTCGCGCTGCCCGGGCTGCGCGCGCACGGCGCCGACTACGCGGCCGACGCCGTGGCGGCGGGTGCGGTGGCCGTGCTGACCGACGACGGGGGCGCCGGGCGCCTGGCCGGTCTGGGCGTGCCGGTCCTGACGACGCCCGCGCCCCGCTCGCTCCTCGGTCCCGTCTCCGCGTGGTTCTACGGCGAGCCCGGCCGCGACCTGACGCTCGTGGGGATCACCGGCACCAACGGCAAGACCACGACGTGCTACTTCGTCGCGGCGGCTCTCGAGCGGCGGCACCCGCTCACGGGCGTGGTGGGCACCGTCGAGCTGCGCGTGGGCGAGGAGTCCATCGAGTCGCCGCGCACGACCGTGGAGGCGCCCGTGCTGCACGGGCTCTTCGCCCTCATGCGCGAGCGCGGGGCGACGGCGTGCGCGATGGAGGTCTCGTCCCACGCCCTGGCGCTCGAGCGCGTGGGCGGCGTCCAGTTCGACGTCGCCGCCTTCACGAACCTCCAGCGCGACCACCTGGACTTCCACGGCGACATGGAGGGCTACTTCCGCGACAAGGCGCGCCTCTTCGCGCCCGAGCGGGCTCGCCGCGCCGTCGTCTGCGTCGACGACGAGTGGGGCGTGCGGTTGGCCTCCGAGGTCGAGATCCCGGTCGACACCGTCGCGACGCGCGAGGGCGCGGCCGGCTGGGCGGGCGCCGACTGGCGCGTGACCGCGGCGACGATCGGGCTCGACGGCGTCGGGTCGACGTTCACGCTCGAGGGCCCCGGCGGCGTCCGCGTCGAGGCGGCCAGCCCGTTGCCGGGCCTGGTCAACGTCTCGAACGCCGCCGTCGCCGTCGTCGTGGCGCACCGCGCGGGCATCCCGCTGGACGAGGCCGTGGCGGGGGTCGCCGGCGCGCACGCGATCCCCGGCCGCATGGAGCGGGTCATCGAGCGCGGGCCGGGTCAGGCCCTCTGCCTGGTCGACTACGCGCACACGCCCGACGCGCTCACCCTGGCGCTCGAGGCCGTCCGCCCGATCACACCGGGCCGCCTCGTCCTGGTGTTCGGCTCCGACGGCGACCGCGACCAGGGCAAGCGGCCCATCATGGGCGAGATCGCCGCGCGGCTCGCGGACGTCCTCGTCGTGACCGACGAGAACCCGCGGTCGGAGGAGCCGGCCGCGATCCGCGCGTCGATCCTGGACGGGGTGCGCGCGGTCCGGCCCGACCTGCGCGACGTCGTCGAGCTGTCGCCCCGGTCCGAGGCGCTGCGCGTCGGCATGGAGCTGGCGGTCGAGGGCGACACCGTGATCGTCACGGGCAAGGGCCACGAGCCCACGCAGGAGATCGCCGGCGTCTTCCACCGCTACAACGACCGCGACGCCTACCTCACGGCCCTCGCGCAGTCGTGGCAGGTCACGGTCCGGCCCGACGGCGTCACGGTGGTCGACGCGGCACACGCGGCGACGCCGGACTCGACGCGGGCGGCGCTGCGGCGCCTGCGGCGTGAGCGCGACGAGCGCGGGGGCACCCGGGCGGTCGCGGTGCTCGCCGCGCCCGACGACCTCGGGCCCGTGCCGGTGACCGAGCTGGACGCCCTCGGCCGGGCGGCGGTCCGGCTCGGCGTCGACAAGCTGCTGGTGGTGGGGGAGGACGCCCGCGCCGTGCACGTCGGTGCCGTGCAGGAGGGTTCCTTCGACGGCGAGTCCGAGCTCGTGCCCGACCGTGCCGCCGCGCAGGACTGGCTCGCGCGGCACCTGCGGCCCGGCGACGTCGTGCTCGTCAAGGGCGGCCGGAGCGCCGGGCTCGCAGAGCTGGCCGGGAAGCTGGCCGGGAAGCTGGCCGGCGAGCTGGCCGGTGAGGGAGGGGCCGCATGATCGCCGTCCTGCTGTCCGGCGGGTTCGCGCTGGTGATCGCGCTGCTGGCGACGCCGCTGTTCATCCGGCTGCTCGTGCGCAAGCAGTACGGCCAGTTCATCCGGCAGGACGGCCCCACGGCCCACTTCACCAAGCGCGGCACGCCGACCATGGGCGGCGTCGTCATCATCGCGGCGACGCTCATCGGCTGGGCCGGCTCGAGCCTGGTCACCGGGCACGTGCCGAGCGCGTCGGCGGTCCTGCTGCTCTTCCTCATGACCGGCCTCGGCTTCGTCGGCTTCCTCGACGACTACATCAAGATCTCGCGCCAGCGCAGCCTCGGGCTCAAGGCCCGCTGGAAGATCGTCGGCCAGGGCCTGGTGGGCGTGACCTTCGCGGTCCTGGCGCTGCAGTTCCCGAGCGGTCAGTTCCGTACGCCGGCGTCGACCCACATCTCGTTCATCCGGGACCTCGACCTGGACCTGGCGTTCGGCGGGGCGGCGCTCGGGCTGGTGCTCTTCGTCATCTGGGCCAACTTCCTCATCACCGCGTGGTCGAACGCGGTGAACCTGACCGACGGCCTCGACGGCCTCGCGACCGGTGCGTCCCTGATCGTCTTCGGCGCCTACGTCGTCGTCGGCGTGTGGCAGTTCAACCAGCGCTGCACGTCGGTCCTGACGGCGGGCCCCACCTGCTACGAGGTACGTGACCCGCTGGACCTCGCGATGGTCGCCGCCGCGATCACCGGTGCGTGCTTCGGGTTCCTGTGGTGGAACGCGAGCCCGGCGAAGATCTTCATGGGTGACACGGGCGCGCTCGCGCTCGGCGGCGCGCTCGCCGGGATGTCGATCCTCACCCGCACGGAGATCCTCGCCGCCATCATCGGCGGTCTCTTCGTGCTCGTGGTCCTCTCCGACGTCATCCAGATCGGCTTCTTCAAGATGACGGGCCGGCGCGTGTTCAAGATGGCGCCGCTGCACCACCACTTCGAGCTGTCGGGCTGGGGCGAGGTGACGATCGTCATCCGCTTCTGGATCATCGCGGGCCTGTTCGTCGCGGGCGGCGTCGGCCTGTTCTACGCGGAGTGGGTGACCGGCTGATGGCGGGGCGGCAGGACGACGGCGGAG
This sequence comes from Actinotalea fermentans ATCC 43279 = JCM 9966 = DSM 3133, assembly GCA_000767215.1. Classification (GTDB taxonomy): domain Bacteria; phylum Actinomycetota; class Actinomycetes; order Actinomycetales; family Cellulomonadaceae; genus Actinotalea; species Actinotalea fermentans. The sequence goes on from AXCX01000247.1 coordinate 4,962, forward strand.
CCGTGCCCATCAGCGGAGCCGCGAACGACGGCGGAGCCGACCCGACGGGGACGGACCTCGCGGGGCGTCGGGTGCTCGTCGCCGGGCTCGGGGTGACCGGTCGCGCGGTCGTCGGCGTGCTCGCCGCGCGCGGCGCCGTCGTCACGACTCTCGACGAGCGCGCGGCCGACGCCGACGTCGCCGACCCGGGCTCGGTGGACCTCGGCGGGATCGACCTCGTGATCGCCTCCCCGGGGTGGCCACCTGCGCACCCGCTGCTCGCCGGGGCCGCGGAGCGCGGCGTCCCGGTGTGGAGCGAGGTCGAGCTGGCGTGGCGGCTGCGCGTGGACCGCGCGTCGGCCCCCGGCCCGGCCCCCTGGCTCGTGGTCACGGGCACCAACGGCAAGACGACGACCGTCGGGATGCTCGCCTCGATCCTGGCCGCCGCCGGGCACGCGGCGCCCGCGGTGGGGAACGTGGGCACCCCGGTCGTGACGGCGGCGACCGACCCCGGCGTCGACGTGCTCGCCGTCGAGCTCTCGAGCTTCCAGCTGCACTTCACGACGTCGATGTCCGCGCACGCGGCGGCCGTCCTCAACATCGCGCCCGACCACCTGGACTGGCACGGCGGCATGGACGCCTACGTCGCCGACAAGGCGCGCATCTACGAGCGGGCGGTGCTCGCGTGCGTCTACGACGCCGCTGACCCGCGCCTCGAGCGCCTCGTGGCGGAGGCGGACGTCGTCGAGGGCGCCCGCGCCGTCGCCTTCACGCGCGGCGCGCCGGCTCCGGGCCAGCTCGGCGTCGTCGACGGGATCCTCGTCGACCGCGCCTTCCACGCGCCGCTGGACCATCCCGACCGCACGGGGCACGCGGCCGAGCTGGCCACCCTCGACGACCTCGCGCACCTCGCCGGCCCGACCGGCGTCGTCGCGCCGCACGTCG
>AXCX01000248.1 GCA_000767215.1 Actinotalea fermentans ATCC 43279 = JCM 9966 = DSM 3133
CGCCGAGCCCGAGCCCGGCCGGCAGCACGACCTCGATCCGCTTCCCGCCGACCTCGACGACGACCCGCTCGGTCGCCGCGGGCGCGTCGGCGTCGTTGCCGGCCGCCGACGGCGCGGCCTGCCCGGGCAGCCCGGGGAGCCGGTGCGCGAACGTCGTCTCGATCCAGCGCGTGTGCACTGCGAACGGGCGGTCCGCCTCGGCGGGGGCGAAGTCGGGGTCCTGCAGCACGGCACGGT
>AXCX01000249.1 GCA_000767215.1 Actinotalea fermentans ATCC 43279 = JCM 9966 = DSM 3133
CGCGACGTCCATCTCCTCGAGGGCGCGCCGCGCCCGCTCGATGGCCTGCTGCCGGGTCGCGCCCGTGACGACGACCTTGGCGATCATCGAGTCGAAGGCGCCGGAGACGGTGTCGCCCTCGACGACGCCGCTGTCCACGCGCACGCCCGGGCCCGCGGGGAAGCGGAGCCGGGTGAGCCGTCCCGGCGCCGGCAGGAAGCCCGCGGCGGGGTCCTCGCCGTTGATCCGGAACTCCAGGCTGTGGCCGCGCGCGGCGACCTCGGTGTAGCCGAGCGGCTCGCCGACGGCGATGCGCAGCTGCTCGCGGACCAGGTCGATGCCCGTGACCTCCTCGGTCACAGGGTGCTCCACCTGGAGGCGCGTGTTCACCTCGAGGAACGACACGGTGCCGTCGGCGCCGACGAGGAACTCGCACGTGCCCGCCCCGACGTACCGGGCCTCGCGCAGGATGGCGATCGAGGCCTCGCGGAGCGTGCGCTCCTGCTCGGCGGTGAGGAACGGCGCAGGCGCCTCCTCGACGAGCTTCTGGTGCCGGCGCTGCAGCGAGCAGTCGCGCGTGGAGACCACGACGACGGTCCCGTGCGCGTCCGCCAGGCACTGGGTCTCCACGTGTCGCGGCGCGTCGAGGTAGCGCTCCACGAAGCACTCCCCGCGGCCGAACGCCGCGGTCGCCTCGCGGACCGCGGACTCGAACTGGGCGTCGACCTCCGCGGCGTCGCGAACCACCTTCAGGCCGCGCCCGCCGCCGCCGAACGCCGCCTTGATGGCGATCGGCAGGCCGTGCTCCGCCACGAAGGCGTGCACCTCGCTGACGTCGGCCACCGGGTCGGGCGTGCCGGGCACGAGCGGCGCCCCGACCGCCTGCGCGATGTGCCGCGCCCGCACCTTGTCGCCGAGCGCCTCGATCGCCTCCGGCGGCGGCCCGATCCACACCAGGCCGGCGTCGATCACGGCGCGGGCGAAGCCGGCGTTCTCGGAGAGGAAGCCGTAGCCGGGGTGGACGGCGTCGGCGCCGCAGCGCAGCGCCACGTCGATGAGCTTGGTCGCGTCGAGGTAGGTGTCGGCGGCGCGCTCGCCGTCCAGGGCGTAGGCCTCGTCGGCCAGCCGGACGTGCAGCGCCTCGCGGTCAGGGTTCGCGTACACGGCGACGGAGGCGATCTGGGCGTCGGCGCACGCGCGCGCCACGCGGACGGCGATCTCACCGCGGTTGGCGATGAGCACCTTGGTGATCGAGGGGGCTGCGGGCACGGCTCACCGTAACGTCAGCGGCTGCCCGGTCCCGCCATCCGGCCCCTGCGGCGACCAAGACTGTCCGGTCCCGCCAACCGTCGGCATCGGCGGTTGTGGCGCGCCGACCACGCCCGGCGGGCGGGCGCGAACGCCTGCCCGCCGTGGTCGGCGCGACTACCGCGCCCAGAGGTCGACGACGCCGAGCCCGAGGTCGCCCAGCAGGTCGCGCAGCAGGGGCAGGCTCACCCCGACGACGGCGTGGTAGTCGCCCTCGATCGCGGTGACGAACGGGCCCCCGAGCCCGTCGACGGTGAACGCCCCGGCCACCGCGAGCGGCTCGCCCGTGGCGACGTACGCCTCGATCTCGCGGTCGCTGAGCTCGGCGAAGTGCACGACGGTCGAGGCCGTCGCGCCGGCGGCCCGGTCGGGCTCGCGCGTGTCGACGAGCCAGTGGCCGGTGTGCAGCACGCCCGAGCGCCCGCGCATCGCGCGCCATCGCTCCACGGCCTCCGCGGCGTCGGCGGGCTTGCCCAGCTGCCGGCCGTCGAGCTCGAGCATGGAGTCGCACCCCAGCACGACGGCGCCGCTCTCGTCGCGCGCGACGGCCTCCGCCTTCGCGCGGGCGAGGACGAGGACGTCGTCGGCGGTCGAGCTGCCCATGACGTGCCGACCGTGGGGAGGTTCCCCACGGTCGGCACGCGCGGCCGCGAGCGCCGCGTCCTCGTCGACGCCCGACACGCGGACCTCCGGCGCGAAGCCGGCGGACGTGAGCGTGGCCAGGCGGGCGGGGGACGCGGACGCGAGGACGAACCTCACCGCAGGGCGTCCCGCAGGACGTCGAGGCCGACGGACCCGAGCGAGAGTGCGCGGGCGTGGAACGCCTTGAGGTCACCGGTCTCGCCGCGGGCGCGGGCGCCGGCGACGTACTCGTCGCGGGCCTGCTCCCACAGGCGCTGCCCGATCTTGTAGGCGGGTGCCTGCCCGGGCCAGCCCAGGTACCGGTTGAGCTCGAACCGCAGGAAGGACTCCGGCATGTTCACGTTCGCCTTGAAGAACTCCCAGGCCTTGTCCGCGTCCCAGGTGCCGCCGCCCCACTGCGCGGGCGCGGGCAGCCCGAGGTGCACGCCGAGGTCGATGACCACGCGCGCCGCGCGCATCCGCTGGCCGTCGAGCATCCCGAGGCGGTCGCCCGGGTCGTCGAGGAACCCGAGGTCGGCCATGAGGCGCTCGGCGTACAGCGCCCAGCCCTCGCCGTGGCCGCTCACCCAGCAGCCCAGCCGGCGCCAGGCGTTGAGGGTCTGGCGCAGGTAGACGGCCTGGCCGATCTGCAGGTGGTGGCCGGGGACGCCCTCGTGGTAGACGGTCGTCTTCTCGCGCCAGGTGTTGAAGGTCGTGACGTCGGCAGGGACGGACCACCACATCCGGCCGGGCCGCGAGAAGTCGTCGGACGGGCCGGTGTAGTAGATGCCGCCGCTCTGCGTGGGCGCGATGCGGCACTCGAGCCGCTGCACGGGCTCCGGGATGTCGAAGTGCACGCCGTTCAGCGCGGCGATCGCGGCGTCGGAGGTCTCCTGCATCCACGCGCGCAGCGCCGCCGTGCCCTCGAGCCGGCGGGCCGGGTCCGCGTCGAGCTTCGCCACGGCGTCGGCGACGCTCGCCCCGGGACCGGCGATCTCGGCGGCGATGGCCTCCTGCTCGGCGACGACGCGCGCGAGCTCGTCCAGACCCCACGCGTAGGTCTCCTCGAGGTCCACGCGCGCGCCGAGGAAGTACTGCGACCACAGCGGGTAGCGGTCACGGCCGGCGGCGTCGTCCTGCGGCGCCTGCGGCGCGAGCTCGTCCCGCAGGAAGTCCGCGAGCTGCCCGTACGCCCGACGCGCGGCCTCGGCACCCTCACCGAGAGCCTTGCGGATCGCCTGGCAGGCGGCGGAGTCGTCGAGTGCCGCGTCCACCTCGGCGCCGGTCACGAACGTGTCGAAGAACGAGCCTGCGGCGGCGATCTCGTCCGCCTGCGTGATGCACTCGGAGACCTGGCGGATCGGGGCCACCCGGCCCCGGGAGGCCGCCAGCCGCAGCGACTCGATGACGCCCGCCGCGGTGTCGGGCAGCGCGGCCATCCGCAGGGCGATGTTCTCCCAGTGCTCCGGCGTCGACGTCGGCATGATGTCGAAGATGTCGCGCATCTCCTGCACCGGGGAGGCGATGTTGTTCAGCTGGCCGGTCCACTCGTCCGCCTCGTGCAGCGCCACCTCCAGGCCGAGGCGCTCCTGCATCGCGGCGATCGTCACGCGGTCCACGTCGTCCGCGGGCTCGCCCGTGGCCAGCTCCGCGAGGGTGTCGCGCGCCGAGGCCGCCATCGCGTCCCAGCCGGCCGGCGAGAGGTCCGTGGCCAGGTGGTCGTAGCCCGGCACGCCCATCGCCGTGGCCGCGAACGGGTTGAGCCGGCAGTAGGCGGTCAGGTACTGGTCGGCGACGGCGTCGACGGCGGTGGCCGGGCGCGTGGGGGAATCCGGGGAGGTCGAGGTCATGCACCGACCTTACGACTCGCGGCGGCACGGACGGCGTCGGCCATCCGTGCGTCCCCGGCGGAGGCGAACCCGGCAGCCACGCCGGCCCGGTCGGCGTCCGATCGGTTCTGGCTGAGCTTCGCCTTCGCCTCCACGCGGGTCACCACGAGCTCGAGGCCGACGACGGCGCGCAGCTGGCCCGCGACGAAGGCCGGCGGGGCGTCGTCGACCGCCCACGGCTCCGGGCGGGCGGCCTCGAAGCGCTCCGTGAGGGCGCGCACGTGCGCGGCGAGCCAGTCCTCGTCGTCGTGCACGACGAGCCGGCCGTACACGTGGGCCGTGACGTAGTTCCACGTCGGCACCACCCGCCCGTGCTCGGCCTTCGTCGCGTACCAGGAGGGGGTCACGTACGCGTCGGGGCCGTGCACGATCGCCATCGCCTCGCCCACCGGCGGCCGGCGCCACTGGTCGTTGGTCCGCGCCACGTGAGCCTGGAGCGCGCCGTGCGCACCGACCTCGGGCGCCCAGACGTAGGGGAGCCGGGTGGCGACCAGGCCCTCGGCGGTGGCGGTCACGAGGTGTGCCGCGCCGGCGCCCGCGAGGAACTCGGCGGTCGTGGCGTCGTCGACGGCGAAGTGCCGGGGCACGTACATCCGGACCTCCTTGCGTGAGCGGTCGGGGGGTCAGCTGTAGGCGGCGGCCTGCAGACCGTACAGCTCGGCGTACAGCCCGTCCGCCGTGACGAGGTCCTCGTGCGTTCCCGCCTCGACGATCCGGCCGTCGGCGACCACGAGGATCAGGTCGGCCATCCGGACGGTGGAGAAGCGGTGCGAGACGAGCACCGTGATCGCGCCCGTCCGGGCGCCCACCTCGCGGGCGGTGTGCGCGTACCGCTCGAAGAGCTGGTGCTCGGCCTGTGCGTCGAGGGCGGAGGTCGGCTCGTCGAGCAGGAGCAGCAGCGGCGAGGTGCGCATCATCGCCCGCCCGAGGGCCAGCTTCTGCCACTGCCCGCCGGACAGCTCCGTGCCATCGGCGGACAGCCCGAGCTGGGTGTCCAGACCGTCCTCGAGGCGGTCGAGCAGGGCGCCGGCGTCCGCCCGGTCGAGCGCATCGAGCACCGCCGCCTCCGAGTCGATCCTCGGCAGGTCGCCGACGCCGACCGTCTCGCGCGCGAGGAACTCCAGGCGCGCGAAGTCCTGGAAGCCGGCCGCGATCCGCTCGCGCCAGCCGCGTACGGGGATGCGCCGCAGGTCGACGCCGTCCACGGTGATCGCGCCGGTCGTCGGCTCGTAGAACCGGGCCAGCAGCTTGACGAGCGTGCTCTTGCCGGCCCCGTTCTCCCCGACGACGGCCACCGTGGTGCCGGCCGGCAGGTCGAGGTCGACGCCGGCGAGCACCGGCCGGTCCGTGCCGGGGTAGGTGAACGCGACGCCCGTCAGGCGGATCCCTCCGGTGAGCCGGGCGGGGACGGGGGCGTCCTCGGGCAGGCCGTGGGCCGGTGGCGCCGTCACGAGGTCCTCGACCCAGCCCAGGCCGACCATCGCCGTGGCGGTCCGCTGCAGGGTCTGCAGCACGCTCACCGCCGCAACCACCTGCCCGTTGACCTGTGCGGCCAGCGTGAGCACGAGGATCACGTCGCCGGCGGTACCCCGCCCGGCCACGGCGTTGCGGACGACGAGGAGGGTCGCGCCGACGTACGCGGCGGCGAACACGACCTGCCCGAGCAGCCGGGGCCACAGCGCGCGGGCCTCGGCGCGGACCAGGGTCCGGCTCGCCCCGTCCCAGGCGGCGGCGAACCGGCTGCGGACGACGCCGGCCAGGCCGGCCACCC
>AXCX01000250.1 GCA_000767215.1 Actinotalea fermentans ATCC 43279 = JCM 9966 = DSM 3133
CCGTCGGGGTGCGTTCGCCGTCGGGATGCACCGCGCGCGGGTGTCGGGGGCCGTGGCTAGCGTGGGCCGCCTCGCGGCCGCGGCGGGTGCGGCCGGCAGACGGAGGAGCGGGACATGGCACACGGCGACATCACGCACATCGACATCCCGGTGAGCGACCTGGCCGCGGGGCGCGCGTTCTACGGCGGGCTGTTCGGCTGGCAGATCGACACGATGCCGGGCTTCGAGGACTACCCCATGTGGCGGGCCCCGAACGGCATCAGCGGGGGCGGGCTCGCGCCGCGCAGCGAGGGCTTCACGCAGCCCCGCAGCTACGTCGAGGTGGACTCGATCGACGACGCCCTGCGCCGCGCTGTCGAGCTCGGCGCCACCGTGGCGATGGAGCGGACGCCGATCGACGAGAACAGCGCCTGGGCGGTCTTCACCGACCCCGACGGCAACCAGGTCGGCCTGTACGAGTCCCGCGCCGCGGGCTGAGCCGACGCTCGGTCGACGTCGACTGAGGAGTCGACGTCGACGTCCTCAGTCGACGTCGAAGAAGGAGTGCTGGTCGTAGAAGTGCAGGACGTAGCGGCAGCGCTGGCAGATCATCAGCGTCATCCGGTGCGACGTCCAGCCCCACCGGGAGTCCTGCCGGGCCTCCTCGCGCTGGAAATGGACGCCGTCGCAGAGCGGGCAGCGCAGCTGCCGCGTCTCGGGCTGCGGCGCGGAGCCGGGGGGCACGGTCATCGCGGTTCCTCTCGACGCGCCTCAGCATGCCCGATCAGTTGCCCGCGCGTGGCCGGTCTGTCACGACATGAGCTTCCAGGCATACCTCGACACCATCGAAGAGCGCACCGGCCTGACCCCGCGCCAGGTCCTCGACGTCGCCCGCCAGAAGGGCTTCGACTCCCCCACCACCAAGGCGGCCGACGTCGTCGCGTGGTTCAAGGAGGACTACGACCTGGGCCGCGGCCACGCGATGGCGCTCTGGTACGTGCTCAAGAACGGGCCGGTCGCGCCCGGCAAGCACGTGCGCTCGGGCGGCACCCACTCCGACCCGTCCGAGACGCTGTGGCTGGACGGCAAGGCGACGATGCCCGCAGCCCGCTGACCCTCGCGGACGGTCCCACCCCTGCGCGGCGGATCGCCTGGCGTCGGTCGGGTTCGGTAGCCCGGCGCCGGCCTGTCACCACCGTCACCACCGCGAGCGGGGGAGTCACTTTCCAGAAGTCCTTGCCGCGGCAAGCATCTCCGAGAAGTGTCTCCGCCCCCGCGGGCCATCCCGCGGGCGATCCCGCCGGCACGCAGCGCCGGCCCGGGGCAGCCCGCTTCAGCGGGCGCGCTCGGCGGCGACGAGCTCGCGGACGGCCGGCGCCACCTCGCGGCCGAAGACCTCGTAGGCGTCGGGGTCGTCGCCCGGGAGCACGAACGCGGAGACGCCGTACCCGAGCGCGAGGTCGGCGAGCTGCTCGGCCCACTGCTCGGGAGGGCCCACGAGGAACCGGTCCGTGCGGGCAGCGGTGAGCTCGCCGTCGAGGTTGAGCAGCCGCCGGACGTCCGACGGCGAGCGGCCCGCCTCGGCGGCGGCGTCGTCGATCACGGCGTTGCCCTCCGCGAGCGGCCGCAGCCCGCCCAGGTAGCCGAGCGACGGGAGCCAGCCGTCCCCCGCGCGGCCGATCAGCCGCAGCATCCGCGGCCGCACCGCGCCGACCCAGATCGCGACGTCGTGCGCCGGCGCCGGTCCGCGCTTGGCACCGTCCACGGCGTGGAACCGCCCGGGCACCGCGAACCGCTCGCGGTTACCCGCGTCCCAGACCCCGCGGACGACCTCGAGCGCCTCCTCGAGCGCCTGCACCGCCTCGCCCGGCGCCAGGCGCGGGCCGCCGACCGCGGCGATCGCGTCCCAGAACGCGCCCGCACCCAGGCCCAGCTCGGCCCGGCCGCCGCTGAGCAGGTCGAGGCTCGCGACCGACCGGGCCAGCACCACCGGGTGCCGCAGCGGGAGGTTCGCGACGTTCGCCACCACGCGCAGCCGCTCCGTCCGGGCGGCCACCCAGGTCATCAGGGTCCACGCGTCCAGGAACCGCGGCTGGTACGGGTGGTCCTGGAACGTCGCGAGGTCGAGACCGGCGCGCTCCGTCGCCACGGCGAGGTCCACGGTGCGCCCGGGATCCGCGGCGAGCGGCGTGATGAACGTCCCGAACAGCATGTCGTGGCCGTAGTCCGTCATGCAGGCGACAACCCCCGGCGCCGACGCGCCTGTTCCACCCTCTTCACCCGCCGTTCACCCAGCGAGACACTCATCTGCGGACAGCGAGGTCCGATACCACCGGCGGAGGCCTCGATGCCGATGGGACGCACGCACCCTGCCGCCCGGCGGGCGGTCCCGCGGGCGACCCTCGGCGCAGCCGTCGGCCTCGCCGCGCTCACGCTCGTGCGCTGGCTGCTGGCCGACCGCGCGGTCGGCCTGGTCCTCGACGCCCTGCTCGCCGCGGCCGCGATCATCGGCACGCTCGATGCCGCGCACCGCGCCCGCGCGGGCCGGAGCCGGCTCGGCTGGCGGTGCGACACCGCCGGGCTGACGCTCTGGCTGCTGGCGCCTCTCGCCTGGCTCTCGCCGCTGCCCGAGGCGGCCGCGACGGCGGGCCGGACTGGCTTCGTGCTCTGCACCGGGGCCGCGTGCTGGTTCACCGCGAAGACCCCCGCCATGTCGTCGCGGGTGCGGCTGGTCGTGGACGGCGCGATCGCCGGCGCGGCGCTCTTCATCATCGGCTGGCACCCGCTGTTCGAGGGGACCGTCGACGCGGCCGAGGGCGGCCTCGCAGGCGCCGCGGCCGTGGCGCTGCCGCTCGGCGCCGTCGCCGCGCTCACGCTCTTCGGGACGGTGAGCATCACCGAGATCCCCCGGTGCCGGCGCGCGATGCCGAGGCTCTACATGGCCGGGCTCGCCACGGTGGCGCTGTCCGACGTGCTCTGGGTCCGGACCGGGCACCCGCTGTGGGCCGTGGGGTTCGCCTTCGTGCTCCTCGGGACCCGCGTCTACCGCGGAACGTCGGAGCGCCGGGAGGTCGTGAGCACCCACCCCGGGCTCGTGTACGCGCCCTACGCCGCGCTCGTCCCGGCGATCGCCGTGATCCTCGTGGACTACCTCGGCGACGGGGTGCCCGAGGCGGTCGCCGCGACCGCCGTCGTCACGGGCGTCCTGCTCATCGTGCGGCAGCAGGCGACGCTCGTGGAGAACCGCCACCTCGTCGAACGGCTCGAGGCGACCGAGCGCCGGCTCCGGCACCAGGCGATGCACGACTCCCTGACCGGCCTGGGCGGACGCGCGCTCCTGCACGACCGCCTCGAGACCGCCACGGCGGAGCACCGCGCCGACGGCACTCCGGTCGCGGTGATCTTCCTCGACCTCGACGACTTCAAGCAGATCAACGACGTGCACGGGCACGCCGTCGGCGACCACGTGCTCGTCGCCATCGCCCGCCGCCTCGGGGCGGCGCTCGAGCGCGGGACCCAGTACGCGAGGGCGTTCCGGATGAGCGGCGACGAGTTCGCGGTCCTCCTGCGCGGCGACGCCGCCCGGGACGCCGCGGCCACGGCTCGCACGCTGCTCGCCGAGATCACCGCCCCGGTGGAGGTCGACGGCACGTCCGTGTCGGTGGGCGGCAGCGCGGGCGTCGCCGTCCCCGGACCCGACGTGCCCGCCGAGCCGTCCGCCCTGCTCCGGGCCGCCGACGTCGCCATGTACGGCGTCAAGCACGGCGGCAAGGGCGGGGTCGCGCAGGCGCACGGGTAGGCGTCCGGGCGTCCCTCAGACGCCGAGGTCGCGCCGCAGCGCGGCCGGCCGGACGCCGTCGCCGGCACCGTCCCGGACGTACACCGGCACCAGGTCGCGCGGCACGCCGCGCTCGACGACGCAGCCGCCGTCGTGCGCCCGCCCCGACCACAGGTCGACCCAGCGCCCCTCCGGCAGGTAGGTACGCCACGTCGTCGCGCCGGGCTCGGTGACCGGGTGCACGAGCAGGTCGTCGCCGAGCAGGTACTCCGCGGGCCACGCCCACACCTGCGCGTCGTGGGGCCAGTCGAAGAACAGACCGCGCATGAGCGGGCGCGACGTCGCCACCGTGCGCGACGCCTGCTCGGACAGGTAGGGCACGAGCCGCTCGCGCAGGTGGGCCAGGCGCCGGAACTCCTCGACCACCGCCGCGTCGCCGGTCTGCTCGGCGACGTTCCACGGCGTCCGGTCCCGCAGCGGGGGCCGGTGGTGGTTGAACTCCGAGTGGTACTGCATGAGCGGCATGAAGACCGACGCCGCCGCAGCGCGGACGTAGAGCTCGGCGTCGGGCACGGGACCCGAGAATCCGCCCAGGTCCCAACCCCAGTAGACGATGCCGCACGACGCCGCGGAGATGCCCGCGTTGAGCGTCCAGCGGAACGCGTCCCAGGTGGAGTCCTCGTCGCCCGCCCAGAACAGGCCGTGCGCCTGCGAGCCCGTGAAGCCCGCGCGCGAGAACGTCACCGGCGCCTTGCCCGCCGAGCGCAGGAGGTCGCCGAACGCCCGCGCGTAGTGCACGGGGTTGAGGTTGTTGGCCTCGTCGCCACGCCGGCCGTCGGCGTAGCGCAGCTCGTCGCCCCAGGCGTGCTCACCGCCGTCGGTCTTGAAGCCGTCGACGCCGATCTCCTCCACGAGATAGCGGCGCCGGGCCGTCCACCAGTCGCGCGTGCGCTGCGCGGACAGGTCGGGCATGAGCGCCTTCGGGAACCACCAGCCGCGGTTGCGGTAGGGGGTCCCGTCGGCGTCGAGGACGGCGTGCCCGCCCTCGACCAGCGCCGCGCCGTCGAGCAGCACCTGGGCGTCGTCGGGGGTGTCGGCCGGCAGGTCCTCTCGCGTCTTGAGCAGCGGGATCTGCCAGAGGACCACCTTGACGCCGCGCGCGTGGAGCTCGTCGACCATGGCCTTCGGATCCGGCCACGCCTGCCCCCAGGTGAAGTCGGCCGCCGCGAAGGGGGCGCCGTCGCGGTGCGGCTCGTAGGCGGCGTCGCGCCAGATGACGATGCCGTGCTCGTCGCTCCACGCCTCGATCACCACCACGCCGACGGGGATGTCGAGCTCGGCGTGGGTGTCCATGCGCTCGGTGACGATCGCCTGGGTGTTCCACTCGTTCCCCGAGGCCCACAGGCGCAGCACCCAGTCGGGCAGCACCTCGGGCCGGCCGACCTCCGCGAGGAACGCGTCCAGCACCTCGTGCGGGGCGCCGTCGTACACCCCGACATCGAGCGCCTCGTCGCGCGTGCCGCCCAGGGCGACCTCCACGCGCACCTCGGTGGGCGCCGCTGCGCCGACGTCGTACCAGGAGCGGCGCGACGTGCGGACGTGGAAGCCCCACGGCTCCCCGCCGCTCGCGCCCGGGAGGACGTGCGCGAACGGCATCGGCAGGTAGGTCCGGCGGAAGCGGCCCTGGGACTTGTACTGCTCGAACACGACCGCGTCGAGGCTCAGCCCGCGCTGGTCCACGGCGTCGTACCGCTCGCCGAAGCCCACCACGTGCGCGTCCGCGGCGATCCGCAGCGCGAACCGCACGCGATGCACGCCGTCGGCGGTGGTCAGCCACGCGATCGACCCGGGGACGACGCGCGGGTGGGTCCCGGCGGGCGCGCCGTCGACGGTGAGGCGCCCGCCGTCGGGCCGCCAGGTCGCCGGCGCGACGTCGAACCAGTCGGTCGCGACGGGTGTCCCGTCGGGGCCCGTCCCGGTGAAGCGGTACCGGGCACGCTCGCCGTCCGCCAGGCCGCCGACGTCGACCGCGAGCGCGCCGGTGG
>AXCX01000251.1 GCA_000767215.1 Actinotalea fermentans ATCC 43279 = JCM 9966 = DSM 3133
GCTGCCGCGCGTGTCGGCGGCCGCGTTCGCCGTCCTGCTGGCGCTGCTCCCGGCGAGCGCCGCCGTCGTCGGTGCGGTGGCGCTGCACCAGCTGCCCGGCCCGGCCGACGCCGTCGGGCTGGTCCTCGTGTCCGTGGCCATCGCGCTGACCTCGCGCCGCGACCCCGCGCCCGCGGACGCGCCGCCCGGCGCCACCGACGGCGCCTGACGCGCCCGAGGCATCCGACGCGCTCGACGCGCCGCAGCGGCCGCTCCAGGGACTGGGCCGCTACAGGTACTGGCCCGGGGCCTTCGGGTTCTCCTCGTCATGGGCCAGGTGTCCCTGCACGATGACGCCCGGCGGCAGTGCGCGGCGCATCTGGGCGAGCTGTGCCTGGGTGCTCATCTGCTGGGCGAGCAGCGCTGTCTGCAGGCCGTGGAAGAGGCCCTCCAGCCAGCCCACGAGCTGCGCCTGGGCGATCCGCAGCTCGGCGTCGCTCGGCTGCCCCTCGTCCGAGAACGGGAGCGTGATCCGGCGGAGCTCCTCGACCAGGTCCGGCGAGAGCCCGTCCTCGAGCTCGCGCAGCGACCGCTCGTGGACCTCCGCCAGGCGGCCGCGCGCGGCGTCGTCGAGGGGCGCGGAGCGCACCTCCTCGAGCAGCTGCTTGATCATCGTGCCGATGCGCATGATCTTCGCCGGCTGGCCGATCATGCTCGCCGGGTCGGACGGGTCGACGGCCCCCTCGGCCGGTGCCTCGGCGGGGATCTCCTGGGGTTCGCGGTCCGTCATGCCTCCATCATGACGCCCCCACCGCCCGCCGCCGGTAGCGTGCCGCGCATGGCGTGGATGGGCTCGCCCGCGCACCGGCGCTGGCTCGAGCAGGAGACGGACCGGCTGCTCGCGTTCGCCCGCGCGTCGCGCGTCGACGACGGCTTCGGCTGGCTGCGCGACGACGGCACGGTGGACGACGCGCGGGCGACCGAGCTCTACGTCACCTGCCGGATGACGCACGTGTTCGCGCTCGGCGACCTTCTGGGCAGGCCGGGCTCGGGCCCCCTCGCCGACCACGGCGTCGCGGCGCTCACGGGGGCCTTCCACGACGGCGAGCACGGCGGCTGGTTCTCCTCCCGGACGCCCGACGGGCCCGCCGACGACGGCAAGGCGGCCTACGCGCACGCGTTCGTGGTGCTGGCCGCGTCGAGCGCGGCGGCCGCGGGTCGGCCCGGCGCGCGCGAGCTCCTCGACGACGCGCTCGCCGTCTCCCTGCGGTACTTCTGGGAGGAGGACGCCGGGATGGTCCGCGAGTCGTGGGACCGGGCGTTCACCCGGGAGGAGGCCTACCGCGGCGTCAACGCGAACATGCACACGGTCGAGGCGTACCTCGCCGCCGCGGACGTCACGGGCGACGACGCCTGGCTGACCCGCGCCCTGCGGATCACCGAGCGGGTGGTGCACGGGTTCGCGCGCGAGCACGACTGGCGTCTGCCGGAGCACTTCGACCCGTCCTGGCAGCCGCTGCTCGACCACCACAAGGACGTGCCGGCCCACCCCTTCCGGCCGTACGGCGTGACGATCGGGCACCTGCTCGAGTGGTCCCGGCTGACGCTGCACCTGCGGGCCGCCCTCGAGCTGCGCGGTCGCGCCGCGCCGGCCTGGATGCTGCCCGACGCCGTCGCGCTCGCCCGGGTGGCCGTGCGCGACGGCTGGCACGCCGACGGCGCGTCCGGCTTCGTGTACACGGTCGGCTTCGACGGGCGGCCGGTGGTGCGCGAGCGGATGCACTGGGTGCTGTGCGAGGGCATCGGTGCGGCCGCCGCGCTGGCGACGGCGACCGGCGACCCGGCGTACGAGGACTGGTACCGCCGCTGGTGGGACGAGGCGGCCGCGCACGTCATCGACCCCGTGGGCGGTTCCTGGTGGCACGAGCTCGACGCCGATCACCGCGTCTCGCGCACCGTCTGGTCCGGCAAGCCGGACGTCTACCACGCGCTCCAGGCCACGCTGATCCCGCGCCTGCCCCTGGCCCCCACGCTGGCCACGGCCGTTGCCGAGGGCCTCCTGGCCGACTGACGCCGCCTCAGGGCACGAGCAGGAGCTTGCCGAAGACGGCGCCCGACTCCAGCAGCTCGTGCGCCCGCCGGCCCTCCGCCAGCGGGATCCGCTCGTGGACCACCGGCCGCACCGCGCCCGACGCGACCATCGGCCACACGTGCTCGCGGACGGCCGTGACGATCGCCGCCTTCTCCGCGGTCGGACGGGCGCGCAGCGTCGCCGCGTGCACGCTCGCGCGGCGGGCCATCAGCGCGCCCAGGTCCAGCTCCGCGCGTCGGCCCTTCTGCAGGCCGATCACCTCGAGCCGGCCCCCGACGGCGAGCGCCGCCACGTTCTGCTCGAGGTAGGCCGCGCCGACCATGTCCAGCACGACGTCCGCGCCCCGACCCTGCGTCGCCTCGCGCACCGCCTCGACGAAGTCCTCGCCGCGGTGGTCCACGACGACGTCGGCGCCCAGCTCGGCGCAGCGACGAGCCCGCTCCGGTCCACCCGCCGTCGCGACGACCCGCGCGCCGAGCGCCGCGGCGACCTGGATCGCCGTCGTGCCGATGCCGCCCGAGCCGCCGTGCACCAGGACGGTCTCACCGGCCCGCAGCCCGGCGCTCATGACCAGCGTCGCCCACACCGTGCACGCCGCCTCCGGGAGCGCGGCGGCGTCGGGCAGGGGGAGGGCGGCCGGTGCCGGCAGGACCAGCGCGGAGGTCACGACCACCTGCTCGGCGTACCCCCCGCCGTCGAGCAGCGCCGCGACGCGGTCCCCGGGAGACCACGGCGCCGCGGGGCCGGCGGCGAGCACCGTGCCGGACACCTCGAGGCCCGGCCAGGCCGGCGCGCCCGGCGGCGGCGGGTAGCGGCCCTCGCGCTGGTGGACGTCCGCCCGGTTCACCCCGGCGGCCGCCACTTCGATCACGACGTCGTCCCCGGAGGGGGTCTCAGGACCCTGTTCTTCGCGCACCTGGAGCACTTCGGGGCCACCGATACCGGTAAATCCGAGAACACGCATGGCCACGAGTGTTGCAGGCGGGTGAAAAAGGGCGGATATCGTGTGCGGGATCGACCTCGATGCCCGAACGGCCTAATGCCGGGCGATGTGTGCGCCGATGCTGATCCAACGGTGGCGGCCGACGTGGACGCGACCGGGATCCAGCACGGTGTGCGGCGGATGCGCAGCCTCCGCACAGTGAAGGAGACGCCAATGCTTCGCAGGTTGGGCATTCGGGGCAAGGTCCTCGCGGCCCTGTCCGTGCCCGTGCTCGTCCTCTTCGGCCTGGCAGGTCTCGTCTCCTGGCAGGCCGTGCAGGACGTGCGCTCCAGCCGGGCGGTGCAGGACGTCCTCTCCGCTGTCGAGCAGTCCCGCCTCCTCGCGGGCGCGCTCCAGGAGGAGCGGTCGGTCACGCTCCAGGTCATGGGTCCCCTCGCGAGCCAGGCGACGGCCAGCACGGAGGACGTCCGGTCCGACGTCGACACCGCGGCCAGCCGCTTCCGCACCGCGACCAGCAAGGTCCAGTTCGACGTCCTCGACCCGACCGTCAAGGCGGCGTTCGACCGGATCATCGGCACGCTCGGCATCCTCGACTCCGCGCGGAAGTTCGCCGACGGCGGTCAGGTCGCCGCGTCGGTCATCCAGCAGCAGTACGACTCCGTCGTCGGCGCCGTCACCGAGTTCCCCGTCGACCTGGCGCAGGGCCTCACGGACCGGCAGCTCGCCGTCATCGTCTCCACGCAGGGCGAGCTCGACGGCCTCATGGAGGCCTACCAGCGCGAGCTCGTGCTCGGCCGCGAGACGCTCGCCGGCGTGCACGCGGGCCAGCCCGACACCGCCGCGCTGAACCTCCTCGCCGAGACGATCAACGAGAACAACGACCTGCGCAACGACGTCGCCGGCTCGCTCAACACGCTCGACCTCGACACCGACTACCAGATCCCCGAGTCGATCCTGGTCACGGCCGCCGCCCAGGACTTCGGGAACTACCGACGCACGATGAGCCGCCTCGACGCGGCCGGCGTCGCCCAGGTCGCCGTCGCCCTCACCATCCTGCCGACCGACTGGGTCGCCGGCGCCGAGAACGAGCTCGACGACCTCAACGACACCGCGCGCGAGGTCGCGAACCTCGCCGAGTCGCGGTCGGCCGCCGTCGCCAACGCCGCTCTCCGCGAGGCGGCGCTGTCCATCTCCGTCACCGCCCTCGCGGTGATCCTGTCCGTCGTCATCGCGCTGTCCATCGCCCGCGCGATCGTCCGCCCGGTCCGCCGCCTGACGGAGGCCGCAGGCACCGTCCGCGACGAGCTGCCGCACCTGGTCGAGCAGGTCGCCATCCCGGGCCAAGGCCCGGACCTGCGGCTGACGAAGATCCCGATCGAGTCCCGCGACGAGATCGGCCGCCTGGCCGCCGCGTTCAACGAGGTGAACCAGACGACCATCGAGGTCGCCCAGGAGCAGGCCGCCCTGCGCGCGTCCATCGCCGAGATGTTCGTCAACGTGGCCCGCCGCGACCAGGTCCTCCTCAACCGGCAGCTGTCCTTCATCGACGCGCTCGAGCGCTCGGAGGAGGACCCGAAGACGCTGGCCGACCTGTTCCGGCTGGACCACCTCGCCACCCGTATGCGCCGCAACAGCGAGTCGCTCCTGGTCCTGGCGGGCATCGACACCGGCCGCCGGCTCCGTGAGCCGCTGCCGACCTCCGACGTGATCCGCACCGCGTCGTCCGAGATCGAGCACTACGAGCGCATCCAGCTCGAGCTCCCGGTCGACCCGCTGATGCTCGGCCACACCGCCCTGCCGACCGCGCACATGCTCGCGGAGATCCTCGAGAACGCGACGGTGTTCTCCGACCCGGGCACGCCGGTGCACGTCTCGACGGGCATCGACGAGACGGCCGTCATCATCACGATCCAGGACCAGGGCCTCGGCATGACGCCCGAGGAGCTCAACCAGGCCAACGCGCGCCTGGAGACTTCGTCCGCGAGCGACGTGCTCGGCGCCCAGCGCCTCGGCCTCTACGTCGTCGGCCGCATCGCGGCGCGCCTCGGCGCGTCGGTGAGCATGAGCACGGGCCCGGACGGCAAGGGCACGCTCGTCACGGTCCGCATGCCGCTGGTCCTGTTCGTCAACCCCGGCGCCATCCCCATCACGCCGCCCACGGCCCCCCCGGCCCGGGTGGAGGGGTTCGTGCTGCCGGAGGAGGCGGCTGCCGTCGTGCACGAGTCGGCCTACGCCCCGGTGCCCGACGCCGTCCAGGACGTCGCGGCGGGCGCGCTCGGGTCGGTCGAGAACCCGGCCCAGGCGGTCGACCTCGCCGCCCTCGTCGAGGGCACCACCGAGACCGGCCTGCCGAAGCGCCGGTCGCACACCGACGCCGCACCGACGTGGGACATGTCCGCGGGCAACGCGGCCGCCGCCTCGGCCATCCCGCTCGCGCCGAGCCCCGACGCGCTCGCCGACGCCGCCAGGGCCGGCAGCGACGAGGTGTGGCAGCCGCCGGTGATCCAGGCGTCGACGCCGCTCAGCCCGCGCCGTCGGACGGAGGAGGAACCGCCGGCCGCCCCCGTCGCCCCC